>JBNMOQ010000001.1:0-82906 GCA_051275055.1 Candidatus Pelagisphaera sp.
TGATTGCAGCGATGGCCGCTCGGAGATCGGCCGCTACCTTGGAAGTTGGTTTTTTATTTTATTATGTTCAACGAAATCAAACAATTCGATCGAGTCGATTTTTAGACGAGTATTCATTTTCGTATTAAGGATCACAATTATGGCGATCACGTTGCTAACAATGTATTCGTAGAGTACTTGCACGAGGGGCGGGTGCAGTTGTTGGAGGCTTTGGGCTATACGGAGAAGGATGTCGCGGGGGTGGCTTTGATCATGTCTGAGTTACATGTTAAGTACACGAAACAGGCGTTTTATCCTGGCGTGTTCGAGCTGGATCTGTCTGTGACAAATCTCAGGCCCACGCGTTTTGATATCTTCTATCGGGGATATGATCGGGCGGGGGATTTACTTTTGCTCGCCAAGACTGAAATGGCGGGGCTGGACACAAAAACGGGCAAACCTGTAAGGCTGCCCGATGCGTTTGCTCGTCGCTTTCGCGAGCAGGAATAGTTTCCTGCCGAGGCTAGTCGGTGTTGAGTCGTTTGTCCCAGTCGTAAGCTTTGTTGGTTACGTGGCTTTCCATGCGGCGAATTCGGTTTTCCAGGGAATCGAATTTCGCTTTGAATTGTCTCAGTCCAACTTTTCGTGAGCTATCGTTTGGTCCGTCGAAAATGACGTCTCTACGGCTATTTGGAGAGACCTCGATTGGTTCGAGCTTTAGGACTAGGGCGAGGATGAGGTAAATCAATCCAGTCGGAAAAAAGAGTGTGAGAGCAAATGCGATGGCGAATCCGATGCGTATCCAAAATAAGGATAAATCGAATGTGTCGGCGATTCCTCGGCATACTCCGAAGATCATGCCGTCGCGGGAGCGATAAAGTTTACGTTTCATTTTTTTGTAGAAATTGGGTTAGCTGCGTTTTTCCATTATAATCGTCTCGAGCGCTTCGATGCGTTTTTCCATGCGCTCGAGTCCGCGATGCAGATCGTTTAGGATCTTCGTTTCCTCTTGGTCCAGATCGACTCCCTTGGAGGTCTTCTGTTCGTGTTTTTGTTTGTTCAATTTTAGTACGAAGGCGAAGAGCACGGGCAGGCCGACTACTATGACTAGAATGCCTAGGGTGAGAACGTATTCGGATGGCATGGGCGGCTCTGATTAAATGGGTTTCAGTGAATTCTAATTCTCTAGCCTGTCGTCTCTTCGGTTCCCTTCAATGACTTTTTAAGCGCTGCGAGTTCTTCTTCGAGTTCGTCGTCCTGAGTGAGGTTGGCGATTTCGTTTTCTAGATTGGGTTTTGTTTTGACGTTTACGAGGTCAGCTTCGGCTTCCATGCGGTCGATGCGACCTTCCAGGGCTTCGAATCGTGCGAATGCGTCAGTGTTTGTGACCTTGCGTATTGTGGTCTGAGTTTGGTGACGTCTTTGGGCCTGAGCGTGACGATGGATCAGGGCCTTGTGTTTTTCTCGGGCTACTTCGAGTTTGCTCTCTAGTTCGTGCATGTCTCGCTTGTACTGAGCCACGACTTCGTCGAGTTGGTCGTTCTCGCTGGTCATTCTATCGACTTCGGCGAGGTAGCGACGCTTCTCGCCGAGGGCTTCTCGAGCGAGATCGTCGCGACCTTTGTTAATAGCGAGAGCTGCTCTAGTCTCCCAACTGTTAGCATGGTCCCTTGCGCGCCCTAACCCTCTGCTCACACTTGCCTTGTTGGCCATGACGCTGGCGCAAGATGCTTTGATCTCCACTAGCGTGTCTTCCATTTCCTGGATCATCTGTTTGATCAGTTTCTCCGGATTTTCGGCTTTATCCAACATCGAGTTGATGTTGGAGCTTACAATGTCTTTGAATCGTGTAAAAATACCCATGTCTGTTTCCCTTAATTTTTGTGGTTCGGGGTTGTATTAACATGATGCATGCCAACTTTGATTGGATAAGGTTAAGTCGTTGTTATACAGTAATAAGTATTTTATTGGAGGATTATTTCGATAATTGAAGTTGCTCATTATGAATAAATTAACCAAATATTGGTTAAATTCACCATGAGTTATTTTCACGAATCAACAGATCATCAACCAAGGAACCTTCCGGATGCGATTGGGATCTCGGAGGCGTTTTTGGAGTTTCAGGAAAATCTATCGCTCGTAGCTAAGGTAGATCGGCCGGTGTTGATTATCGGCGAGCGTGGAACGGGAAAGGAGCTTGCGGCGAGCCGGCTGCATTTTCTGTCCGGCCGCTGGGAGGCTCCATTGGTGGCGTTGAATTGCGCAGCGTTGTCGGAGTCGGTTTTGGAGTCGGAGCTTTTCGGGCACGAAAAAGGCGCATTTACGGGCGCGAGCGAACGGCGAGTGGGGCGGTTTGAGTTGGCGGAAGGAGGGACTTTGTTTTTGGACGAAGTGGGACTCGTTTCGATTCCGATTCAGGAAAAAATTCTCAGAGCGGTTGAGTATCGCTCGTTTGAAAGACTGGGTAGCTCGAACTCTATTCGGGTGGATGCTCGGATCGTGGGGGCGACCAATGCGGACCTGCCTGCGATGGTGAAAGCGGGAAAATTTAAGGACGACCTGCTGGATCGGCTGTCGTTCGAGGTTTTGTATTTGCCGCCTTTGCGTGCTCGTCAAGAGGACATTATCTACTTGGCACGCCACTTTGCAGCTCAAATGGGGGGTGAACTTGGCCTTGAGGAATCGCCGACGTTTTCTTCTGAGGCCGAAAGGAAGTTGGGGGCGTATCGATGGCCTGGAAATATTCGCGAGTTGAAGAATGTAGTTGAGCGTTCTGTGTATCGTAGCGGCGATAGCGTTATTCGAGAAATTGAATTTGATCCGTTTTCCAATCCCTTCGGAGCTGCAGAAGCCGAAGCTGAAGTGGTTGAGGACGAAGAGAGCGTTCGTGGTGAAGTTTCTCGATCGCTGTCACTCGTCGAAGAAGTTCGGAGTTTGGAAATCCAGAGACTGAGCGAGGCCTTGTCGGATTCTCGAAATAAGCAGACTGACGCCGCAAAGCTCTTGGGTTTGAGTTATCATCAGTTTCGAAATCTGTATCGAAAATATAAAGACGATTTGTCTTAACCCAAGCGTTTCATGAATCGGCTGAAATCTGATTGTCAGAATCCGCTTCCGTCTTCACCCGCATTGCGGTTTACGCCGAGACGAGTCGCGAATACAGGTCGGCTAGTGTCGAAAGGTTTTAAGAAGGTCGAATTGGTCCGAAAGCAGCGAAACCTTTTGTAGCGGCAGCGACTCCTATGTTGACTTTGGCGACCCTGACCATTCCGTTTGTAGGTGAGTCTTACTTAAGACTATTGTAAATCCACTATAGGTGACGTTATGAAAACGGGTTCAATTGTCCCCAAAAAAGCACATCATTAAGAGGTTGTGAGTTTGTTGTGGTAAGCTCTATGAGACTACGAGGTTAATAGGTCCTTCTTGGATGGATGAAATTTGGACTGACCTTGCTTTTCTTTTGCGACTCTCTATTAACGCGGGGTGTAAATGATGAGACCTTCCCTTTGTATCAGATCTTTTTGTATTGGTAGCACTTTTCGTTTAGTTGGCTTCGGAGCTGCGGCATTGAGTTGGTTTGGAGTTGCTTTAGGTGAAGGGGGCAGGGCCGGGCTCGTCTTTTGCGAGGAGTTCGAGACGCCAAGTGAAGAGGGGCTTTATGGAGCATTGACTAGCGATGAGCATTTGGAAGTAGTCGATGGTAAAGGAGTTGGTGGTGGACGCGCTCTGATGGCGACTTACGAGGGTAGCGAGCGTGGAAGCGAGCGCGTTACGAATCGCTATAAACTAGGCGAGCAAGGCTTGGAGTATACGCTGAATTATGACGTTAAATTCGATGAAGATTTTCAATTCGTCAAAGGGGGGAAGTTACATGGCCTGGGTCCGGATTCGCCGATAACGGGCGGTAATACGATGCGTCCGGATGGGTGGAGCGCTCGGGTTACTTTTAAGGAAGCGGGAACAGTTCGTTCCTATTTGTATTGTCAGAATAAGGACGGAAAATACGGGACAGGCGTTTTCGCTCCCGATTTCCATTTTGAGAACGGGAAATACTATGCGATATCGCTGCATGTTAAATTGAACGAGGAGGCATCTGGAGATGATGGCTTTGCTCATATCTACATAGACGGAAAGCGCGTCATTGAGCATGGCGGCATTCGCTTTCGAGGAGAGGTCGGAGAGGAAACGCTTATCAGTACTTTTTTGTTTAGTACCTTTCATGGAGGGCATGAGCCTCAGTGGGCTCCGAGAAATGCGAAAGGGGAATATGCCGATGTTCATGCCTATTTCGACAATATCGCAGTGTATCGCGGGAAGAATGTTCGAGGTTATTCTGGAGGATTTTGGGAGTGAGTTTATCTGAATGTTTTTTAACCACGAAGTACACGGAGGAATGGAGGAAATTCGACTAGAAAAACTCCGTATCTCCGTGTACTCCGTTGTTGAAATACTCATACGACTTGTCAGTTTTTTAGAGTTAGAGATCGATGAAAAAAGTGCTTCACCAAATAGTTTGTTCGTTTTGTTTTCTGCTCTTCACTGGGCCGCTTGCGGCTGTTGAGCACGGACCAGTCGACTCTGCGGATTCTTTTTCCGAAGTCATTCGGAAAGCTAATGCGGGCGACACCATTGTAATCGCTGACGGGCGATACGAAGGATGGTCCGCGGAGTTGGATTGCCAGGGAGCTGCTAAGCAGCCCGTGACGATTCGACCGGAGAGTGCCGGAGGAGTCGTCTTTACGGGACGTAGCCATTTTTCGATTACTGGGAGCTACATCGTTTTGGAAGGTATGCGGTTCGAGGAATGCGACTTTGAGCGGAATCTTTTGGAATTCAAGCAGTCCGATCATTGTCAGATTGTGAATTGCGTGTTCGAGCGTAGTGGAGGTGATCGTGCTGCGGTAGGGATTTCGGCTGGTGCTCGCGATAATCAGCTGACTGATTGTAGTTTCGTCGATATAGCCGCGCGTTGCGTGAATTTACATATCAATGATGAGATATACGATCACGGTATTCCGACTGGAAATATTATTCGAAACAATCACTTCCGAGACATTCCTCGAGCTAGTGGAAATGGAAGAGAGACGATCAAGATCGGGACGAATCAGCCGACGTTCGGGCATGTGATGGTCCGCGCGATTGTGGAGGATAACGTGTTTGATCGTTGTGATGGGGAAGCGGAAATTATCAGCAACAAATGTTCGGGGAATGTTTATAGACGAAACGTGTTCAATCAGTGTAAGGGTGAGCTTGTTATGCGCGGTGGTACGAATTGCGTGATTGAGGGGAATCGTTTTGTCGGAGGAGCTGGAGGTATTCGAATTTGCGGTACGGGTCATGTTGTTAGGGACAATGTGATTGTGGATAGCGCTGGAACGGGAATCCGCTTGTATTTCGGAATAACGAAGGGGCAGGGCGGGCACTATCAGGCGGCTGGTAATTGCTTGATTGCGAATAATACGATCGTTGGAGCTGTGCGGGTTGGCATTCTCGTTGGCGATAGTCGCGGTAAGGATTGGAAAGAGAAGGGAATGCAGAATGTTCCTCCTCAAGGTAACCAATTTTTGAATAACATTATCGTGGGATCGGCTGGAGATTTGTTTTTAGTCGACCAGGCGCCTGGCAATGTGGCTGAAGGCAATCTCTTCCATCGTGAAGGTAGCGCGATTGTTTCGTTTCCGGGAGATAATCCGGTTTACGCTGATCCGTTTTTTCTTAGTCCGGCAAATGGTGATTTTCGTTTGAGTGAGGTTAGTCCCGCTTTGGGGGCAACTTCGGCAAAGGGGGCATCTGCTGTGGGAGTGAATCTCAGGGGGCGATAGTGAGAAGCGTATGTGTCTCGAATCGGGTTTTTTTGAAACCATTTCAGGAGGGTCTTCGTACTTGGAGAGGTATACTTTCGATTCTACTTTTCAAAATGAGTGTTTGGTCTCCAGGTTTGATAGGTGCACAGGCATCTTGCTTGTGGAGAAACAGGCTGGAAGCCTGTGCTATTCTTAATATGGTTGGGAAGTTCGCTTTGGTGGTGGGCTTTTTCTTTTTCGGTCAGGCTGCATTTGGCCACGGCGAGAAGGGTGAGATTGGTGGTAGTAGTGGAGGAGGTTCTAGCAACAGCGTTGATTTTCCTACTCATAATATGGAAGTTCTCGGGCACTTGTCTTTGGCGGATATGGGCGGCGATGGAGATCGCATTCGCGGCAATGACATATGGGGTTGGTCCGATCCGGAAACGGGTAGAGAGTACGCGCTCGTGGGCCGGACCGATGGGGTGGCGTTTGTCGATATCACGACGCCTCGGAATCCCGTTTATCTCGGAATGCTTCCGAAGACTGCTGGCTCCGAAATTTCGGCCTGGCGGGATTTTAAGACTTATCGGAATCGAGTTTACGTGGTGGCTGACAATAGCAATAACGGGCTTCAGATTTTCGATCTAACTGAGCTGCGAGATACAACAAATTCTCCTCGGATCTTTTCTGAAACCGCTCGCTTCGATGGATTTAAAGAGGCTCATAACATTGCGATAAACGAGGCGACTGGATTCGCTTATCCGGTTGGGGCGTTCAATGAAAGCGGGAATAAAGTTTGGAATAATGGCTTAATTTTTATCAATCTAAATTTCGAGCCTAACCAAACTGGATTCATGGCTGGTGGGTACGCAGCAGATGGATACACGCATGATGTTCAGGTCGTGACCTATCAAGGTGACGATCAGCGATATTTGGGAGACGAGATCGCGTTTGCCGCGAATGAGGACACAGTAACCATCGTTAATCTAAAGAACAAGAGCGCCCCGGAACTTTTGTCGCGTCGATCGTATAGCGCTGTAGCATACACGCACCAGGGGTGGCTCACTGAGGATCATCGCTATTTTCTTTCGAATGACGAGCTGGACGAATTGGAGAACCCAAATGTCACTACGACTCGAACGCACATCTGGAAATTGGAAAACCTTCAGTCGCCTGAGTATCTCGGTTTCTTTGATCATGGAACAATCGCGACCGATCACAATCTCTACGTTCATAAGGGGCTGGTCTATGAGGCGAACTATACGACTGGTCTGCGAGTGCTTTCTACTGAAAGGATTGAAGAAGGGATCCTAGAGCCAGTTGCTTGGGTGGATACTCACCCAAGCGAGGACGAGTTGGGTTATGAGGGAGCTTGGAGCGTGTATCCGTTTTTTGAAAGTGGCTCTGTGATTATTGCCGATGTGAACGAAGGGCTTGTGATCGCTCGTTTGACTACGCCGGGATATTCGCAGGATTTAGCTCGTTGGAAGGAAACCTATTTCGCCGCGGATGACCTGGCGGAGCATACGCTCGAATCCACGGTTTGGGGGCATGACGTAGATCTGGACAATGATGGTCTCAGCAACTTTTTTGAATTCGCTTTCGATACGGATCCGGCGGAGCCTAATTTTGCAGACTATCTGGAAATCGGGACTGATGAGATCGCCAATCAGGACCGTGGTGGAGAAATGGACGTATACGTCACTTTAAGTTTTCTCCGCCGAAAGGATATAGATTATTTAAATTATGAACCGGTATCTACGAACAGTTTGGTGGAACCGGAATGGCAGGCGAATTTCGTAGCCTACAAAACCGAGGATACTGAAAAGGAAACTACGGAGCGGGTGAGTTATCGCTCTGTCGATCCAGTCGAAGAGGGTGCTCCATCGCCTCCAGTATTCGTGAAGTTGCGTGTGAATCAAACTGAGCAGTTTTAGGGCGTCATTCGATCTGTTACCTCATATCTGTAGCTCAACAAATTGTAGGGTGGGTCGCTGACCCGCCAGCAGTCGAGAAAGTGTCGCCCCAGCGAGACGACCTGCAACAGGGACGAAGCGTTGCGGAGATGATGAATAAGAAAAAGAAAACCAAGTAACACTCTTAATCGCACCCATCGCTGTAGACATTCCGCGAATAGTCTTGAGGGTTGGCTTCTGTGCGATCAGAAAAGCAGGTGCTATGAGCTTTCGAATCTCCGCTATCATCTTGTCGAATCTTTGTTTTCTTACGGCTCATCTGGTGGCTGGGAATTCGCCCAATATCCTGATCATCACCGCAGACAATCTCGGCTATGGCGATCTGCCCTGTTATAATCCGAATTCGAAGGTCGTCGCTCCAAACCTCGATCGGCTGGCCAGCGAAAGTGCGCTCCTGACGGATTTCTACACGGCGTCGTCCACGTGTACGGTCTCGCGGGCTTGTCTCTTGACGGGACGGATTGCCCAGCGACACGGCTTGGACTATCAGTTGCCTGGCGTTGATGGAAATTACGGAGTTGGCCTGGGTCATCAAGAAATCCTCATTCCGAGGGTATTGAAATCAGCTCCGACGCAATACGCGACCGCTTGCTTCGGTAAGTGGAACATCGGCTTCGCGGAGGGATCGCGACCTACTGAGCGCGGGTTTGACGAATTCATCGGCAATGCTTCTGGGAACTGCGATTACTTCTACCATAACTACAGGGAAATGCACGATCTCTACAACGGGACGGAGGAGCTGTATCGAGAAGGCGATTACATAACGGATATCTACGCGGATGCTGCGATTGATTTTATGCGGCGTAAATCGAAAGACGAGAATCCTTGGTTTTGCTATTTGCCGTTTAACGCGCCGCATTTTCCGACTGCCGGGAATAAGCGACCGGGTCAGCCTAATAATTGGCAGGCTCCGGACTGGGCGTTCGATAGCTATGATTTCGGGCCGGACGAAGACGATCCGGTCAAGCGCTATTATGCGGTGGTGACAGCATTGGACTCTGCATTGGGAAAAGTGCTCGAGGCTCTTGAAAAAACAGGTGAAGCGAATAATACGTTCGTTTTCTTTATGTCCGACAACGGAGCTTTTAGACTTGATCGGGAGGGGCTCGACGTGGGGATCAATACACCTCTTCGTAGCGGAGGCGTTACGTGTTGGGAAGGAGGCGTTCGAGTTGCGGCTATGGCTCGATGGCCGGGTAAAATTAAGCAAGGTACGATTATCTCCGAGCCACTATGGTCGCCGGACTTGATGATCGCTTGCGCTGAGCTTGCGGGAGCTAAACTTCCGGAAGGAGTTGTTTTGGACGGAAAGAACCCTTTGCCGGTTTTAACGAGTGGCGCTGCGTCGCCGCATGAGACGCTCTATTTCAAATACAGCAGGCACGCGGCTCTACGTAAAGGCGACTGGAAGATCGTTCGAGAAAAGCCTGACAACCAGTGGCAGCTGTTTGATTTGGCTGCGGATAAAGGTGAGTCGAATAATCTCGCTAGTCGAAATCCGCAGAAACTAAAGGAGCTCGTGATTGAATTCCAGCGATGGGAGGAGTCTTTGAATTGATATCTGGAATTCTCGGATGTTTCCTTTAAAAAATGCATATTATGAAATCTCGTTTTCTCCCCCTCTCTCTATCCCTCATTCTCGCAGCCCCTCTCTCGGCAATCGACATCGATCAATCGCAAGTCGACTCAAGTGACGGGTTTGCGGTTCAAGCGTCCGACGATACTTTGAAAATCCAATGGGACAGTCCAGAGGGCAGGGCGTTTTTGGAGCTGCAGTTCACTCCGCGACGTGGGAATACGCCTGCCGCTCCTTTGATTCGAGCAATCGGCGTCGACAAGGTATCCGCACTCGAAGGCCTCGATCCGAACTACCTTTTCTGGGTGGGTGAACGGGATCTGGAGAAACGTTCTGGCTGGTCTATCTTTTTCGACCGCGTACCCACGCGTCCCTACACCGTGGAAAAAGGTTATCTGATTCCGGGAAATGTCCACGTATCCACTTCGGGGGGACGAGCTACTATAGAACTTGATGGACTTAGTAGCGAAACATTCGCCGGTTCACTTGCGCTCATCGTCTATCACGGAAGTCCGTTTGTCCACATGGAAGCCCGCGTCTCGACTGAACGTGATGCCACTGCCTTCCTCTATCACGTTGGTTTGGCCAAACCGAAAACCGACGGCCATAAACTCCACTGGATCGACCCGCAGGGTCACTCTCAATCGAGCTCCCTCAAAGAGGAAACCGCTCGCGTTTACAAAACCCGCTATCGCTCCATGGCTCTGGCTTCCGAAACGGGCTCGGTTGCGATCTCTCCCTTTCCTCATCAATTTCTCTACCCCCTCGATTTCGTGGAAAACTACGGGTTCAACTGGGCGGGCGACGAATACCTCGATATGATCGACGGTTTCGCATGGGGCGTGCGGCAGCCACCGCAAGGCGATCGTCGCTACGTACCTTGGGTTAATGCCCCTCCGGGCACTGAGCAGAAACTCGGAGTTTTGCTTTTCGTATCGAAGCAATCAGGACAGGAAAACCTTGAGACGGTCCAGCGCTACACGCGTTCCGATACCTTCAAGCCGCTGCCCGGATACAAGACGTTAACCAGTCACTACCACATAGAGCACAGCCTCGACTATATCGCCAAGCAAGCGGAGCAAAAGACCACTGGCATTCCCGAAGGTCTGGAAAATCCTGAGTTCGTGGATGTTTTCAAGGACATGGGTGTCGATATCGTGCATCTCGGCGAATTTCACAATGGGAAAACTCCTAAGCTTAGTACAGAAGAACGTCTTAAGCAATTGAGCGTTATGCATGAAGAGTGCGAGCGCCTTTCTCAAGACGGCTTCCTCCTCTTGCCGGGCGAAGAGCCAAACGTGCACATTGGCGGTCACTGGATCAGCTTTTTCCCGAACCCCGTAAACTGGGTTCTCAGCCGCAATGAAGGTCAACCTTTCGTTCAAGAGATGGATGGCGTCGGCACCGTGTACCATGTCGGTAGCACCGAAGACGTTCACAAGCTTATGAAACGCGAGGGAGGCCTCGCTTGGACTGCCCATGCGCGCGTCAAAAGCTCCACTGGGTTTCCCGATGCCTACAAAGAAACGCCGCTCTTTGAAAGCGATCGTTTTCTCGGAGCCGCTTGGAAAGCCATGCCTGCGGACTACTCTCGTGACACACTAGGCTGGCGGGTGAGTGGCTTGCTCGACGACATGTCGAATTGGGGCCACCGTAAATACATGCTCGGCGAAGTCGATGCATTCAGGGTCCACAAAGGTTACGAGCTCTTCGGAGCCATGAACATCAATTACCTCAAGCTCGATTCCGTTCCTGAATTCAAAGACGGCTGGAAACCCGTGATCGATGCATTGAGCCAAGGACAGTTCTTCCTTTCAACCGGAGAAATTCTTATTCCCGAATTTTCAATTAATGGTCAGGAAAGTGGGGAAGCCCTGAAGAAATCGGCGAAGCTATCAAAGGCTCGTCTTCAGGCTGATATCGAGTGGACCTATCCACTATCGCGAATGGTAGTCGTATCCGGCGATGGAGAACAAATCTTTCGTGACCGTATCGATTTATCGGATGCGCGTGAATTTGGCGAACGCAGCATTGATCTCAAAGTCGACTTAAGCGATCGCCACTGGGTTCGCGTCGAAGTCTGGGACATCGCCAACAATGGAGCATTTACCCAACCGATTTGGATCGAGTAGGGGTATTCATTCGCTGGGAGAGTTTCTTGGACTGATGTTGAGTTCAACCTTGGAGATTCCACACTGGATTTCCGGTGTACCTACGTCGCAAATCGATTTACGTTTTTTTTGTCTATGGGAGTTTATCGTCTAGTGTTAGTCTAAGTTTCGATTTCTCTAAATCTCTAGGGACCAAGGAGATTGAGTGCCATGTCTTCCACGTAAGTGAACCTAAACGTTTGATAAATCGTCTGGATGTCTGATTGTCAGGATCCGCTTCCGCCTTCACCGGCCTTGCGGGTTGCGCCGAGACGAAGGAGATTGTCTGGGCTTCGTGGCTTTCGACTTGCCCGAAGGCGTTGGAGAAGAGTTTCGAGGACGCGGAGTTGGACGCCAAGTCGGATTCGTGGAAAGTGGCTGTAAGCGCTTTTATGAGACGGGAGTTAGGCTGCAGGATCACATGGATAAGCGAGCGGTTGAATATGGGCGCCGGCGCTGGAGTGAGCCGTTGCCTCAGGCGACTGCGCGAAGGAGAGAGCCCGGGCCCGTCGAAAGCGCTTTCTGTATTGAAGTCAAAAGTTAAGTACTGACCCTTTTGGGAACCACTTCGGTTACACTGGTACGACAGGGACATCGGTTACACAAAAACCGGGGACATCGGTTACACTTATACTATTTGTCTTTATGGTTTAGAGGGTTGATCATGTCGAGGGTTTTGGAGCGAAGGGGAGCGATGTAGGCCGCAGGCTGGAATCGGCCCCCGTCGCTGCCGGAGGCGAGGTGGCCTAGGCGAACGTTGGCGTAGTGGACCTCCACCGTCCTCTTGGAGGTTTTTCGCAAGCCGATCCTCTGCCCGACGAAGGCATCGCCGATTCCTGCCTTCGTAGTAGAGGAAACCGCAATCGGAGACCGTCTTCACGTCGTACCCTTTCGGATACCAGATAATGTCGCATTCATTCAGGCGACGTTCGGAGCGAAGGTACAGCTCGGACGGCGCCAGCATGTCGAGGGCCTCGTGAGGCCGTTCGTTATTGAACTCGTCCACCCATCTATTGAAGCGCCGCTTCTGGGCCTTCATATTGGACGAGGGAGGCTTGGTCGCCTCAGCCTTGAGATCCCTATGCATGCGTTCGTGGGAACCGTTGTCCTGAGGGCAGCCCGGACGCGTGAACTCGACGCGGATTCCCTGCGATATCCACCAAACGCTCAGCCTGGATAGACCTGCCAATCCGACCGAAGCGAAGGGAGTTCCGTTATCCACCCGTATCGCCTCAGGCAAGCCGTTGTGCCGCATGAGCGCCTTGAACTGCCGATAGGTCCCGCGTATTGCTGGTTGGGCATCGCCCTGCAGCCGATGATGAAATGAGTCTTCAGGTCGCAAACCGTCAGCGGGTCGCAGCGCTGGCCGTCGCCTAGAAGAAACCAACCCTTGAAGTCCACCGTCCATACCTCGTTAGGATGCTCGGGAACGGTCAAATCGCTCCTCTCCACGTGATGGAGTCCCGGCTTTCTCCGTCGGCTCTTAACCAGCCCCGAGCGCTTGAGTATGGAGCCGATGGTGCTTGTCGCCGGAGGCGACGCTACGCCGTGCTTGCGCTCGAGCACCGCTCTTATCTTTTTCGGCCCCCAAGTCCAGTGAAGGCGCCTTTCTGCGATGATCAGCTTCTCGATGGCCTTATCGGTAGCGTTTACGCTGATACGCGGCCTGCGGCTCATCTCGTTAAGTCCCGCCGAGCCGAGCGCGGCGAAACGCTTGATGTACTTATGGCCGGTCTTTCGGCTGATGCCGAAATCGGCGCACAGATCGGAAATATGGAATTTTCCGCTAAGCGCGAGGTGAACGAATCTTTGCTTTTCATTCATAGGTGACAACTTTTTCCAGGGCATAGCCCTGATATTAGTGTTACCTATGTCCCCGGTCTATCTGTTACCTATGTCTCCGGTTCATACCTTAGACTATTGGAATAAGTGTTGTTGAAAACAAATAATGGGTTTATCTGTTAAAATGAGGTTTTGTGGAATGACGGTACGAGCAAGTAAAACGAGGGCATGGGTAATTGGAGCGCTGGCAGTCGTGTTACTCGGCTCTGTCGTGAGTGAGAATGCATGGGCTAAGCCTAAAAAATGGAAGCCAACCATCAAGATGACTAAGCTGCCAGTATTCCCGAAGTCGCTTATCAATTCGGAAATCAGCAGAGGAAACGTTCGGGTGGCAGTCGCTCTTTCTGAAGATGGGTCGCTAATCGATTGGCTTGTTATCAGGGCAACTCATGGCGAAATGGCAAAATCGGTCGGACACGTAATCGAAGGTTGGGATTTCGAAGGACTCCGATCTTTGAATGAACCAAGAGGCGAAGCGTATATATTGAATGTAGATTTTGAGTCGGGAGGCGGGGCGTTTGTGACTTCAAGTCCTCTCGATTTGTCCAAACACATTTTTGGAAATGAAGAGACTCATGACTCTGGAGGCATCAGACTAGCCAGTTTGTCCGAGTTGGATGCGATTCCTACTCCAATCCAAACGGAGCATCCGTCAGTGCCTGAAGGGCTACGGGGCAATGAGCGACAAGAGGTTGTGTTCGAATTCTACATCGATACGGAGGGTAAGGTCCATATACCTCTCTTGAAATCGACGGAAACGGAATTAGATGAGCGTATCCTCCTGGCATCCCAAAACGCATTATGGAAATGGAGATTTTATCCTCCTACTTCCGATGGTTATCCTGTGGTGGTAAAGGTTTCGCAGCCGCTCGTCTTTTCGGTCGCTGGAAATCGAGCCTCAAGGTGAAGCGTTTCTTTCAGGGGAAAAGCCAGGCTCCCCGCAAGCGCGTCAATCGAAGCCCAAACAGTTGGACCTATGGCACGACTATCCTAGCATTTTGGGTTAGCAACATCGCAGTTCTAACTTGAAAGCGCGAAATCAACCTTTAGCCTCCCCTCCGAATCAAATCGGAACAATTGAATTTCCTATCAACAAACTCGAAGCCTTCCTCGCCGTTCTGGAGGAATATCTATTCCTCCTAGGATCCCAAAGGGGCTATGCCTTTACTCCCGAGGGGTTTGGAGTGGCTCCGCGAACTGTCCAGAAGTTCGCGACGAACATTGCCCGGCTTTACGATCAGGGGGCGTCTTCAAGTCGCTTGGGCAATACCCAGATCGGTGGTGTCGTTGGTCTCGCGCGGGGCTGATTGCTCCGGCGAATAAAATGAAAGAGCCGCCCGTTTCAGGCGGGTCTAAATTACTCGTACTATTTATTAGTGCGTAAGCATCCACCAAACTTACGCCTAAAAGCTGCAAGGCCAAGGGCGCCTAAACCGAGCAGAAATGATGTGTGAGCGGTATCGGGAACGCTCGAGGGGGTATCGGTGGCACACGTCGTCATTTGGAGTACCGAGTAACCATGTGTTTCGGCGCCCGTCGCGGTACCAAGGGCCGCGTAGTGCGAGACAACTGAGTGAGGATTGGGGGGAGTGGATTGTTTAAGCGGCGAAAAACGGCGGCAGCTAATATGGCAACTGCGAGAAAGGGTGGGAAGGGTAACAGTTTAGGAATTTTCATAATAATGATCCTAGGTGTTTATGATTTGGGAGCGGGGTGAGGTTTAAGGGTGGTGGTGCAGAATAATTAGGGCCATTCTCCCACAGCGAATAGATTCTGCTACCTAAGATCCTCACTAACAAGATCTTGCGGAAGGGAAGATTTTGGGAAGTGTTCCTAGGGCGATTTCCGACACTCTAAACATGTAAAACATCTCGACGCTTGTCAGGAAGCCTTACACTTTCTAGCTAGCCCACAGAGCGGAATAATGGGTGTTTCGAGAGGGCTTTGGGGTCATTGTGGGGAGTACGGCTGCGACGGCTGAGTCATCCCTTAGAATCGTATTTGAGTTTCAAAACAGCCTCTAAAGGCCACATTCTGGAATAAACAGGTCGGCGGCTATGACTAACCTCCATCGAAAAGGACGAAGTTTTGGAATCGACAAATGAGATCATTAGCTTGATCGAACTGGCCCTTGAATAGCCAACAATCTATCCTTGACCTCATCGACGCGGAGCTCAAGGAACGGGGAGTACCCGAAACCAATTAGTATTTGCTTTCAGACTACGCTAGTATTTTAGGCATCGGACCGCATTTGTCCTCCCTAGTCTGGTAGTCTCTTCCCATGCCCAAGACATACCTCCTAAAGAAGCTCGATCCCTCAGCCCAAATCCGGAAGGGACGTGGGGACGACGATCAAATGCGGTTCTGCGGGGATACCGAAGAGGAAGCCAGGCAGAATACGGCTAACTACACACAAATTCCAAGAAAGCTCTCCGCTCCTTCTCCTTGGAAAGATCCTAGACTGACTTCATGCGAGATGGAGTACGCGGGGGAAGGCGTTTCGGGGTTGAGTAAGCGACACTTGCAGGGTGGGACGTCTATGGGTGATCAATTGTCACCAATATTTGGTTGCGATTAAAAAATGAGTAGAAATTGCGATGAATAAATTGCCTCTTATTGTGTGCATTTCCGAACTAGAATTGCTTGTTAAAGGCCAATAGCAGACCCTTGCTCTTGTTGGTTCTAAGCTGCGTATTCACCTCTGGATTCGGGCACCATTACCTCATCAATAATCGGTACTACGGGAAGGCTGATTCTGCCGAAAAGCACCCACGGTGCGTATCACTATCTTGGCTTCGAGTCTTCGCAGGTGCACATGGAACGGCGTGTATTGATCGTGCTTCTTCCAACCTCGTATTATGAGGAAAAGCTCGGTGAACTCCTGCTCGAACCAATTGTTTATAACTTGATAATGCCATCCCTCGCCGTTGAGCCACTTTTGGAACGTGAGCTTGGAGTTCTTCTTCTTCTTCTTCTCGGAGCCTTGTATGGCTTCGTAAAGGATTCCGGATTCGATAAGTGCTTGGTAATCGTCCAGCTCCTGCGACTCTTTTTGCCAGTAAAGTGCCAGGAAAAACACGAAATACATTATAAGTTGTTGATTATAAGTAAGCCTAGGGCGGGTTGCTAACCCGCCAGTCCAGTAAGCATGTCGCATCAGCGAGGCGACCTACAGTAAATTAAGGTTTATGGCGTCTGTACCAAAGTGACGGTTTGTGAGTTCTTCGATCTCTAATTCTCCTTTTTGGATATTGAGCCGAACGTATCCGTTTTTATCTTTTGTGTAAAGTTTTTGGAAGCACTCTGCGGCATTGTCCTGTATCGATTGATTGAATATGGATAGTCCTTTGAAGTAGTGGTGACCGTTGCGTTCGACGCTTTGGATTCCAAGCGCGGATTGGACGACGAGATCCTGATGATTGGCGATGGGGCCGATGTTCGCGAGGTCTTCTCCACTCATTATATAGCGTTCTTTGCCGACTTGCCGGTTTCTCGAAATAATAGTCGCCCGGTTGATGATGCCTTTGAATACGCCTTTGCAATTCTTGTGGCTGGTTCCTCGGTATCCGAGTTCGAGCGCTTTCGGTAGTGAATCGAGCGATCCGTCGGACTCATCAATGATAATCGGGGGTGCGTCGTTCCACGCTCGAAGATCAGTCCCAATGGGCTCGGTTAGGGCGATGTCGCGGTGAAACGGCTGTTCTACGAAAATTAGACGTTTGAAGAACGCTCTCATTTCTTCGTCGTTTTGGAGAGTGTCCCAGAACTTTCTGAAGGAGCTGACTTCGTGGAACTGTTCGTTTCCATCGAGCGTAAATGCGAAGTCTTCTAGATCTAGTGACCTGAAGAGAGCGGCGATTGAAATGAGTCGCTGAATGTCGGACTCCGTTTCGCCGTTAATTTTTATCTTAAAGTGAGTGACGCCGTAGAATTGGATGACCGCTTCGAGGGATTGGGGGAGTCCATCGCTTAGGAGTTCTTCTGCCGGAATGTCATTCTCGAAAAGGTAGTCCGCAAGTCCGACGGTGTGGCGGATCGTGATGCTCGACAGGGATTGAGCTTCTAGTAGATCCTTGGGAGTGAGTCCTGCAAGTTCGGGTCGCAGCGGTGCCCAATCGATTCCAAATGCGTTGGACTGGAGGAGCTGTTTGAACGATTGGTCTTTAAAGCGAGTAAACGCGTCGATTAAGGACCGTTCGATTAGGGAGGTTCCGAAATGGGCGAGCAACGGAGGGATGTTGTTCTCGGCAGCCCAAGCGTCCTGAGCTTGGTAGAGTTTGTGCCAGAAACTGAATACAGAGGATGCTCGGATCTCTTTGGAAAGCGTGGCGGCTTGGTTTATGACTGCCAGCATGTCGCCGATTTCATCCAAAGGATCCTTGTTGGGTTCTTTGGTGAACCATTTTGGAGGCAAGTGGTCTGCAGAAATTCCCTTGACGGTTTCTCCGTCGAAGCTTGCTTCGATTCGGATGAAAACGTGCGGAAGATGGGTCATGGTCGCGATCCCGTATTTGAACGGCATTCGCGTTGAGATATCGTGACGTTCGATCTCGAACGAAGAAATGTGAATATCCATTAGGTCCTAATTTATTGGGGTGTCTTTTTCGGCGATGGAAAAGGTTTAGTAGGGAGCTTCGATGGTTACAACGTTTGTCTCCATTTGTCCATAATGTGTTGGTTAAGGAATTGCCCACGATGGACACAGAATTCACGAAGAAGTTTTTAATGAGTGACGATCAATCCCTTTGTGATCTTAGTTGCTTCGTGGGCGATTTCTTTTTCGTATTGGGATCGTCAAGATATACCCCTGTTGATGGACCTTCGTTATTTATGAAATCCCTTTTTCGATTACTCGCAACTGGACTGCTTCCAGTCTTGGCATTCCAGCAAATCTCATTTTCTCAGGATGCTGCTGATTACAACATCGTCCTAATTGTCGCCGATGACATGGGCTATGGCGAGGTAGGCGCCTTTGACCCGGATGGGCGCTTCGAGACGCCTCGGCTGGATCGCATGGCGGATGAAGGGGCAAAGCTCACTCGCTTCTATGTGCCGACGCCTTATTGCGCGCCATCTCGCGGTACGTTTCTAACCGGACGGTATCCGTTTCGTCACTCCGTGGTGGGCAATCCATCGCCTGATTCCGGGGGTAATAATTTTGGTCTGCCGCCATCAGAGGTAACTATCGCCGAATTGCTTAAATCAAAGGGTTATGCCACCGCGGCATTTGGCAAATGGCATCTCGGGCATCGCGACCCCTGGTTGCCTCGTTCTCAGGGCTTCGACGAGTATTACGGGATTTTGTATTCGAATGACATGTTCCCCGTGCAGTTGGTGCATAACGAAACGGTAGTCGAGTACCCGGTCGCTCAGGGGAAACTGTCGCAGCTCTATACGGATCTAGCGATCGACTTCATTGAGAAAAATAAGGATCAGCCATTCTTCGTGTATTTGCCGCATGCCATGCCGCACAAGCCGCTAGCGGTATCTGATAATTTCTATACGCCCGATACACCTGATAATCTTTACGAAGACGTTATCGCGGAACTCGACCATTGCGTGGGCCAAGTATTGGATTCTCTAGTACAAAATGGCTTGGACCGCAAAACGTTGGTCATCTTTACCTCTGACAATGGACCCAATCAGGGCGGTTCTACCGGAGGTTTGAGAGGGATGAAGGGTCGAGTTTGGGATGGGGGCATGCGCGTTCCGTTCATCGCGAGATTGCCAGGCGTGATCCCTTCGGGCGTGGAAAACTCCAATCCCACAGCAAGCGTTGATTTGCTTCCAACCTTTTGCTCTTTGGTGGGAGTGAATATTCCTTCGGACCGTACGATCGATGGGGCAAACATTCTGCCCATGTTCCAAAGTGGGGTGGTGTCTAGTCCCAACAAGGCAGTCTTTGGAATGAAAGGCGGAGACCTCGCATGCATTTGGTCAGACCAGTGGAAACTGCATGTTCTGGATCCTGGTCGCTCCGATATGCGGGGGCTTTCAGATCAGGAAGCCATCGACTGGATCGATCCGCGGGCTCCCAATGGCGTATCGATTATCGCGCCTTACGAACAGGCTAAGGCATATGAAATTCCAGGTTTGGTGACCGGAGATGCTTCGAAGGCGATGATGTTGTTCGATCTGGATGCGGATATGGGCGAACAGCATGACCTAAGCGCTAAGCATCCCGAGGTCGTGCAGCGCTTGAAACGGCTTTATGATGAGACGAATGCGCAGGTCGTTCAGTATCCAGCTCCGAAGTCCGACTATCTGTTTGATCCGCCAGGACGGGGCGAAAGTCGCCAGTTGATGCATCTTATCGGTGGCGAATTGAAATACGACAGAGTCCCGAAAAGCCAGAAGCCACTTTTGGCTGAGTAGGTAGATTGAAAGACGGCCATCGCATAGGAATGCCGGAGAGTTTTTAACCACAGATTTCACAGAGAACACAGATAAGAATATTGCAAAATATGCGTCAGAACACCTAACCAAATCATCTGTGTGTTGTTCGCTTCGCTGTAGGCTAAATCCTCGGTGCTCTGTGTGATCTGTGGTTAACTTTCTATCGGATGTCTATAGAGTTGAAATATGGATACAGAAAGAGAGCACCATGCTAGCCTGCGTAGGGTAGGCCTGTCCCGAGAAAATAACTATGGATATTCCACAAATTCTCCTTTTAGAAGCTAACCGCGTCTGGAGGACTTACCCTGGCGGGAAAACGCTCCCTTTGAGTGAAGGCATGAAGTTCCTCGTTCCCTACCAGACGGGCCCCGTCTCGTTCGAATCGGAAGAAGGCATGGAAGTCATTGCTACGTTTCCGCCGCAATAGGCTGTTCTTTGCCACTTCTAAAACTGTTAAGGTAGCGGCCGATCTCCGAGCGGCCATTCTATAGCGTTGTGGCCGCCCGGAGGCCGCCCGCGACCTTGATTGATTAGGCCCATTCGTTTCATTCCACTAAAACGAGCAGCACATCGATAAATGGCTGCTTTGAAAAAAATCGAAATTTCTTTTCATAAAAAGGAGTGGCTAGCGTGTCTCCGAATTGTTATGGTCTCTTCTTTCTTCTAATGCCTCCTGAATTCTCAGATCAGAGCCGCTGGTTTTCGGCGAATTTGCAGCCGCATGAACCGATGCTGCGAGCTTGGTTGCGGAGTCGATTCTCGACGGGCTTGGACTTGGATGATGTCATTCAAGAGGCTTATCTCAGGGTGTTCAAGGCTCACGAGAAAAAGGAGATTAAGGCGCCGAAGGCTTTTCTGTTTGCGACTGCTCGAAATATCGCTCTCAACGCAATTCGCGCCGCGACCGTACGAGGTGAGGGGCAATTGCAGCAAATCGAAGATCTCGATGTGCTTGATGAGGGCGAAGACATTCAGGAGACCGTTGCTCGAAATCAGGAGCTGGAGACCCTTACCGTTGCGATTCAGTCGCTCCCTAAGCGGTGTCGGCGGATTTTCACCTTATGCAAGGTCTACGGCATGACGCCCAAGGAGATCGCGAGCGAACTCGAGATTTCATTGCCAACGGTCTATACTCAACTTTCAATTGGCTTAGATAAGTGCTCAGAGTATGTGCTTAGCTGCAGCAAAATAAGATCACTATGAATAACGAAACGCCAGAGTCCGACGAAGCGAAGTTGGCCCGCGTCAAGCAGGAGGCCTCCGAATGGGTGGTCAAGCAGAGTTATGGCTTTTCGCCTGAAGAACAGGATGCCTTCTTCGATTGGCTGGCCAGTGATTCCGATCATGCAGACGCCTATGCGAGTCGCAAAAAGACTTGGAAACATTTGGATATTCTTGCCGATTGGCGTCCGGAGCACAGCTTGAAGCCTAATCCTGATTTATTGGATACCACGCGACCTAGCGCTAGTAGGTTCTCGAACAAGGTGATCAGATTGGTCGGCGCTATCGCAGCGGTTTTAGCGATTAGTTTAGGCGTTTGGCAATTCGCAGGCAATTCGGGACCCGACACCTTGGCGAAAGGGGCATTTGCCGAATCGTACGAGCGTCATGTGTTGGAAGATGGTTCCGTTGTGGAATTGAATCGAGGAGCCCAGGCGATGGTTCATTTTACCGATACGGGTCGTCATGTTGATCTGCTAAGAGGGGAAGCCCATTTTACGATCTCGAAAGATGCAGAAAGGCCATTTGTAGTGGTGGCTCAAGGAGTTGCTGTGCAAGCGGTCGGAACGATGTTCAATGTGCAAATCGGGAGCGACACTGTGGATGTGCTGGTCACTGAAGGTCGTGTGATGGTAGGGCCGAGCTTGGTTGATGAGCCCATTTTGGATGTAGAAGCGTTGGGCTCGACGGTACAGGAGTTGAGAGCCGGGCAACGATCGGTAGTCAGTTCGAGCGCTTATGCCGTACTTCCTAAGGTCGAATTGATTGCGGAAGTGGAAATCGAAAAGGAGCTTACGTGGCTGAATCAATTGTTGGTATTCAATTCAACGCCAATCGATGAAATCGTGATGGAACTGAACCGCCGCAATAAGAGAAAAATCGTTATTGAGGATTCTTTCATTCGAGACATTGAAATGACTGTGAATATCCAGCCCAATAATATCGATGGATTTATTGGGGCTTTGGAGCTTACGAAAAACATCAAGTCGGAGCGAGTAGGCGATTCCGTTATCGTGCTCCGCGCTAAGAACTAGAAATCATCGAAGTATCATTTTTTCGATTACGCGAACTCTCATCAATACGATGAGTGGTTTTTTCGTGTTTTGTGGCTTGCTGCTTGTTCTTGGAAGCCTGACTTTTTGGATAGGAAAAGGGAAAAAACCCCGTCGTTTCATAGTTTGTTTTTGAGTTTTTCGAAAACCCCCCATTTAGTTTTCATAAAACTACAATACCGGAGTGTCATTGGGGATGTGAACCTCTTTGCGGCCCCAATACCTCCCGTTCGAAACAAACTATACCCATGCGTAAGCAATGAGGTTTTTCATTGGGAATGTATTGGCGCTTCAACTTCTTTTGAGCGTCCTTGTTCATTGTGCCTTCGCCCAGGGAAGCATGTCGAAAAAGCGTGCCTACGATGTTCCCGATGGAGCGGCGGAGGAAACGCTGCGAATTGCGGCAGAGCAAGGGCATATCGAACTCGTGTTCGCGAGCGAAGTGATCGTCGGATACGAGACAAGTGCTCTCAAGGGGAGGTTTTTAATCCAAGACGCCCTGGACCGGATGCTGGAGGGCACCCCGCTCGTGGCCGTCCCGGTTAGTGGCGGCAAAGCTTTCGGAGTAATTAAGCGAGCGAAGAAAGGAGGTAATGTCCCGAAGCGCTCAAAGAACAAACAACTACAGAATATCGAAACCAAAACCCAAATGAACTTAGAACAGTCAAAACCCAAACAAACAATCGGCGGCCTATTTAAGGGGCTGCTAGCCCTCGCAGTTGCGAGCTCCCCGAATCTCTCTGCACAGGATGACTCCAGCAGCGATGAGGAGGTCTACGAACTGAGCCCATTCACTATTCAAGCAGATGACAATACAGGTTACTTGGCTACCTCCACGCTCGCGGGAACGCGTTTGAAATCGGATCTACGCGATATCGCTTCTTCGATTTCCGTGGTGACTAAGGAGTTCCTCGAGGATACAGGGTCCACTAATTTGAATGAATTGCTGGTCTATACTTCCAATACGGAAGCTTTTGGAGCTAGCGGAAATTTCTCGAACGACCAAGGTGGGCAAGCGTCGGATACGGCTCAAGACCGAGCGGAGCCTCAACGTTCTACGCGCGTCCGTGGACTCGACCCGGCGGATCTAACGCGCAATTACTACCTGACTGATATTGCGGCTGATAGCTACAATACTGATCGCGTGTCCATTAATCGTGGAGCGAACAACATCCTATTTGGTTTGGGCAGTCCCTCTGGAATTATTAATCAGACGACAGGTCAAGCCAGCTTAGGCAGAAATTTCGGTACATTTAGAACTCGGTTCGATGATGAGGGAAGCGTGCGTGCCTCGCTCAACTACAACAAAGTACTGGTCGAAGATAAGCTCGCTATCAGAATCGCCGCTTTGAATGACGATCGTGAGTACAAGCAGAAACCGGCGATGGACAGGGACGAGCGTTACTTTGTCGCTTTGACCGCCAAGCTTTGGGAGGGAATGACCGTGAGGGCTAATCTCGAAAAAGGAAATGGGAAAGCGAATCGTCCGAATCCGGTCGCGCCGCCAGAAGCGGTTTCGGCCTGGTTTAGAACTCAAGAATACGCGGGGCCCAATGTGGAGCGCGTGATTTGGGACTCTTGGTCCAATCAAGTGGGCGGCGACGGTTCTAGAGCTCAGTGGATCCCTGGACAGATTTCTCTGCCCTTGGACATCAATGCGATCTCTACTCAGGTTCCCGCTTTGCCGAGAATCCAGACGGATATTGGCCGTCTTGAAGATGGTAATATTTATCAAACTCGAGGCGCTTTCGCATTCTGGTCGGATCCAAACCAGCAGAATCCTGATTTCGGTAGCCAAAACCGTATCAATCAGAATTCTCAGGCGCGGGACGATCCTCGGACCCCCGAGTTCGATTCGGCGGAACCGGGCTTTTTGTCTGGCTTTGGCTTGTACGATAACTCGGAAAAACGGGCCGAAATGGGCGTTGTCCGGAACATAGGACGCCCACAGCGTCGCGTGGCCGAACGTAACTTGGGCGATTTGGACGCGTTGGGACTCGTACTTGGTGAAGACCTCGGACTGCGTTTCATCGAGCAAGGATTTACGGATACAACCGTATTCGATTTCACGAATAACTTGATATCCGGCGGTACTTCTTTCCAGGATACCGATTTCGATACGCATAACATTACCTTAGAGCAGTTGTTCCTGGAAGGGAAACTCGGCTTCGAGGCTGGTTTTGATCAACAAAACTACTCGGTCGATTTTTTCGCGCCCTTTCGATCGGATAGGTCGCAGCAGGTTTTTATCGACATCAACACTGCCTTGCCGACCGGAATTCCGAATCCTAATTTCGGCCGTCCGTTCGTCTCCGCTCAGCCGCTTACGAAAACGACTCGCACGACGGACCGAGAGTCGTCGCGATTTACCGCATTCTATAACTTCGATTTGGAGGATGCTCTAAGCGACACGATGGGAGAATTCTGGTCGCAGTTCTTCGGGAATCACACAATTACCGCTTTCTACAATGAGCAAACGATTCAAGAGCTCACATACGATCAGGGCTTGAAGTGGGGCGATACGGCCTTCAACCGCGCCCTCAACGATGGCAAGCGAGCGGATAGGCTTCTCTTGAACAACAGCGCGACGGATGTGCAGGCCATCGTTTACATTGGAGATCCAGTTATCGATGCGCCCAATTTCGAATCCGTTCGGATCGGGAGAATCGGCGATGACGTTAGAATCTGGAATCCAGGAAGCAGCGTCCCGAACATGCGGTTCTGGGATCCGGGCGTTGATCCTAATGACCCGACCTTCCCGGCTCAGAATAATCGCGGATTGCCCTTGCTCGACGACGACGGCAACGTCCAGGATTTCGAAGAAGCGATCATTCTAGCTGACGGGCAAGTCGTTCAAAGAGACGTGCAAATGGTTGCCGCGACGCTCAACGCGCTGCGCAAGCAGGATGATATCGAATCGACTGCTTTAATTATGCAGAGCAAGTTCTTTTCGGGCAATTTGGTGGGCACTCTTGGTTACAGAGACGACACGTCCGACAACTTTACCAACGATTCGGCGGTTGTGTTGGCGGATGGTACGGATTCTCTGGACGGGTTTAGCGCTATCGATGGACGCTTCGCTAGCGTAACGGATGAAACATTCAGCTGGTCCGTTGTGGGCCACTTGCCGAAGAGCTGGGCGAAATTACCTTTCGATTCGGAGCTATCTTTTCACCTCGGCGAATCCGAAAACTTCCAAGCGGAAGCCGGTTCGGTTGACCGATTCCTGAACCCGATCGCTCCGCCAAACGGAAGAACGCGCGAAGCGGGCATCACTCTGTCGATGTTTCAACGCAAGCTTTACGCTCGGATGAATTGGTACGAGACCAGCGTTAGCAACAGCGTTGCCGATTCTTGGGTGGATAATGGCATTTCAAGCACGATCGGCAAGGCAGTCCAATGGCTTGACCAGGCGACCGCGCTGGAAGACTATGCGAATGACAGCTCGTTCGATGCTAATCCAGATGGCCGTCAAGATATGTTGGATACGGTAGATATCGCTCGCAAGTCCTCGACCTTGCTTTGGGATAATCAAGATATTCTACCGGATGAGGTAAAGGCCAATTTCGGCAATCCGTCCGCCTCATCCGGCTCGGATGGGTTCCTGCGATCTATCGATGGCGATGCGCTCGAAACCCCTGCCGGCATGTCCGATACTCAGGATCTGACCGCGGAAGGGGTTGAGTTCGAGATTGTCTATAATCCCACACCCAACTGGACCATCCTTGCGAATATCTCGCAGCAAGAAGCGATACGTGCGAATGTAGCGCCGCGTTCAGAAGCCTTTTACGATAGCTTCTTTCCGCAAAGCTCGACTGCTATTCCCGGCTGGGCGGGTCTGAGCCTTGCAGGGATGCCGGTTTCGTTCTTCGAAGGAGCGGGTGACGCGATTCGCATCTACGATCCGGAATTGGGCACCTTTATTGGACGACCTGATCTCGGTGCTGAAAACGAGGGAACCGGTAATTTCTGGTTTGAAAACCAGCGCTCTGTTGGCAACTACCCCCAATTCCTAACGCTCAAAAGCTCCGAAGGCGCACCCCAACCGGAATTGCGCGAGTGGCGTGTGAACATCGTTACGAATTACCAGGTGTCCGAAGGTCGCTTTAAGGGCTTAGGTCTCGGCGGAGCGATTCGTTGGCAAGATGAGGCATCCGTAGGATTTCCGACGATACGAATCGAGCCGGAAGGCGGAGGGGATACGATCAACATCGGCGATGTTCAAAACCCTTACTTCGATGGCACTGAGAGCAACATCGATTTATGGGCTAGCTACCACGTCCCTCTTATGAAGGAAAAGGTAGACTGGAAGATCCAGTTGAATGTGCAGAACGTATTCGCGAATGAAGACGACGTAATTGTTACGGCTGTAAATCCGAATGGCGAAGCGGCCCGCGTGCGTTTCGCGCCGCAACGTAGTATCTTCCTTACGAACTCCTTTTCGTTCTAACTTCTTAGTAGGAATGTAGTGTTCTCATTTGGGCCCGCAGGTTTTCTGCGGGCCCTTATTTTCGAGATCGAGACGTGGGTTTATAAATTACAATATTCGTAGCTTCCGGTTTGATAAAGGCAGGGCAACGACGTCCCGGCAGCGCCGCTGCCCTACCATTTGCGATGTACTAAGCAGTCTCAATTCCTTTTTTCTCACCTTTTTTATTACATGATAAGAAACTTGATTAGTATTTGCGAAAAATCGCTTTCTTCTTCGATCCTGATCGTATTGTCCTGCTTGCCCATTGGCGGAATCGCCACTGCCCAAGAAGAATTCAAGCCCCTGTTTAACGGGCTCGATTTTTCCGGGTGGGAAGGCAGTGCCTCGCTTTGGAGGGTCGAAAAAGGAGAGATAGTTGGAAGCACGGTCGATAATCCCACGAAGAAAAACACTTTTCTGATATATCGAGGCGAGGAGGTGGGGGATTTTCATTTGAAAGCGAAACTGCGCATGACCGGCGAGAATAACTCGGGTATCATGTATCGAGCTCAAGACTACGATAAATATCCCTTTGGCTTGTCGGGGCCCCAGATGGATATTCATCCGAAATTGGAGTATCAGGGCATGCGTTTCAGCGAACGAACAGGGCGCGGAATCATTGCCGAGCGTGGGCAGAAGGTGATCGTTCCATCGGAGTTGAATGCCGATGGGGAAACGACTCCGAAGGTGGTGGGAGACTTCGGCAAAACTCCCCAATTCAACCTTTCGCAATGGAATGACTATGAAATCATAGCGCTCGGGAATCGCAGCATTCATAAGATCAACGGGATGGTGACTGTCGATGTGGTGGACCAAGATCCGTCTATCCTTCCGAAGGGTTTGATTGGCTTTCAGCTTCACGCGGGCGTGCAGATGACTATTCAAGTGAAGGATGTCGCTCTGAAGGCGCTTGATGAAACGGGAGGCGCCAGTGCTATTGAGGCGGCTTACAAGAAACACTCGAGCGAACGGAGGAAGCAACTCGAAGTCGGGCGGAGAATTAACGAAAATCGAGCCACTCCGGTTGATGAAAAAACGGTAGCGGACGGGTTCAAGGTGGAACTGCTCTACTCGGTTCCGGGAGACACTCAAGGCTCTTGGATCAACTTAGCTCTAAACGGGAAGAACCGTCTGATAGCGAGCGATCAATTTGGCGGGCTCTATCGCTTTCCCGCTCCGGCGGCAGGAGAGGTCCTGGATCCGTCCTTGGTCAAAGCGATTCCGGTCGATATGAAGGCGGTCAATGGTTTGCTCTGGGCCTTCGATTCGTTGTATGTCGGGGTGAATGATTATCGGGACAAGGAAAGGTCGGGACTGTATCGAATTACGGATACGGATGGCGATGACGAGCTCGACCACGTCGAGTTGCTTCGCAAGATAAAGTCGAGAGGGGATCATGGGGTGCATGGCCTCAGGTTGTCGCCCGATGGAAAATCCATTTTCTTGATATGCGGGAACTATGCCGAATTGACGGACATCGATTCTTCGCGTGTTCCAATGGTACAGACCGGAGACATAGGTGACAACTTTTTCCAGGGCATAGCCCTGATATTAGTGTTACCTATGTCCCCGGTCTATCTGTTACCTATGTCTCCGGTCTGTACCGATTTGAACGGGCAGGTAGCGTGAAAGCAGAGGCATTGTCACGGAGGTGATTTGGCTTAGCAAGGTTACGTATCAAGAAAATGGATCTACTACCTTCAAGAAAGGAAACTTTAGAAAATCGCGATCTCGAGAATAGATACGCTTAACGCCCTCATCTTTCTTCGTCCAAGGTCCGGTAAAGCGCATCCTTGTCTTCAATGTCGACGAGAGAGCCCATCGAACGGGAGTTCCAGCGAAATGTTTTCTCAATTGTCCATTTCTCGACCGTTTGCTACCCGGTCTTATTCCATCTCGATAGTCGGAAATGCATCAAGGCAAACGCGGGCGGAGTTCGTTCCCGTTTTCGTCGATGGGGTATTGGGCGTTCTGGTCTTCGAGCGTTTTGATGAGAGATCGCATCATCCGGGTGAGCTGTTCCGGGTTGGTGCGGGCGAGGTCGTCTTGCTCGTAGGGGTCCCGGGCGAGGTTGAAGAGTTGGTAGTGCTCTCCGGCGGATTGGATGTGGTCGCCTGAGGTCTTCGCGTTCGGGTGGCTGTGGTAGATGACTTTCCAGTCTTCGTCTCGGTAGGTAGTGAAGTAGCTGCTGCGGTGCGGGCCGTGGGGATAGTGCATGAGGAAGACTTCTTTGTATGCCGGGTCGGGTTTGCCGCTTAGCAGCGTGGCGAGGTTGGTGCCGTCCAGTTGGTGGGTATTCGGATTTTTGGTACCGGTTAGGTTGAGGATCGTTGGGTAGAGGTCGTAGACGGCAGCAAGCTGAGTCTGGAGTTGCCCAGCGGGGATTGATAGGCGTTTCTGAAACGGGTTTTTCGAATCGGGAGAGGCCCAGGCTGCTATGAAGGGAACGCGCATTCCGCCTTCGTAGTGGGCTCCTTTCTTGCCACGTAGCGGGGCAGCGCAGGCGACTTCGTGTTGTTGACCGAGCGGAGCGTCGGACCCGTTGTCGCCGAGGAAAATTACGAGAGTGTTTTCGGAGATGCCGAGCTCGTCGAGTTGATCGAGCATGTCGCCAAGGGATTTATCCATGCCTTCGATGAGTGTCGCAAAGGCTTGAGCATTCGCAGGTTTGTCGGAGTCGGCGTAGTTGGCAGCAAAGCGCGGGTCGGATTCGAAGGGAGCGTGGACGGCGTAGTGGGAGAAATAGAGATAGAAGGGCTGGTCGCTCTTGACGGTCTCGGCGACGACTTTCTTCGCTTCGATGGTGATCGCTTCGGTGAGGAAAGTATCAGTGCCGTAATATTTGTCGAGGTGGGGCACGGCGCTCTTGTCGCGTTTGGTGCCGCGGCCGTAGTTCTTCTCGGCGTAGTAGCTGCCGGGAGCTCCAAATGCCGCGCCGGCGATGTTGACGTCGAAACCGAGATTGAGGGGTTCAGCGCCTTCGGTCTCTTCCGGTCCGAAGTGAGCCTTGCCGACGTGAATTGTGCGATAGCCGTTTTTTCTTAACTGGCCGGGTAGGGTGATGTCTCCTTGTTTGAGACCTTCCCATCGCCAATCGGATGGACCGAGGGTGCCGGCGTTGTTTTGCCAGGGATTGATCCAATTGGTGGCGTGGTGGCGCGAAGAATTCTGGCCCGTCATGATCGAGATGCGTGTCGGCGAGCAGACGCTCATCGCATAGAAATTGTTGAAGCGAATCCCGCGGTCTGCGAGACGCTCCATATTGGGAGTCCGGTACCAGTCGTTGAGGGGATGGCGTACCGGTTTGCCGTCTTTGTCAGTGAGGAATGGAACGGAGGTGTCCATGACGCCCATGTCGTCTACGAGGAAGACAACGATATTGGGCTGCTTGGGCTGAGCTGCGGTCGCTGAATGACCAGCGATGGTCCCTAGTAGAAGGAGAGCGAGAAGTGTTCGTTTCATAAGTTGATTGGGGTGTTTGTGTGTAGGGAAATGTTAGTTATGATGGATAATGAGGAATGTAGGGATAGATTATTTCGCCCAGAGGGCCACTCGAAAACGAAGGGTCGGTCTATTAGATGTCATTTAACGAAGCTCGCGTTTAGGCGCAGAAATGATTCTGAATAGGAAACCTAAATAATGAAGAACGTTCAATTTACACTATTCCTTCTGGTCGCAGTTTCAGGTTTCTCTTTCAGTGCTCGCGGCGTGGAAAAGTATCCGATGTCCCTTGGGTGCAAGCCTGATGAGATCGTGCAATTCTACGAGCCTTCGGAGGGCGAACCTTTGAAATTGGATTTGTTCTTTCCAGAGGGTCATAAATCATCCGATGAAAGAGCCTGTGTCGTTTTCTTCTTTGGTGGTGGCTGGAGCGGGGGTAATACGAGTCAATTTTTTGGATACGCGGAATATTTCGCTTCGAGGGGAATGGTTGCGATTTCAGCGCAATATCGAACGAAGAAGAGCCATGGAACCGATCCTAGGCAATGCGTCGAGGATGGTGGAGAAGCGATTCGTTATGTTCGTGAGCATGCTAACGAAATCGGAATCGATCCCGATAAAATAATTGTAGGGGGCGGGTCTGCGGGAGGCCACGTGGCGGTGGCCTTGGCGATGTGTTCGAAAATCGATTCGTCCCCAGGCGATACCGTATCGCGCGTACCTAACGCCCTTGTGCTACTTAACCCCGTTTATGATAATGGCCCTGGTGGATACGGGCACGGCCGTGTTGTCGACTATTGGAAAGACATTTCACCATTTCATAACATTCGCTCAGGACTCCCACCGCTTATTGCGTTCTTCGGATCGAACGATCAACACGTTCCCGTATCCACGATCAACGCGTTTCAACGAAAAATGGTGAACGCTGGTAACGAATGCGAAACGCATATCTATGACGGTCAAACTCACGGATTTTTTCACATCAGCAAAGGAGGCCGAGAGATGTTCGAGGATGTACTTCGCAAAACGGATGCGTTTTTGGTGAAACATAAATATCTGACCGGAAAAAATATGGTGAACGAATGGACCGCCAAAAGCGTTACTGGAATAAAGCGGTCAGCGCGTTGATTTAATCTGACTCTTTATGAAATATCCCTATTCGATCCTGTGTGTCTTGCTCTTGGCTTCCTTGACGGAATCGATATTCGCTCGGCCAAATATTATCGTAGTCCTAACTGACGACCAGGGATACGGCGAGATTGGGCGGCATGGGCATCCATTTCTCGAAACTCCGAACATGGATCGACTTCATGACGAATCCGTTAGGTTAACGGACTTCAGTGTCAGCCCGACTTGCGCGCCCACACGGGCGGCCCTGATGACGGGCATGCAGGAGCTTAATTCGGGCGTCACCCATACCTTGATGCCGCGGCGGCTCATGAACCGGGAGATGACGACCTTGCCACAGGTATTGAGCGAGGCAGGTTACGCGACCGCGCTGTTTGGCAAATGGCATTTGGGTCAGTCGGATGGGTACAGGCCGGATCAACGAGGTTTTGACTCCAGTTTGACCGTCCCCGATGACAACCAACGTTCCCATTACGACCCGGAGCTTTTGCGCAATGGCGAACCATTCAGTTCCAAGGGATACCGGACGGACATATTTTTCGACGAAGCGATGCAGTGGATCGAAAAGCGGGGAAGCGAGGAACCTCCTTTTTTCTGTTATCTAGCGACTTATAATGCCCATGGTCCGTTGGTAGTGCCGGAGAAGTATGCCGCTCCTTACCAAGAGCAGGGAGGAGAGCATGCGAACTACTATGGCATGCTAGCCAACCTTGACTGGAATCTTGGTCGATTACTCGATCGCTTGGATGCGCTAAAATTGTCCGAAGATACATTAGTCGTATTTATGAATGACAATGGCGGTACGTTTGGCGTGGATACGTACAATGCCGGTATGCGAGGTTGTAAGGGCACTATCTGGCGAGGCGGCACTCGAGCGTTCAGCTTTTGGCGGTGGCCGGATGTTTTTAATCCTCGGGACGAGGATGCTTTGACGGGGCATGTAGATGTTCTGCCGACCTTGGCGGATTTAGCGGGGGCTAAGTTGTCGGAGGAGTTGGAGAATCGAATCGAAGGGGTCAGTCTAGCTAAACGATTGTCGGATCCGGATTCAGAATTGCCTGATCGGATGCTGTTTCAGCATTCTTCGCGTTGGGAGAATGGATTTGCCGATGCTCATCGACATGTGAATAGCGGTATCCGCTGGCGGAAATGGCATCTTTTACAAAGTGGTACTTGTGGTCTGGGCTGCGATGGGGAATGCAAAGTTTTCAGAAAAGCGGTTGCTGGAGACAAATTACTGTATACGAAATATCCAGATCGCAACTACGCTCAAACGCCTCGAGGAAAGTGGATGCTTTACAATCTGGAAAGCGATCCCGGACAGGATCGCGACGTCGGTGCAGAGCATCCAGAGATCCTCCAGCAAATGGCGACTGCCTACGAACAATGGTGGGAGAAGGTACGGCCTTTGATGATCAATGAAGTAGGGTTCGCTGAATAGTTCGGGATAAGCGCGATTTTATGTGGGCGCTGAAAATTGCCCGATGAGTCAGGAAACGTCCTATTTCTAACCTGTACTAAGCGTGTACCGTGATTTCGAGTTTCTAACTTGGGTAAATTTGGACTATCGCGGGATAAACCCGCTCCTGCATCAACCGGTGGGACAGTCTCCAAATTCCAGTTATCAGTTAATCTGCGGAAACTCGGTTAAAGCATCGCATTTTCAGGGACAGCGCTTAGAGCTTTCCAATGAGGTTATTGCTTCTTCCCGTAATCGTGATCCTTCTTTCTTCTGTAGGCTGTAAAGAACCTGCCCAAAACGAATGGACTTCCATTTTCAATGGTGAAGATCTTTCGGGTTGGACCATCAAAATCTGTGGTTTCCCGCTTGGCGAAAACTACAAGAATACTTTCGTCGTCGAAGATGGTATTATGCGCGTGGACTACTCCGAGTACGAGAAGTTCGACGATGAGTATGCGCATATCTACTACAACGAGAAATTGTCTCACTATCGGCTTCGGTTGGAGTATCGGTTTTACGGAAAGCGCGTTCCGGGATCGAAGGGTTTTACGGAATTGAATAGTGGAGTGATGTTTCACTCTCAGTCAGCCGAGTCGATGGGATTGGATCAGCGGTTCCCTGTGAGCGTTGAGGCCCAGTTTTTAGCTGAAGGCGAGGGCGATTTTAGTGGGAGAACGACTATGAATATCGCTACACCAGGTACGAGCGTTGTCTTGGAGGACGGTACGCTTCAGCGCGAGCATATGACATGGACGGATGCGGAAGCCCGTTTACCGGGCGAGTGGGTTCAGATTGAGATTGAAGTTCATGGCAGCGAATTGGTCATTCATAAAATCGATGGCGTAGAAGTGCTTCGCTACCGAGACCCTCAGATCGACGATTTTTATTTGCTTCCTGATGGTTACCCACTGTCAACGGGGACAATTTTAAAAGACGGATACATCGCCTTGCAGGGAGAAAGCCATCCGGTTGACTTTCGAAATATCGAACTGATGATCTTGCCGGGAAATATGGAGAACTAGCGATTGTTAATCGAGTAGTTGAATATTGACGACGATCTATCAGACTGTCAAATAAGTCAGTGTAGGAGCGGGTCTATCCCACGATTCTTCATTTTTTGGTATAGACACGCATTATCGCGGGGTAAACCCGCTCTTACAATTAGGCAGTAGAGCATCTTCGACTTATTTAATAGTCTCTTAGAAGAGTGAATTGATTTCGAACGTTATGAGCAAAGCGGATACAGTAATTGTGTTGGATTTCGAAACGACGGGTCTCTCTCCGAATATGGGAGATCGCGCAATCGAGATCGGCGCGGTGCGGATCGAGAATGGACGCGTGACGGATCGTTTTCAGGAATTGATGAATCCCGGGCGGCCGATCAGCGGATTTATTGAAGACTACACGGGGATAACGAACCGAATGCTTTATTCGGCTCGGCCATGCGGAGAGGTGATGCGGCGTTTTTCGGATTTCATCGGCGATTACAATTTGGTCGCTCATAACGCTTCGTTCGACCAGCGGTTCCTGGATTCGGAATTGGCTATGGTCTCGGAAGAGCGAAACGGTCAATTTGCGTGTTCTATGCTGGCAGCTCGTCGATTGTATCAAGAGGCTCCAAATCACAAATTGGGTAGTTTGGTGAATTACATGAATATACCGGCTGATGGGGTTTTTCACCGTGCTTTGTATGACTCGGAGATGACAGCCAAGTTGTGGTTGGCTATGCTAGATAAGATCGGAAATCGGTATGAGGTTCCGGAAGTTTCGTTTTCGTTGATGAGGAAGTTGACCAGGACGCCAAAGCGATCTGTTGGCCAACTTTTCGAGCGACCGTAGGGGGTTGTCGTTGTGGTAGGGTTGTCTTATTCTGCCGAGGTAGGGCTGCCTGCCCATGTATTGGCTTGATACCATTTGTGGAAAATCGGGAATGAAGATTGAGGATTTCAAGTGTCAGGACTCACGCTAAGCCGCAAAGACGCTAAGGGGATTTGAATACGGTTAGACCAACTGGAAACCACCCCGACGTGTCGGAGTAGCTACGGCGAGACCTCGACGTGGGATCTCCAATGACTTTGCGTCTTAGCGGCTTTGCGTGAGGCATTTATTCGATAGTCGGAGGGCTGACTGTCCCAGTCAGCCCTACCAAGTTACACTTTTAAACGCACCGCTGAGAGAGGTCTCATGCATTTTTGGCTTCTTAAAGGAGCTCTTAGCTGATTGATTTGGCGTTCAACCCTATACCTCTTTTATGAAACGTTTATTAGCTGCTACTTCGTTGTTTATTACTTTGACCGCTTGCCTTCGTGGCGATGAGCGACCGAACATCGTCTTTTTCTTTGCCGACGACCAAACGACGAGCACGCTCGGCTGTTATGGCAATGAGGTCGTTCAAACGCCGAATATCGATTCGCTGGCGGAGCAGGGGACGTTGTTTCGCAATGCGTTCGTAAGCCAACCGATTTGCTGGGTGAGTCGCACAACGATCCTATCGGGATTGGTTGGTCGGAGTTACGGCATGCCGGGAAATGCGGACCAGGCACGTCCGGATGCGGTTGAGACCTTGTATTCAGATATTCTTCGCGAGAATGGTTATCGGACAGGATACTTCGGAAAATGGCATGCTAAGATGCCTAAGGACTTTAAGGAGGAGGAGCACTTCGACGAGTTTGAAGCCATTTTTCGTCGGCCGTTTTATAAGGAAATGCCGGATGGAAGTTTGAGGCATGAAACAGAATTGATCGTAGACAAGGGGATTGAATTCTTGAAATCGCAACCAAAAGACCAGCCCTTTGCTCTGAACATGTGGTTCAATGCCTGCCATGCTGAGGATGCAGATAGGAGGCCAGGCATTGGTCACTTTCCTTGGCCTCGTGCGGTTGATGGAATGTACGAAGACATCGAGATCGCTCCCCCAAGATTAAGCGATCCTGCCATCTTTGAGGAGCAGCCAGATTTTTTGCAAACGACGATCAATCGCGAACGCTTTTTCTGGCGCTGGAATACACCGGAAAAATATGAAACCAACATGCGTGCCTACTATCGGATGGTTAGTGGAATCGATGGCGCGATCGGACGTTTTGTCGAAGCGTTGGAAGAGGCTGGTCTCGCCGACAATACGATTATCGTGTATTCAGCAGACAACGGCTACCACATGGGGAATAGAGGATTTGCGGGTAAATGGTCTCACTATGATGAGTCGATCCGGGTACCCTTGGTGGTGTACGATCCTCGGGTCAAGCGCTCGCAGCGTGGACAGGTTACTGACGCGCTGGCTCTCAATCTAGATTTCCCGTCGACGTTTTTGGATTGGGCCGGAGTGGAGGTGCCAAGCCGTTATCAAGGGCAGAGTTTGAAACCCGTTGTTGAACGTGGAAAGCCTGATGATTGGCGAATGGAGACCTTTCACGAGCATTTTGCCGTTCGTCAGCGTATTCCGGCCTTTGAGGGAATTCGCAATGAGCAGTTTAAATATGTACGCTATTTAGATCATGATAACTACGAGTTTCTTCATGACCTGAAGAATGATCCTGACGAACTCGTAAACCTTGCCGATAACCCCGAGTATGCGAAAACTTTGCAGAACATGCGTGCTCGCACGAATAATCGAGTAACTGAATATGGCGGACCGTTACATGCGCCGAATGCTGAATTCACGTTATCGACTGCACCGCATCCAGAGGCTTCGGCAGCGGTGACCGTTAAACCGGGTAATGATGGATGGGTTAAGCTGTTCAGTGGAAATCGGCTGAACGGGTGGTCGGGCGATCCGAAGCATTGGTCGGTAAAGGACGGCGTTCTTACTGGTGTGACGGATGGTTCTTTGAAGATGAATCAGTTTCTTACCTGGACTGGATCCACCGTACGGAATTTCGATCTACGCGTAAAAGTGAAAATCGATTCAGTCGGCAATAGCGGAATTCAGTATCGGGGTCAGTCGCGCCCAGAAATTGGTTTGGATGTAGTTTCTGGATACCAGTGCGATGTCGTTACGAAAGCGCCGCAGTATAACGGTATGCTTTACGAAGAAAGAGAACGTAGGATCTTGTCCCATACAGGGGAAAAGGTAATTGTCGATTCGGACGGTCAGCCTTGGGTTATTGAAGAGATGCCTGTCAAAGAATTCGCTGCTGATGAGTGGCATGAGTATCGAGTACTTGTACGTGGGAATCATCATCAACACTGGATCAATGGTCACAAAACCGCAGATCTAATCGATTTCGATGAAGATGGCCGTGCTTTGGAAGGCGTGCTAGCGGTGCAAGTCCACGTTGGCCCGCCCATGAAAGTTGAATACAAGGATTTCGAAATCAAGCACCTGCCGGATGCATTGCCTTTGCTTCAACCTGTGGATCATCGAATCGCCGCGAATGCTCACGGCGTACGCCCGCAAGGGAAATTGCCCGAAGATTGGAAGGCGCCGATTTACGGCGATCGCTGAGTTTATAAACCAGTTGAGCTATAAGGAGCGATTTACTTGCTTCGTTGCTAATTTGGGTAGCGGCATATCTCCGATCGGTCGCTACCTTTTGAAGGTCTCTGAGTATTCTCTACTTGCCTGATTCCTTTTTGAGTTTGGCGTGTAGGCGCTCTACAAGTTCTGGATATTCGAGGTACCGATTGTTTGTTTCGCCGACGTCTTCGCGGAGATTGTAGAGTTGTCCGGTTAGCTTCGAACCTTTTTTAGGGGCGACTCTTCGTGGTTGGCTAAATCCACCGGAACCGAGGTGCGTAATCAGTTTCCAATCACCATCGCGAATGGCGTTTGAACCGTGAATAATTGCTGGGCGTTTCACTGAACCGGCTTGTTGGTTGGTTAGGGCTGAAAAAAAGCTGACACTGTCTTCTCCGGATCCTTTGGGGATTGGCGAAGAACCGACAAGTTCGGCAAAGGTGGCAAGGACGTCGGCAAATGAGACGAGATGATTGTTGGTTGCGCCTGCTTGGATCCCATCTGGCCATCGGGCGATAAAGGGCATTCGGTGACCGCCTTCCCAGGCGTCTCCTTTCATGCCTCTAAGAACTCCGGTCGCATCGTGGCCGAATTTCTCAACGTCTTTGTCGTACCATACGGGGCCGTTGTCACTGCTGAAGAGTATGAGCGTGTCATCGGCCATGTCTGCTGTTTTTAGAGCGGAAACAACCGATCCGACGACGCCGTCGACTTGCATCACAAAATCGCCGTACATGCCGGCTCCGCTCTTGCCAGCCCATTCTTCGGTAGGAACCCAGGGCGTATGCGGGGAGGGGAGAGCGAGGTAGAGGAAAAGCGGCTTTCCAGTTTTCGTTTCTGCGTGGTTTCGAATGACTTTGACGGCTTCTCGTTTGAAGCGAGGCGTTACGTCTTCTATCACAAAGTCTGGGGCTATGGGTCCTTCGCGCCAGAATGCGCCTTGGATGCGGGTCCAGCCTTCCGGTCCGCCTTCGCTGGTACCGGCTTCAATATGATTGGTTGGCGCGGCGGTCGGAGTTCGATCGCGGATGTAGAAAAAGGGAGGGATGTCCAACGAGGCGTGCATGCCGAAGAAGCTATCGAATCCTCGGTCGGCGGGACCGCCGAGGATTGGTTTGTCGTAGTCGAATTCGCCATTGGTTTTTTCAAAACCTTCGTGCCATTTTCCTACCATTGAAGTGGCATAGCCATTTTCTTGGAGGAGTGAAGCGATGGTAACGCGGCCTTTCTCGATGGTTGGATTTCGTTTTGCATCGAGTTTGGCTCGAATGGCGAAACGTCCAGTTAGCAGCGCGTATCGCGAGGGGACGCATGTGGAGCCGCCGGAGTGTGCATCCGTAAAGCGCATCCCAGTTGCTGCTAGCTCATCGATATGAGGAGTCGCAATCTTCGATTCCGGGTTGTAGGCACCGATGTCGCCGTAGCCCATGTCGTCCGCGAGAATGAGGACGATGTTTGGTCTGCCCTCCGCTAGGGACGAACTTACGGTTAAAAGCGCGAATAAAGTTGAAAGAATAGTGATTCTCGAGGGCATGGGGCGACCTTGTTGCTGGGTTTGAGCCAATGCAATCGGAAACATGAGCGTTTGGCCTGTCTGTAAGAAGCTGTTGGAATTCATTTTGTAGGTCGTCTCGCTGACCGCGTCCCGCCGAAGCTTTACGCGAAGGAGGAGGCGACATCTCATCCTAATCGGCGGGTCAGCGACCCGCCCTACAGTTGATCTGTTCGAAGGAAACGGACTTATTTAATTGTCTCTAAGAAGCTGATACTTTCACGGTAATGGCAATTCAGGATCGATTTTCTGATCGATGGTCTTCAACGTAGTCAGATGGACGTTAATCTAGCAGTAGTGGGCTTGGGGCGGGTTGGATCAATTCATGCGCGAAATGCGTTTAAAGCAGACGGGATCAATTTGAAATGCCTCGTGGATGCCGATATCGAGAAGGCGGAGGAATTCGCGAAAGAGCTCAATTGTCGAGCGACTTCGGATTTCCAATCGGCGCTGGATGATCCGGAGATCAACGCGGTGTTGGTGGGAACGCCAACATTGACTCACTATGATTATGTGAAACGAGCATTGTTGAGCGGAAAGGATGTGTTCGCTGAAAAGCCATTGGGCGTCGATATCGACCAAATCGACGAATGCTACCAATTGGCCGAGGAAGGTGGGAAGATATTGTTTCTCGCGTTTCAGCGCCGATTCGACCCGGCTTTTGGCGAATTAATTCAGGCAGCTCGGTCAGGGAAACTAGGGGAGGTGCAATTCGTTCGATCGACCTCACGGGATTCGCCGATGCCGAGTATTGATTATTTGAAGACGTCCTGTGGGATTTTTCACGACTGTCTAGTTCATGACTTAGATATGATTTGCCAGGTTCTCGATGAGTATCCTGTCGAGGTGCATACGCATGCCCATTGTTTCATTCCGGAAATCGCTGCGATTGACGATGTCGATACGGTTTTAGTTTCCATGAAATTCGCTTCAGGGGCGATCGGATCGATCGAGGTAAGCCGACGTTCGAATTATGGATACGATCAACGATTGGAAGCGTTGGGCAGCGAAGGTATGTATGAGGTTCGGAATCCGACATCGGATTCATTGCTTCGCTCGTCTGATGGTGGAGCTCAGGGATCACCGATTCCTTTTTCGTTCCCGCAGCGATACCGCGTCGCTTACAACGACGAACTATTAGCCTTTGGGCGATGCGTTGCTGAACGCTCGCCGTCTCCAGTTACTCACGAACAATCGCGGTTAAACTTTCTGATTGCTGAGGCAATGGAGGAGTCACTGAAGAAGGGAGCTCCGGTTAGGTTGTAGGGATCGACTTGCCCGTTTTTGCACTACGGATACCACGCGAGTCCCTCGCGTAGCTACGTCGCAGCGCGGCGTGGACGCATTGTTTCAATGCTGAATCGGCTTTTCTAGTTGATCCTCTCCATTTGTCAGCCAATCCAGGGTGAAGCGGACGAATACATTTTCTTTGTATCCATCTTTCTCGAAGAATAGACCGATGTCTCCGTTGTTAAGTACGGTTAGCGATGAGTAGGCGGATCGACCGGAGTAGATGGTTTTTCCTTCAGTCCAGGTGTTGCCTTCATCGTAGCTTAGACGAACGGTCATGTTTCCCCGGCTATCGGACTTATTGGCGTTAGAGAAGAGGAGTCGATTTTTGGCGAATCCATCCTTGGTCGAAGTGTAGCGAATGATACTGGCATTACATCCTGGATCAATCAGGGAGGGTTCGGGTTTCGAATTCCATGTTTCACCTTGATTGCTCGAAGTATGTGAATGGCGCATACCGGGACCGTTTAGCCGACTATTGATCATCCATGTCCCGTCGGCCAGTTCTATAACTTTCGATTCATTGCCCGGCAATATTGGGGTATCAATGAAGAACCAGGATTTTCCGTGGTTTCTGCTGCCGAAGACGTGTAGGCCGCTTTGAAGGTTCACCATCGTGTGCAATAGAAGTCCTGATTGAGTCTGAATACCGCGTCCCGATGTGATGAATTTAAAATCCGTTGTCCATTCGGGTTTTGTTATCTGGGAAGTGATGTCTTCAGGTTTGCTCCATGATCGGCCATTGTCCGAGCTTCGAGTTACGTGCAGGTAGTAGATCCCCAACTCGTTCTCCAAATCCATATAATTGTAGAACAATAGGATTTCGCTCGTCTCGCGGTCTACGATCATGGACGGATCGGAAGCTGATATTCCGAAAGGAAAGTCGACTACGGTTTCTATTTTGGACCATGTGTCTCCATTGTCATGGCTACGACGAATCACAATGTTGATATCTCGATTCTTGCCTAAGTCTTTACAGGATTCAACGCGCTCATCAATAGCTGCTATTAAATCGCCGTTTGGAGCGGTAACCAACGATGGAATACGAAAGCAAGAAGCGCTTGGCACTAACTGGCTGTTGAATAGGTCTTGTTGGATCGATACTCCCGCAGCCATTTCACGTTTCGCTTCTTGACCGATAATTGGACCTGAGAAGAAGGCGAAAACTGAAAGGGTTAGAAGTAGTGTTTTCATTCTTTGGTTTTCAATCGATTTGCAGGTTGTTCTGAGCTCTGGCTTTGTGGAATCAGTTATGTCTCAATGCTTTGTCGATAATTGGTTTCAGGATGCTTTCCATAACTGAAAAACCGGCTTCGTTGGGGTGGACGAGGTCGGTGGCGGCAGTGTGCTCGGGGACTTTCATGCCACCATTGCCGTCTTCCATTGCGGAGTAGTAGTCGACGTAGGCGATATGGTTCGCAGCTGCGTATGCTTTGATTAGAGCGTTGAGCTTGGGGACGTGAATCAAAGGGTTTTTGTCGGCTCTCCAGGGGAAATCTTTGGCCGGGAGTACTGAGCAGAGAATTGGGGTGATGCCGTTTTGCTGGGCGAGCTCGGCCATGTTTTTGATATTGCCTGCGATGGTCTCAAGTGTAGCCGGACCAGAATTCTGGGCGATGTCGTTGGTTCCTGCGAGGATGACCACGGCTCGAGGTTTGAGATCGATCACGTCGGCTCGAAAGCGCAGGAGCATTTGATGGGTTACCTGACCGCTGATTCCACGCCCGATGTAATGGTTGTCGGCGAAAAACACAGGACGCTTCTTTGCCCATCCGGCTGTGATGGAGTCGCCCATGAATACGACGCGTTTCTCGCCTTTTTCGACAGGAGCCAAGGCCGCATTGGCTGCTTCGTGTTTCGCGCCTTTTGCATAGTCGATGATGTCGACCCTTTGAGCGAGCAGAGCTGAGGGCAGGACGATGATTAGGGATAGGAGTAAAGTGGGTTTCATTACGTTTGGTTAAGTTTGTAGCTGGAATTGATTGACGTTGGCAGGATTGATTAATCGTTTAGTCGCCTGATGCGTATCTCTTTGAAGTACCATGTGCTGTCTGGGTCATGAGCTTGGAGGGCGATGGCTCCGCCATTTGGGTTGAGGAGGCGTCCTTTGCGACTTTCTTTGCGTTTAGGGTTTGGAGGTTCTCGATAGTCAATGACCTGCTTGCCGTTGAGCCAGACTTGAATTCGATTTTCATTTACGCGTATTCGGGTTTCGAACCACTGCATATCATCGAGTGGTTGTTCCGTTAAGTCGACCACGTCGTAAAGGCTACCTGTTTTTCGAGTGACGCTCTTACTTGTATTCAGATTTAGCTCATATCCATTGGCAAGGTGACCTTTCTCGTCGCGAAGGCCGTAGTCTGTATGGATGAAGATTCCGGAATTGGATTCGGCGGCTCCTTTTGCCACGACTACCAGTTCGAAGTTTTTGAAAGCAACTAGGTTCTGCCCTTGTCCGATGTAGAACAGGTGGGATCTCATATCTATGCTTTTGGCTACCAATAAACCGTCTTCGACAGAGAAGGAACCTTCCGCTCGATTGGTATGCCACTGGGATAGGTCGCGACCGTTGAAGAGGGAGGTCCAATTGTCGGTTTCGGTCCGGGCCTCGCTATTTAGAACGAGGCAAATCGATAGTAGGGCAAAGGCGTGTTTCATTTGAGAGAACGTGAACTTGTCTAAGTTATCGTCGAAAGCAAGTTAGGTTCGCTTTCAGGGGCTTTGCTTGGCAGCAGCCATGCATTGCATGTCGGGACTGGAGATTTTGATCGAGTGAGTCAGCTGTGATGAGGACTGGAATTGCGGATCTGAAATTTGCGGTTGTTTTGTCTGATTTTCTAATGTCTCATTGAGGGACTTTTACCCCTCGATCAATATGACATTCCTCCGCCTGTTTTCGTTCGTTTTTCTCCTGTTTTCTAGTTCGGCTTTTTCGTACATGCTTCAGCCGGTGATTAGCCCTGATGGCAGTCAGGTCGCTTTTTGTTATCAGGGTGACATCTGGATGGTGTCGTCCGAAGGCGGGCGTCCTTATCGCCTGACGGTGCATGAAGGCTACGATTCGAATCCTCGATGGAGCTCGGATGGCAAGCGTATCGCCTTTCAGAGCGACCGGTATGGAAGTAGCGACATCTTTTCTATGGCTAGCGAGGGTGGGACGCCTATTCGCCATACGCATCATTCTGCGACCGACGTTCTATCGAGCTACAATTCTGATGGGTCGATGTTGTTTTTGAGCAAGCGTGTGTATGCTCAGGTGGAAAGGGAGTATGAGATCTATCGAGTTGATCCGCAGGGCGGAACGCCAACCCGATTCATGGATGCCTTGGGATTCGATCCCGTCGTTTCTCCTGATGGATCCAAAATCGCTTTCGTTCGAGGGACCTGCCGTATCGAGCGGGAGGCGTACCGCGGCCAAGCTAATCGGGATATTTGGATATTCGATACAGTGAGCGGAGAATATTCGCAGCTTACCGATTTTGACGGAAACGATTTTTTGCCAAAATGGCTGGATGATTCCACCTTGCTCTTCATTTCGGCCAGGGAGGGTAAGTACAATGTGTTTCAAACCAATCTTCGTGGTTCGGTGCGTCAGGTTACTTTCGAGGATAATTTTGGGGTAAATACGTTCGACCTGAGTCGCGAAACAAAGCGAATCGTTTACCAACATGGAGATGAAGTATCGCTCCTTAAAATCGGCAAGAAGTCTGGCGAGCCGTTTGACGTATCTTTATCGACTGACTTTCGATTCGATCCTGTTGTCGCTGAGACGATGAAGGATGAAGCGTCGGAATTCGCGATTTCGCCTAATGGCAAATTAACTGCGTATTCGATTCGTGGAGATATCTTCGTTACGAGGAACGACAAGGATGATGATCGGAGTGTTCGCATAACGAATAGCTCTTCGAGAGAGCGTGACGTAATATGGCTGAACGATAACGCGATCCTCTTCGTTTCGGACGAGGCAGGTCAGAATGACCTTTATCTCACCGAGTCGGACGATGAAGACGAAAAGGATTTGTTTCGAACGCTCAAGACGCGAACTCGTCGATTGACGGAGACGCCGGAAGACGAGTTTGAACCACTGCTGGCTCCAAATGGGAAACGGATCGTCTATTTGGTCGATAACGGAAAACTCATTTCTGCCGATATCGATGAGGGTGGGGAACTATCCAACTCGGTACCACTGTTGGACGGTTGGGCTAAACCCTTTGACCTAAGCTGGTCGCCGGATAGTCGGTGGCTTGCCTACGCTCAGAACGACCTGAATTACAATTCTGAGATTTTTATCCATGCAGCGGATGATAGCCAGGAACCGGTTAATGTATCCATGCATCCCGGTAGCGACGAGAATCCGAAGTGGAGCCAGGATGGAAGCAAGTTAGGATTTCTTTCGGAGCGCAACAACGGGGATGGCGATGTATGGTTTGTTTGGTTGAAGAAATCGGATTGGGAAAAATCCGACGAGCAATGGGAGCGCGAGCGAGCCCAAAAGGAGGAGAAGAAAGACGAGAATAAAAAGGCGGGAAGCAAAGACTCTAGCGAGAAGAAGGACTCCACGGATGAAGTGACAAGTAATGAATCGGACGAGAAAAGCGACGATGAGGCGGAAGAGAAAGATTCCGTTTCTGAAGTGCAGATTGATTTTGACCGAATGTACTTAAGGCTAAGGCAGGTCACGGCGATGCCTGGTAACGAAGGGGAATTTGTTTTCGATAAGGATGGCGAAATGATCTACTTCTCGATTGGCGGTCCTGGGCGAATGAACTATTCGAACGATAGGAATCTTTATAAAATTCGCTGGGATGGAGAGGATCTAAAGGAGGTGATTAGTGACGATAGCGGTCCAAGGTCCTTGCAGCTGACTGAGTCGGGTAGCCATGTCTATTGCTTGACCAAAGGAGGGCTTGTTCGACGGGTCATCACAAAAGATGATAAAGTGGAGAAACTGTCCGTCTCATCGCGTATCCAAATAGAAAGTGCGGGAGAGCAGGAACAGATCTATCATGACGCTTGGCGTGCTTTGAATCGCGGATTTTATGATCCTGGGTTTCATGGGCGGGATTTTGCAGCGTTGAGAGACAAATATCTCCCACTGGCAAAACAGGCCTCTACTAAGGAGGACTTTCAATATACCTTCAATCTTATGCTGGGGCAGTTGAATGCGAGCCATATGGGGATGCGAAATATCGATAACCCTAAAGAGACCCAGACTCAGAAAACCGGATTGGTTGGGATGGAGGGAGAAATGGTTGAAGGCGGTTTCAAGATCACTCATATCGTGCCCAACGGTCCTTTGTCTAAAGCGCTAGATTCAGTAGAAGTCGGCGATGTCATTGTATCTGTGAATCGAGTACAGATTACGAATCAAGTGAATGTGTTTTCTTTGTTTGCCGATAAGGTAGACTCGGAGACGCTACTCCAAGTGCGGAGAGGAGAGAATTTATTCGAGAGTATCGTTTGGCCAACGGGTTCGTTGAGCGATGAGAATTACGATGCCTGGGTCGAAGGTCGTCGAAAATTAGTAGACGATTATTCCGGAGGACGTTTAGGCTACCTGCATATCCGAGCGATGGGTTGGGAGGCCTTCGAGCGATTTGAAACCGAACTCGTGGCAGCTGGATATGGGAAAGAAGGAATCGTAATCGATGTTCGCTACAATGGCGGTGGCTGGACGACGGACTACCTAATGAGCGTTTTGAACGTGAAACAACATTCGTACACCGTTCCTCGTGGGGCCACGGATAACTTAGATGAAGAACATGCGAAATTTAAGGATACCTACCCATTTAGCGAACGGCTTCCCATGGCGTACTCGACCAAGCCGTCGATTGCATTGTGCAACGAAGCGAGTTACAGCAACGCGGAAATCTTTTCCCATGCTTACAAGGCGTTAAACTTAGGCACACTCGTTGGGCAACCGACATTTGGAGCGGTGATTTCGACGGGTAGCTATGGCTTGGTTGACGGTTCTTATGTTCGGATGCCGCGCAGAGGTTGGTTCGTGAAAGAATCGGAAATGGGAATGGAAAACAATCCAGCTGTCCCGGATATTCTCGTCGAGAATCCACCCGCTTATAAAGCGAGGGGGATCGATCCTCAGTTGAAACGTAGCGTTGAGGAGTTATTGGCTCAGATAGGATCTCGGTAGCAGGTTTGGTGTGCGCTTTTTGCGGCCGATGTTTTCCTCTGAAATGTTCGTAACAGTCTTAGAGACTTTGAGCTTTTTTAAAAATCCGCAAGCGACGCCCCCTGCGCGAAAACGTAATCGGAATTATTTAACAATCGCTTAGTCTACTGCGTATTGACGTTGTGGGAGGGATCTTAAATTGGAAAAGAGCGATCAGCTCAAGCCGGTCATGGTGCCGGTCGAGGTAGCGAAGCTATCGGTTTCGATGCCCATTTTTTGGAGCATGCTGACAAAGAGGTTGGGAAGTGGGTAGTTGTTCTCGCGATCGAAGGCGAGGTGTTGACCGTGTTTGAATCCGCCGCCTGCAAGGAGGACTGGCATGTTGTCGGTCGTGTGCTTGCTGGCATCGCCGAAATTGCTGCCGTAGATAATCGCCGTTTGGTCTAGAAGATTCGATTGTCCTTCCTGGGATTGCTTCATGTCTTCCATGAGTTGACCGAGGAGTCGCATATGCGAGCGGTCGATCGCATCTAGCTGGGCGAGCTTTTTGTCGCTTTTACCGTGATGCGAGAGGTTGTGGTAGCCATCGGTTATATCGGTTCCAGGGACGTCGATTGTCGGCGAGTTGTTACTGTCGAGCAAAAGGGTTATGCTTCTGGTCGAATCGGTCTCGAAGGCGAGGCGCGCCATTTGGTACATGAGTTTGGTCTTCTCCATGTAGGCGGTTGGCTCCGATGGGTCTGACGGCATCTCTTCCGAGGGCGATGGTTTAGGGAGACGTTCCCATTCTCTGCTTTTGACCATGCGTTGTTCGACTTCGCGGACAGCTGTAGTGTACTGGTCGATACGTTCACGATCGCTTTTCCCTAAGCGTCGATTGAGTGAGCTGGATTGATCGGCAACAGTATCCATGATGCTTTCGCCGAGTTTGAGTTTTATTATTTGTCGCTCGATTTCTTCAGGAGTTCCTTGGAGGAAGAGTTGGCTGTAGACTTGCGAGGCTTTGTCTTCACAGGGAATGAGGACGCCGGAATCGGTCCACGAAAGGCTGCGCCTGCCTGGCTTTGCATTGACGCCGAGGGTCAGTGATGGAAAGCGGGTATGATGGCCGATTGCGCGAGCGATATATTGGTCGAGCGAAATGGTGTTTCGAAATCCACCTCCGCCTGGATGAGGCGCTGCAGTGAGAAAGGATACATCGGATGAATGAGAGCCGTCGACGCCTGGGTGCGATACGCCGCTTAGAACGGTGAAGTCGTTGCGGAGAGCGGCGATTTCAGTGAGATAGGGAGAGAGCTCATAGCTCTTTCCTGATGTTTGTGGGAAGAAGTTCTGTGGAATTAGGCCAAGATTATTGCAGATGCCGAGCATGCGTCGCGGAGAAGGTTCTTTCGAGTCGGCGGCACGGGCTTTGAGCGAAACAAAGGGCGTCATTGCGTCGAGGAATGGCAAGGCGAGCGCGACACCGGCTCCTTTCAGGATTTGGCGACGACTAAGGACTTTGGATGATGAGAGTATATTCATGACGGGGTGGTGAAAATATATTACTTGATTTTGAAGAGGTCGCTTTGGGTAACTTCGTGTAGCAGTGTGCGAACACCGTACTGGGAATTTTGGCTGCGGTCGAGGATATTTTCGACTTCGGAGCGATCGCTGAATGAAACCGGGGCCCCAGTAGCGTAGACGATGAATTGATGGACGAGGTTTCGAGCGATGCGTTTCTCGTCGGTTAGAAGATAGGATTTCAGTTCATTTACATTTGAAAAAGTACGACCGTCTTCGAGCTCGCCTGTAGAATCCGCGGGGAGGGCGTTACGGTAGATGAAGCGATGTCCATTCTTTCCAAATCCATCCACTTCTTCGCCTACATTTCCGGTTGCTCGGTACCATTCACGCCAGCCGCCTGAAACATCAAAACTCTCTAGGGCCAGACCAGGAGGGTCGAATTTGGCGTGGCAGGCATGACAAGATGGTTCTTCGCGATGGAGGGCTAGCTGCTCGCGAATGGTGGTGGCGCCACGGGTGTCCGGTTCGATCGCTTCCAATCCAGAAGGTGGAGGGGGAATCTCCATTCCCAATAATCGTTCCATGACCCAAGCGCCGCGAACGACCGGCGATGTGGTCGTGCCGTTGGCGGTGACTCGAAGGACGCTGGCTTGAGTGAAGATACCGCCGCGTGGCGAATCGCTGGGCAAGTCGACTCGTTTGAGTTTAACGCCTTCGGACGAGGGTAAACCGTAGTGCTGGGCGAGACGTTCGTTGACGTAGGTGAAATCGGAATCGATTAAATTGCGAACCGGGAGATCGTTGTCGAGTAGGTCGCGGAAAAAGAGACGGGTTTCAAAAAGAGACGCTTCGGTTAGTTGGTCGTCGAGGTAGTATTCTGGATACAGATCGGCGTCAGGCGTGTTGGCGTTGATTTCTCTGAGGTCTAACCAATAATCGAGGAAAGCGTTAATGAAGCGTTCGGATTTCGGGTCTTCGAGAAGGCGTTCAACTTGGCTTCGAAGGGTTGTTTTGCGGCTCAGGTTTTTCGTTTCGAGCAAGGCGTCATCGGGCGAGCTATTCCAAAGGAAGTAAGAAAGGCGGGTAGCGAGCTCGGTATTCTCTAAGCGTCCAGCTTGAGACTCGAGGTAGAGGAAATCCGTCGAGCAGAGAACTGATGTGTAGGCGGAAATCATAGAGTCGGTGAAGTCCTGTTCGAAAGAACGCGCCTTTTGGTAGATAGCTAGGAAAGGGGCGAGTTCAGATTTCGTGATGCGATCGCGTCGGTAGGTTTTTTGCATGAAGGAGCGAAGGAGGCGTTTGGCATCGGTGAGGGGCTCTTTACTTTGCACGCGAACGGACGAGTCTTCGGTTACATCGAACGGCATTTCTTGAAAGAGAGCCTGATAGCTTTCAGGAGGCCATTGTTCGGTGAGTGGCCCCTCGACCTCTAACCAGTTTAAAGCGAAGCCAGGAATGCCCTCGCGGGTTGCATTTGGATTTCCTTTCCAACCAGGGCGAGTGCGGACGAGGCGGCCTGCGTCAGGACGAATGCCTTCGCCCTTTTTGAGAACGATTTCGTGTTCGGTTACATGCGGTTTGGGAAAGGCATCGTAAGTGGCGAGCCAACGACTCTCGCCGCTTTCTGCGAGGGCGTAGAGCGTGATGGGTTCGCTGCGTTTGCCAGGCATGGCCACATTGCGGTCGGGGCGCCACCAGGCTTGTTCGCCGCCGGTGAGACCATGGTCATCGCCTTTGCTGCTACCGTTGGGGCCGGCCATGTAAGTGTAGGACTTGAGGCGTATCTTGTAACGTCCGTTGACGGGTACCTGCATTCGGTTGAAGTCGTATTTGGTAGTGGCGGTGTAGGTGCCGCTGACGAAACCGAAAGCCTCTCTCTCTCGAAGTTCCGGATTGGATTCTCCGACGGAGGTGGGTTGGTTTCCGCGTATGACTTCGGGCTGAGTTTCGTAGTCGAGGAGTGGAGTCGAAGAGCGAGTGGCTGCTTTATTTCCAAAACGGAAAGGCATGTAGCGAATCATACCCGGTTCTTCGCGAGCATAGTATTTTTTGGTTTCAGAAGGGAAGGCTGCTGCAGTGATCGCTGCTCGCAGGGCGTAGTCGGCTGTATCCAAATAGCGCGACATTTGTACATGCGATACATCGAGTCGTTCGCCTACTTTGTTGTAAAGGTGGTCAATGCCATCTTCGGGGAGACTATTGGCGACGTGGAGCCAAGGCGCGTCTAGCAGGTGTCGCAAAGTGTTTTCGTATTCGTAGCGATTGAGACGCCTGACTTTAGATCGACCGTTTTGTTTGATCCGTTGTAGGTCGGTCTTCTCCAAAGGAGCGGCAATCGCAGCGAGAAAGGATGAAAGCTCTTCAGGGTTTGGGCGACGCTTCTTTTTGGGAGGCATTTCGCCGTGGTCGGCCCGATCATGCACAAGGACCCATTGGGCGAAGTTTTCTGGGTTCTCCAGGTCGAATGCCAATGTATCGAGATTCAGGCCTCCTTTTAGTTCGGAGTCGTCGTGACAATCGAGGCAGTGGTTTTCGAGGAAGCCGTATGCTTCCGAAGGCGCTTGGGGACTATCAGCCGCCACAAGAACTTGGGTAGCAATTCCCAGGAGAACAAGAAGCGCTTTAGCAGTGCTTGGCAAACGATGCATAAAAATGATGGGGGTAGGGTATGTGTTGGTTTATCTATCCACTAGGGAAATGAATCAACTCAAGTAAAAGTAACGAAATTAAGGATCTCTAGTGCAAGCTTTGAAGTGTTCAAGCTAGGTCTCAAATTTTCGATCCATTGCAGACCCCACGCCGAATTCTCGGCGTAGCTACGTCGCAGCGCGGCGTGGTTTCGGGCGATTTCTAGTTAATTTGATCTACATGATCCATTATGGGGTAGTGCTTATTTAGGCTGTTTTACACGAAGATTGTCTTTGGCGCTTCGAGTCTGCTAGGCTGTGGTATGGATTACCTCAAATCTCTCCTGAATTGGACTTCGGCTACCATTGTATTTCTATTGGTTGCCTGCACTCCGTCTAGCAATTATGAAGCTTCACTTAGCGAAGCACTTACTTTTTATGCCTCCTTTGATGAGGGAATTGAAGCGGATTTCGCTAAAGGAGATCCGAAGCTTTATACACTTGTAGCTTCCAAGCCGGAGTTTAAAACGCGAGCGGGATTGCCGGAGGAGGTTACTTTCAAAGATGCTGGTGGCGAATTCGGACGTTGTCTCTCATTTAATACGCCGCAAGGGATTGGCGGGACGCGGGCGTTTTATAAACTCGAGGGAAACTTTCCGTATGAAAAACAGAACTGGAGCGGAACGGTTTCCTTTTGGTTGCGGCTTACGCCGATTGAGGACCTAAGACCTGGTTTTACGGACCCGCTTCAATTGACGTCTCGTTCAGCATTGGATGCGGGCATTTGGGTGGATTTCGATCGGGCGGATGATCGCCCGTTTCGGATGGGAGCATTTCCCGATAAGGCGATTTGGAATCCGGAGAACCGAAAGCCAAGTGAGATTTCGAATGCGGGAAAGCCATTGATTCCGGTAGTTAACGCTCCCTTCGACCGGGACCGTTGGACTCACGTAGTAATTACGATTGATGGTTTCAATAACCCCGGAACGGATGCGGTAGCGTCGCTTTACTTGAACGGGGAACTTCAGGGAAACGTCGAGGGATGGCAGCAGCAATACACGTGGGATCTGGAATCGGCTCAAATCCGACTGGGCGTAAATTTCGTAGGCGATTTTGACGAACTATCCTGTTTCGATCGTTCGCTGACGCCAGAGGAGATCGAAACATTGTATTCTCTTAGTAAGGGCATCGGATTCAACTTAGCTGAAACCAAATTATAATGGCCGCAAAAAGGCTCAAAAAGCACAAAACTTGCGAGTTCGAATATCATTAAAATTCGGATGCCCTTGGATCCAGCGATTGGTTTTGGTTTTTTGAAATATCTATAATCGTTTTGCGTTTCTTTGCGCCTTTCTGCGGCCAATCTCTTCCTATGACGTTTTATTGATATCTTAAGTTGATGCCAATCTCTGGTAACGGCCACTGAACAATGTGATCGTAGGCTATGCCTCAGAGACCACGCGAGTCCCTCGCGTAGCAACGTCGCAGCGCGGCGTGGTTTTTAGACGATCTCAATTAAGTCCCCTTTCCGGGAAGGCGGACCTCTACTGGACTTGCTTACTCGATGATCGCAACGGCGTCGCGATCGTTAGTGGCTGCTGCGAGGAGTTTCGATCGAAGGGCGGCTTGTTTGTCTGTCCGAGACTCGGCCAAATTGTATTCTTCGTTTGGATCTTCTGCGAGATTGTAGAGTTCGGTTCTTATTTCTTCGCCGTCGTTCGACTTGAATAGGATCAATTTCCAATCCCCGTCTCTTAATGCCTGTGAACGGAAATGGACTCCGGCTGAATAGAGACTTCGTTCGGGAAAGGAACCGGTGTCTGAAAGGATTGGCCAGAGATTCGCCCCGTCCCATTTTAGCTTAGCGGCATCTGCGTCCGATTCGGCTAAGGCGCAAAACGTCGGCATCCAGTCGACAATGTGAACGGGCGTTTCGTTGGCCGTTCCGGCTGCGATCGTTCCTGGCCAACGGATAATTGTCGGGACTCGAGTGCCGCCTTCGTAGAGATCGCCTTTTTTGCCACGTAGCGGAAGATTTGAACCGGGCAGGCGACCGTTGGGGCAATCGTCATTAATATTTGGATACTTTGTATCATTGTTCTCTGCGGTGGAGCCTCCGTTGTCACTAGTGAATACGATTAAGGTATTGTCTGCTTTGCCTGCCTTTTCGACAGCTTCGACGATGCGTCCAACTGCGTCGTCGAGATGCAGGATACTCGCGGCATAGTGGCGGGCCACTTCTCCGGTGATCTCCTTCGGTACACGATCTAACCAAACCTGGGGTTCGCGAACGGGAAGGTGAACGGCAGTAAAAGGTGCGTAGAGAAAGAAAGGTTTACCATCGGTTTGTTTCTCTATCCACTCGACCGCCTCGTTTGCGAGGAGATCGGTGACGTGGCCTTTTTCATTGATGAGCGTTTGATTGCGATGCCAAGTCTTCGAGTAGGGACCCTTCTTGTAGAAATGAGACCAGGGCGTGACTCCGCCAGCCATCGAGCCGTAACTGTGGTCGAACCCAAAATGGTTCGGTCCCCATTCAGCTTTCGAGCCGAGGTGCCATTTGCCAGTGATAGCAGTTTTGTAGCCTGCTTCGGCAAGAGCCTTGGCAACGGTCACCGTTCCAAACGGCAATCCCAGTTCGTTGGTCGGGGTAGTTATCCCAAATCGACTCCAATAACGCCCGGTCAAGAATCCTGCTCGTGTCGGACTGCAAACTGGGGCGACATAATGTTGGCGGAGCTCGAGGCCCTCGCTCGCTAGTTTACGTAAGTTTGGAGTGGGTACATTGCCTCCATGGAAACCCACGTCCGACCAACCCAGGTCATCAGCGATTATAAAAACGATATTCGGCCGGACAGGAGTGTCGGAAGATTGTTTGTCTGCCGAACATGAGGAGAAAATGAAGAGAGCCGAAATTGCGATTGCAATCGCTCCAATTCGTTTGAGGGGCTGGGTTGAACTGTTCATGGGGTATGGGAGGAGTAAGTGATTTGAATATAGATGATCAATAGTAGTTCGTGGCGACTGGTAAAGAAAAGAGTGGGGTTCGCTCTATTGCGTAGTTGGATATTGACCCCTTTAGAGCTATGTATTCAATTTTCCCTTGTGAGCGATAAAAAACCCCTACGAAAAGGCAGCGAGGTCGTGTTTAGCAAGACAGTCAGCGAAGCTGATATCAATCAGTTCGCTGCGCTGTCTGGCGATTTTGCGCCTAATCATGTCGATGAGGTGTTTATGAAAAAGTCGACTTATGGGAAACGCATTGCACACGGCGCTCTGCTAATTGCGTATACGTCGAAAGCTTCTTCTCAAATCATAGAAGACTATTCCGTGGCTGAAAAGGACACTACGCCGATATCGCTGGGTTATGACCGGATACGTTTTATCAAGCCTGTCTTTATCGATGATACGATTACTGTCCGCTATACGGTGGATTCCTACGATACCGAATCAGCCCGGTCGTCCGCCAGCATCGAAATAACGAATCAAGATGATCAGCTCGTCGCGGTAGCCACCCACATCATGAAGTGGGTGCCCAATCGATGATCAAGAATCAAGCACTGACCTTTTTTTTGAGCCACTCGGAAGAGGTTCGACGACTAGGTGATCATTGATCCCCTTTGTTAAAACGCTTTTTGCGGTTCTTTTAGAAACCAGGCTTGCGGCTTCATACAGAAAGCGAATTATTCGTTTATGAGATATGCCGTTTTTTCCCTGTTGGCGTTGGTTACGCTTTTGAGTTATTCGAATGCTGCTGAAAGTAAGCCCAACATAGTCCTGATCTATGTGGATGATCTTGGATACGGAGACCTCGGATGTTACGGGTCCGAGAAAAATGACACGCCTCATGTGGATCAGCTGGCCGAGGATGGTATGCGGTTTACGGATTATTATTCTGCGAGCCCAGTGTGCACCCCGTCGCGGGCAGCTTTGTTGACGGGTGGATATCCAGGGAGGGTGAGTTTCGATGTGTTTAACGGGAGTCGAAAGAGCTGGGTGCTGTTTCCTGGATACGCGGAGGGCTTGCATCCGGGAGAGTTGTTGCTTCCAGAGTATTTGAAGTGGCATGGATACGCGACTAGCCATGTGGGGAAGTGGCACTTGGGAGATCAGTTGGAACACTTACCTACTCGGCATGGATTCGATTCCTACTACGGAATTCCTTACAGCAATGACATGGCGATTATGCCTCGGAAAAAAAAGAGCCCGCCTTTACCTTTGTTGCGGAATGAAGAAGTAATTGCGGAACAGCCCAAGCAGGCCCCCTTAATACAGAGCTATACCGAAGAAGCGGTAGCCTTTATCAGGGAAAACCAAGATCAGCCCTTTTTCCTATACTTTGCGCATATGCATGTTCACCTCCCTCATTATGTGATGGACCCGTTTCTAAAAGCTTCCCGCAATGGAATCTATGGCGCTGCGGTAGCGGCGGTCGATTGGAGTACTGGGGTCATTGTCGCAGAGCTGAAGCGACTGGGCTTGGAAGAAAACACGATCGTCATTTTCACCTCCGATAACGGCAGCCGGGCGGATAAGCACGGAGGGAGCAATGGCGCATTGCGCGGAAACAAAGGCCAAACATGGGAAGGCGGCATGCGCGTCCCTTGTATCGTTAAATGGCCAGGGCAGGTCGAGCCGGGGTCGGTTTCGAGCGAATTGGTCACGGCGATGGATTTCTATCCGACCTTCGCCTCAATCTTGGGACAACCGCTAGGGAACGATCCAGTTCGCGACGGCCATGATGTTAGCGCTATTTGGAAGAGTGAGCCCGGAGCCCGGTCTCCCCATGATGCCTTTTTCTACTACTTGGTCGATCAGCTTCAGGCCGTGCGTGTAGGGGATTGGAAACTACGCTATGCTATCGAGGACCGCAGGAATGCCGATAGGTCTAGTCCCGAACTTTATAATTTGGCGGAGGATGTGTCGGAGCAAAACAATGTAGCCAGCCAGCACCCCAAGATCGTGAAGGACCTCATTCAGCGAATGGAGACCATGGGCGACCGGATCGGCGATGGTTTGCGTGATAAACTAGGAGATGAACGCCGTCCTCATTCGATTACCAAAGACCCGAAACCGCTAACCGAATTCGACGAGGACTATCCGTACATAGAGCCGAGCTATCTATTGGACCAGGCGGGGTGAGTGTGGATGGAACTCCCAGAGGCAAGTACTGATCCGTTTTAGATTCTCGCCGAGTCACGCTTCCACTACGGTCAGCGGCCCATCAAATATAGTCAAACTGACGACCTCTGTTTTGGCAATATGCGGCCCGTGCGCTTCGCCTTTGGGCGCATGGAAGAGCGTGCCTTCGGTGTAGACCTTGTCTGATTCCTCCCATTCCCCTGAAAGGATGTAGGCCCATTCGTTGGCGTCAGGATGGATATGCGCGGGGATCGAGACGCCGGCCTTGAACTTTCTCAACACGACAACTCCGCCAGTGGTTTCGTTCTTGTGAAGTGGTTTCAGCTCGACGCCTTCATAGGGGCCTGCCTGCCATTTCTTTTCTTCCGCGAGAGCAATGTATTGAAACATGTGAAGTGCATACAGCTTCCGAGTCCATATGCCAAACACCAAACCGCACATAGGTTGACGAAACGCCCGCGGCCTCGTATCTGTCGGGTATGGATATTGAAGAAGAGAAAAATGTGCTGGGCGGAGTGCTGGAGCCCTGCAGTCTGGAGCCGATGACAGGCTTTCATCGAAACGGCCGCTGCCAGACCGGTCCGCAGGATCATGGCTGCCACGCGGTTTGTATTCAGGTCACTGAGGCATTTCTGGAATATTCGAAAGCCGCCGGGAATGATCTCAGCACGCCGATGGAGACCTACGGCTTTCCGGGACTTAAAGCGGGGGATCGCTGGTGTCTTTGCGCTGAGCGTTGGAAGGAGGCCCACGATGCCGCTTCGGCGCCCATCGTTATTCTGGAAGCCACCAGCGAGGCTGCTTTGAAATATATCTCTCGCGGTGTCCTTGAGGAATTTGCGCAGGTTGAAATTGATTAGTCGGCTAGGCGGTTTGAGTGGGGATGGAACCCCTAGAATCAGTTTTGGTTTCCAGGGTGAAGGATTGACCTTTTTTACTCCCGATCTCTAGCTTGGCTTTCGTATGGATCATTCAACTTATCGGCGACTCCTTGAGGGAGATATGAAGGGCCTCGAAGCCTTGTTTAAGCAGGCTGCTCGATCGGATGAGGAGCTGCAGCGCAAAATTTTAGAAAAAGGGGATTTGCAGCTTTTGGATCTGGCTTGTGGCGCGTGCCATGAAGCGAATACGTTGGCGAGAGTTTTTGGCAGCAGCGAGAGAGAGGCTGGCGATAATCGAAATATGCAGTTCGTCGGACTCGATGTCCGAGCCCGCGAGATAGCGGAGGCTGCCACCCGATTCACTGGCGATTTGCATTCCGATTTTTCGTTTATAAACGGCGACGCCACCAAGTTAGATAGCTATAAGCAGCTCCCTGGCGTGTTCGACGTCATTTTCATGCGTCACCAGAATTTGGGGGATGGCAAGAGAACTTGGGAAGAAATATACCACAAAGCGTTAGAGAAACTTTCACCCAATGGCCGACTAATCATCACCAGCTATTTCGATGGTGAACACGAGGCGGCGCTTGATGTCATCGGAAATCAAGGCGGCGAACTCCTCGTTACTGAAGCCAATGAGGCTTCCCGTAGACTCGACATTCCCGGCAAATCGGTCGACCGACATTTGGCGATACTGAAGCGGAAAGGGTGAAGAGGTGCACATAGCGCGAATGCTCAAGGTTCACTTTCGGCTCTTTCACGAGGCGGAAAGTTGGTAAGTGGGAATTAATTGGGTTTATAATGAACAAGCGAAAAGCTGGGGCCTGGTTTCGATTGACGATGTGTCTTTCGAGTCTGGATTCTCAAATAGTCAATTGAATGCGTTGGCGCAATTACTTGCTAGTTAGACATCGTGTAGAGCTTTGGGATCAAAAAAGCCCCACTTCATTTCTGAAGAGGGGCTTTGAAAAATATAATAATTTTATTGGCAGCTTTCGCAGACTTCCGGTTCTTTGGAGTTGGCGACTTGGGAGGTGGCTACTACGCCTCGGAGGTCCTTTTTGGCTCCGACTGTGGCTTTCTCGATGTTCGAGGCGCCTAGGGTGCGGAGGTAGTAAGTGGTCTTGAGGCCGTGCTTCCAGGCGTCGCGGTACATGTGAGACAGTGTCTTCATGTCGGGAGTCGCTAGGAAGAGATTTACCGATTGGCTTTGGTCGATCCATTTCTGGCGTCGTGCTGCTGCCAATACAAGCCAGCTGTAGTCGACTGCGAAGGCAGTCTTGTACTTGAGCTTGAGGCTTTCGGGGATCTGATCGATTTCGTCGAGCTCGCCGTCGAAGTATTTCAGGTTGTTGAGCATTTCCGTGTCCCAGAGGCCACGTTCCTTGAGGTCACGCACGAGGTACTGATTTAGAATCGTGAACTCGCCGGATAGGTTGCTCTTAACAAAGAGGTTCTTGTACGAAGGCTCGATACAAGGAGAGGTGCCTGTGATGTTCGAGATCGTAGCAGTTGGCGCGATAGCCATGACGTTGGAATTGCGCATACCGTGCTTGGCAACTTTTTCCCGAATAGGAGTCCAGTCCATCTTGCCGCCGCGTGGGACATCGATGACTTGACCGCGTTCTTTCTCGAGTAGGTCGAGCGTGTCTTGCGGGAGGAGTCCGCGATCCCACTTGGAGCCTTTGTAGCTTTGGTAGGTGCCGCGTTCGGCTGCGAGATCGCTAGATGCCTCGATGGCGTAGTAGGCGATTGCTTCCATGGCTTCGTCGTTGAATTCGACGCCTTCTTGGGAAGCGAATGCGGTGTCGCGAATATAGAGCGCGTTTTGCAGTCCCATGACGCCGAGTCCGATTGGACGGTGCCTTTGGTTGGAGCGCTTGGCGGCTTCGGTTGGGTAGAAGTTGATGTCGATCACATTGTCGAGCGCTCGGATCGCAGTCTGGATCGTTTCGCGGAGCTTCTTGTGGTCGATGTTGCCGTCCTTATCGAGGTGCTGGTCGAGCACGATGCTACCGAGATTGCAAACGGCGGTTTCGTCGTTGCTGGTATTGAGCGTGATCTCGGTGCAGAGGTTTGAAGAGTGGATGACGCCGACGTGGTCCTGAGGGGAGCGCACGTTACAAGGGTCTTTGAAGGTGATCCATGGGTGGCCAGTTTCGAAGATCATGCGGAGCATGTTCTTCCAGACTTCGATGGCGGGAACGGTCTTGGTCCACATTTCGCCTTTTTCGGCTTTGGCTTCGTAGGCGATGTACTTCTCTTCGAATTCGGCGCCGTAGGTGTCGTGCAGGTCGGGTGCTTCGCTTGAGCGGAAGAAACTCCATTGGCCGCGTTCTTCCATACGCTTCATGAATAGATCGGGTACCCAGTTGGCCGTATTCATGTCGTGGCAACGACGACGGTCGTCACCGGTGTTCTTGCGAAGTTCGAGGAAGTCGTAGAGATCGTTGTGCCAGGTCTCCAAATACGCGCAGCCGGAGCCGCGACGTTTGCCGCCTTGGTTGACCGCGATGAGCAAGTCGTTGTGCAGCTTGAGGAATGGGACGATGCCTTGGCTTTCGCCGTTGGTTCCGGAGATGTGGCTACCGGTGCCGCGTACTGCGGTCCAGCTGCCGCCGAGTCCGCCTGCCCATTTGGAGAGGTAGGCGTTTTCCGCGATGCCGCGCTGCATGATGCCTTCGATGGAGTCGTCGACGTAGTACAGGTAGCAGGAAGAGAGTTGCGAGTGGCAGGTGCCTGAGTTGAAAAGGGTGGGAGTCGACGAACAGAAGCGACGGCTCTTGTAGAGCTTGTAGAGGGCTCGGACGCGGGTTTCGCGTTCGGCTTCTTCGATGAAGAGTCCCATGGATACGCGCATCCAGAAAAACTGGGGCGTTTCGATACGGCGGGATTTGGCGAGGCCATTGGTCTTGTCGACGATCAGGTAGCGATCGTAAAGGGTTTGCACGCCGAGGTAGTCGAATTCCAGGTCGGCGGTGGGGTCGAGGACTTTGGAAAGCTTGTCTATATCGTACTCACTGATCTTGGCGTTGAGGCGACCGATCTTGATGCCGTGGCGTATGTACTGCTTGAATTTCTTTTGATGGAAGCGTTTGAGTTCGCGAACGCCGTCTTTGACGATGCTCCAGCCGAGGACTTCTTCGTAAATGTAGGTGAGCTGGATGCGAGCGGCGAATCTAGCGAAGTCCGCGTCTTGCTCGATGAGCGTGCGTGCGTTGAGCGTAACGGTTTTCTGGAGACCGTCTTCGCTGATCTCGTCGAAGATGGAACGGCGCAATTCGGTTTCGATTTCGTCTGCGGTGAGGCAGAGGTTTAGGCCGATCATGGCGAAGTCGATTCGCTTCTTTAGATCAACGCCATCCCAGAAGAAAGTGGAACCATCGTCGTTTTTGACGACAACCATCGAGTTTTGCTCGGGAGTGTCTACGCCTAGTTGGGCTTCCGCTTCGCGTCTTGTACGGCGTTCAGCGCGGTAGAGGATAAAGTGTTCGGCCACCTTGAAGTGTCCTTGGCGCATGAGTTCTTCTTGAACCATGTCTTGTACTTCCTCGATTTGGACGAATGCGTGTCCGGAGGCTTCGAGGCGTTCGGTGATTCCGTTGGATACGGCTACGGCCGGCTCGGAGTTTAATTCTAGAGTGAGGAAGGCCTTGCGGACGGCGATCTCGATCTTCTGCTGCTTCCAGGGCACGACTTGTCCGTTGCGACGGATGAGGCGTAGGGTTTTGAGGCCTTGGTTTTGGTCGGCCGCGAGCTTGCGCTGGCGATTCATTAGCATGCTTTTTGCCACGTCATAGGCATCATTGTCAACCAATGTGCGTTCGATTATGTCGTAGACTTCAGCTAATCCAAAGCGTGTCTCGCGTGTCGAAGCGGACTTGTCTTCTAGTTTGCCACAAACTTGCTTGGCGACTTCTTGTACCCAACCTCTGTTCTTCTCGGTGAAAATTTCTTTCTCGTTTTGCGATAGCAACACATTCGCCAAAGCGTTGCCGATGGTGTCCATGATTTCGCTCTGGTCGAAGGTCGCTTCGCCTTCGTGGGTGACGACATGGATTTTGGATTCTTTTTCGAGTTCCGAAGCTTGGGCTCCTTCGCGCCAATCGTAGTCCAATTTCTTCTCACGTGAAATGGTTACGAAACGCTTTAGGGCGAGGTCTTCTTCGAGGTTAGGATTGATCATAATGCGAGATGTTTAGGCGGTGGGTGGGTGGTGATGAAAAGGATGAGGGATGAGGGATGAATGGGCGAAGAAGGATGAATGAAGAAGCGGTGATACTTCTTAATTCCTCCTTCTTAATTCTTACTTTAATTAGAGGTCGTCGTCGCTTTCGATTTCGAGGGACGATGCTTTTTGGTACTCAGTGACGCGGCCTTCGAAGAAGTTTTGCTCCTTCTTAATGTCCATCATCTCTGCGAGCCAGGGTAGGGGGTTTTTGACGTTGCCGATGAGCGGCTCGAGGCCAACGCCTTCGAGGCGACGGTCTGCGATATAGTCAATGTACAGAAGAAAGTCTTCTTTGCGCAGGCCGATGGAATCCATCGGTAGGCAATCGTTGATAAAATCTTTTTCGAGCTGGATGCCTTCGGCCATCGTTTCGCGCAGCTCTTCTTTGAATTCTGAGGTCCAGATTTCCGGATTCTCTTCGGCGAGTTCCATGAGCAAGTTGCGGAGCAGCTCGATGTGGTTGGATTCGTCGCGGAGCGTGTAGCGGAACATTTCGCCGATACCCCGGAATTTGTTTTGGCGATAGAGCGAAAGGATCATTCCGAACATGCCGTAGAACTGGGTGCCTTCCATGCACTGGCCGAATACGAACAGGTTCTTGGCGAACATCTGCTTGTTTTTCGGATCGTTCATGTCCATGTCGCGGCGCAAGCGATGCGAGGTACGAGTGACGAATTCGTTTTTCTTAACGATGCTTTCGATGTCTTCGAACATCGCTTCGCATTCGTGTGGGTTGATGCCGAGAGAGCTGATCATGTAGAGCAGCGAATCGGCATGGACGTTTTCTTCGTGGCTGTGGCGACCGAGTACGAGCTTGAGCTCGGGAGCGGTGACCAGTTCGCGGATTACGTGTATGACGTTATCCCCTACGATGCCTTCGGCGGCGGAAAAGTAACCTACGCTCATCATGATGATCCAGCGCTCGATGTCGGAAACGACCTCGTCGTCCTTCCACTGCTCGATGTCGCGGTTCATGATGATGTCTTCCGGCTCCCAGTGGTTCGCCTTCATGTTCTTGTACAGCTCGTAGGCCCAATTGTACTTCAGCGGGAGTAGGTTGAAACACATGGATTGACGGCCGTTTATGACCCGTTTTTCCGCGAATGCTTGTTCCGCTTTCGATTGGTCCAGAACGAAGGTTCTGGTGCCGACTTTGTACGCTTTATCCATGTGGAAGGAAAATGATGAAGATGAGTGGTTGAAAAGGTGCTGAAAATCGAGAAGAAGCCTCGGATTGGGGAGCAAAGGAACACATTCGCCAAGGACTGGCGAATTTAAGTTATTTTAAGTTATCCACTTCTTGCTAACCACAAGATGATGGGGGCAATTAGAAGAAGACCACAAGATATTGTGATTGTTTTTGCGACGTCAACGCGTTTGTCAGATTTTTCTTATCTAAAACGGAACTCGAATAGGTGTGATTTCGAGCTAACGACTTCATTTTCAAGAGCTTGCCGCAAGTGAAAGGAAGGCCCGAAAAAAAACGTTAAATTTTCAATGGGAATCGGACTTATTCGACAATGGTTTCGGTCTGCTGGGGAGACTCCACTTCACGCTGCTTTGTGGTGCGGAAAAGACCCCAATCAGGATCGGCGATCGTACCGGTCAAACTGACCTCGAAAATCCCGGTAAAAATGTCGAGGACGAGTCCGGGGATTTTTAGCAAGCGGCTTGATCGAAGGGGGTAGAGCCTTGCTTTGAAATCGAGATCGCCTTCTTCGAGATCGTAGTTCCCGCGACTGGCGATCTGGGCGACAGGGCCTTTCAAGGTGACTTCGGGGAATTCGATGTAGCGTTTTTCAACGGTGAAATCGCCTTTCGCGTCTTCGAATTTCAGAGTGGTAAAGGGAATGCCGGAGCCTTCGAGCACACGGGACAATCCGCCGAATAGTTGGAGCTGGTAGAAGTCGGCTCCAGAAATTTGATACGTTCCTTTGCCGTCATAGGAAAGGGTGTCGCCGACGATGCCTGCGCCTTCGAAGGATAGGTTGAGGCCGCCTCCGTAGCTGGAGAGTTCTTCGGTGGAGAAACTGGATGCGGAGCTTTCTTTGTCGTTTTCGCTAAAGTAGATGGCGCTGGCTTTGAGGGTGTTTCCGAAGTGGGCTTCGTCGAGAGTGATTCCCAGTTCGATCTTTTCGTCGACGATTTCCGCGTGGGCTCGAGCGATGCCTCCGGCTAGACTAGCGGTGATGGTTGGGAGGCTGGCCCAGCCATTCCCGAGCCTGACTTTGGCGCTGACGCTATCGAGCGGGTAGTTGTAGTAGCTGAAGGGGTGGTCGGTATCGATTTGGAGGTCGATGGAATAATCGAAGAGGTTTTGATTTCGAACGCTGGACGCTTTGGCTACTACGTGCGGCGGGATTTCGTAGCCGTAGGGTTCGAGGATTTCGATGACGTCTTCGCGGACTTCTTTAATCAGGTCGGGGCCTATGCTGAGGTCGATATTGGTTTCGGCGTCGATCCAAAGGCCGGTCATTTTGAATTGTCCGTCTCTTGGGTCTGGAGCGATGGAGAATTGGGCTTCTGCACGGGCTTCGCCTTCTTCTCGGAGAAGAACGAGGTCGTAGAGGTCGAAGTAGCGCTGTAATATATACATGCGCGTTTCGATCGCCTTCATTGGATGCCCTCGAATGATCAGTTCTTCGCCGAGGCCGTATCCGGTGATCTTCAATGTCTCGGGGCGTTTGATTATTTGGCTGGAATCCATGAGGCAGTAGAATCCGGCTTCTGGGAATTCGAAATTGCCCCAGAACTCGGTCCACCAGTCTTCTGGTATCCAGTTGTTTATGAGGTTGGGATTGAAGAGCCCGTCGATGAGGATGCGTCGGCGGAGGGTCTCTAGGTTCACTCCGATCGACATCCATCCGTTCTGGGGACCGCTGCGAAGCCAGAGATTGTAAACGTCTAGATTATTGCCTCGGAGTTTGGTCTGGGCGATTGCGTGATCGAAGTGCGCTCCGCGCGAAGTGACGCGTCCGGTTTCGACGAAGGCGTCGGCGCTGTGGGGTATCCAGGCTCCGTCGAATTCGGCGCTAGCTTGGACGGTGATTTTATCTTCGATAAGCGCGTAGCTTTCAATCGGCCATTGCTCCAGCTTCTTTTGGAATTGAGGGGCGTATTGAAGGGCGTAGGTAGAGGCTCTTTCGGAGGCGAAGCTAACGAGTTCTTTTGTCGGAGAGCCAGTTAAGGCAACGGATGCGGTTTGCGTTTTAGGATTGCCGGTTACATCGATTTGCCAAGGGGAGTTTTGCAAGGCGAAGGTCGCCTGGGCAGTCCAGTCGCCATTTTCCAATGGTTTGGCTTCAACGGCCAGGTGAGGGAGGATTTCGACATCCTTGCCAATCGAGTCGGCAGTGAAACGAACGAATAGCGGCAGCCAATCTTCAGGACTTGGAAAGGTTTCCCAGACGGTTTCGAAGTGGAGGTTTTCGGCGAAGGTGTTTTGCGGCCCGGTAGCTCTCGCTATATTGGTTTCGAGGCGGGCGTATTCGCCGTGCCAGGCATCGAGCTCGATGCGGATCTTTTCGGCTTTTGCCTGATTTTTCCAATGGGCCTTCTCTATAGAGAGTTGGGCATGGAGGGATTTCTTGTCGCCTTTGGGCGCGTCGATCTGGATACGCGCTTCGAGGCCGTCGATAGAACTGAGGGCCGTTTTTGCTTTTTGAGCGTTTTTGTGAAAGGCGATTAGGTTTTGGTTGAGCGTTAAAGGAGTTTCTTGGGGCGTCTGTTCGAAAGGAAGATCTTCGATATCGATGATGCCGCTGGCGATTCCTCGAACGCCGGCAAATCGAAATTTGGATCGTTTGATCTCCCAGCCTTTGAGTTGGTTTTCTACGCGGAGATCGATTTGGTCGATGAGCGATTCCGATAGACCGGAGGGCGAGATAAGGGCTGGGACGATGAGCGATCCGTTGAGAACGTCGAGTTCGCTCAATCGCGTTTGCCCGAAGAGTAGGAGCGCGGGGTTGAGCTTGATGCTTATGAGGTCGGCCCGTGCGATTTCAGATTGGAGAGCATCGGAGCGGATGACGGGATCGTCGATCGTTATACGGCCGCTTGGTTGCAATCGAATGCCTGACATCGAAAGACTGAGTCCTTCGGAATGAAGCTTGTCCTCGAGAATCCGAATAAGGAAATCAGGCATGCTGCTCTCGTCCAAAGTGACGATATAGGCGAAGATGCAAACCAGTCCGGCCAAAAGGCCGACGGTGATCGTGTAGAGGAAATCGAACGCTGCTTTGCAAACGAGGCACGAACCGTGCCAGGCCATTTTACGTTTCGATTTGCTATCGCTTTGCAAGAGGCCGTTCCTCGGTTCCTATTGGTTGCCGTTGTTAGCGGGCAGTTCGGCAGCGGAGGGGAGTGGCTGGTCCGGGTCGAAGGGTTGATCGGGAAGGTCGCGTTTGACGCGATCGAAGACGGTATCGCTAAAGGCGTCGATGAAGGGCTGGCGAAACTCGAATACGGTATTGCTTTCAATTGAACCGCCTATGAGGAGTGGCCCGCCGGTTAGTTCGGAAAGATAGAGTTCGATATCGCGGCTTTGCTCGGTGTCGGCGATCTTCCAGACGAAAGTGATATTGAGGGAATAGGCCCAGGGTTGGCGTTTTCCGGCGACTTGGATGTTCGATGCGTAGGCGTTTTGCAGATACGATTTAACACTGAATGATTCGAGCTCTTTTGAAAGCTTTAGGGGGAACTCTGGATCACTGTCGGATTTATTTAAGAGGATCTGTCCGTCAGAGAGTTTATTGACTGCGATTTTGGAAACGCGGGCACCGTCGGGCAGGTCGAAGAGATTGCGGTCTTGGAATTCGAATGATTGGTCGGCTATGAGTGATAGGGTGTCGTTAGATACGAGGTAGACGAAGTCCTTTTCCTTGAGCTTTACGTAGCGGAGCGATCGATCGTTTCGCTTTCTATCACCGTAGAGAAGGGTTTCGACTTGTGGAGGGTCGAGGACTTCGGATTGCTCGCGTGATCGAGTGGAGGCTATACTGATCGAAAACGCTGGGACTTCGAGTCCGTAGTCTTCCAAATCAGCTGATGTGGGAGCGTCGTGAACGAAACCTGTGCTATCGGAGGCGACAGCTTGGATGGCGCTGAGCCAGGAGAGGGCTTCGTCGACTGTTTCGCTGGAGCCTTTTTCTCGAACGATGCCTTGTTCTTGGTCGGGTGAGAGAATGTCCCATTCGCCGGTTTCCAGTTTTTGGAGATCAAAGGAGCCTTGGCCTTCACGGTCGAATGAAATGGAGGTGGCGTAGTTCGTATCGATTTCGAAAATACGACGGTCGCGCAGTCGGGTTTGAGCAGTTTCGAGATCGGTGAGGTAGTCGATTTCCAATTCGAAAACAGTGTTTCGACTTTCGAGTTTCGCCCAGCGCAGGGAATCGTCGTCAGCGTTGACTGGGTCGCCGACTTCGAGGGCTTCGCGGCTTTGGTTGGTTTCGATGGCGATTCGAAGAAAAGGGGGATCCGAGAGGCCGTACTTGGTGAACTCGATTGGCGTGGGTTGGACTATGTTTTGGCTTTTTAATTCCAGGAGTCGACCTAGGAGGGTGTTCACTTCGATGGAATCGGCTCGAGCGCGAATGGGCGTTTCGAGGATCCAGAGGTCGTTGTTCTTTGTTATGCGCGTTCTTAAATTGCTGGCTAGTTGAATATTCCAGGATTCGACCTCGAATATGCTGGATTTGAATATGCGTGGATTGCGGAGTGTTTCGAGCTCGATTAATAGGCTGTCGAGGAGGCTACGATCGACTACGTGGATTTTCGATTGGTCGTGGGAAAGCAGGTAGAGGTGGTTGCCGACTGCGGTGGCGTTGCCGATTCCGATTGAGTAGGCGGTTTCATCTTTTCCGAATTCGAGGGTGATCTCTGGTGGTTCCAGTCCGTATTCTTTTAAAGAGGTGCCAGCTTGACTCAGGCGATCGGCATCGAAGCTAACTTTCGTATCCAAAAACTGTAGTTGGTTAAGGATTCGCTCGACGGCGAATGTGTTTGCGGGCCAGCGGTAGGGTTCGGTCAGCATCCATCCGTCTTCTTTCAATTCGATGGAAAGGGCGAGGCTATGAGCGGCGTTGGAAATACGCAGAAAATCGATATCTACGGCAAGCGATGCTATGGCGTTGCGGTCTTTGTCTTCGATGGAACGCGAGTCGCCCCAAGGGTCGATGTAGAAGATATAGGTCAGAAGACCTAGCAGGATGACGAGCAGCGTGAGTGTGAGTTTCAGTCGCATGGCGGTGATTACTGTCTTCGAGCGAGGTAGACGATTAACCCGAAGAATCCCACTACGAGGGGCGGTCCAAGCCAAATGAGGTACCGGGAAACCAGGAGTTGTTTGAGGCTGAGGTCTAGCTTAACTTTCCGGATCGGGCGAGGTGGAATGTTTAACTGAGCGACGCGGTCGATTGCGTAATTGATAGCGTTTAGGACGAGAAATAGATTTCCCGAAGCCTGTATTCGGTTGTTGGTGATGAAGTTCGATGAGCCGATAACAGTTAGACGCCCGCCTGGAATACTTATGCCGAGCGAGGAATCGACTTTTCGTTCGGAAATGGCTCCAACGCGGATGGGGCCTTTTAGGTCGATCGTGGGGTCGTAAGTGGGCGTTGCTTCTGTGGCGTAGTTCTTTTCGCCCCAGCTTTGGGGAGATGTGGCCATGAGTTCGGTGACAATTAAGGAATCGTCGATAGGCCGACCTGGATCTTCGCGAACGACGCGGGCTCGATCGGTGATAATGGGCATTCCCATTTTGATGAGTTCGTCGGTAATGGCGTGAGGGGTGTACAGGCGGATCATGAGGTCGCCGCCATTGATAACCGAATCGCGGTCGGTTTCTACGGCAATGGCATTGTCGGTAAGGATGCCCCAATCGAATAGGAGATCGTCCAATCCGTGTTGGTAGCCCGGCTCGAGCAAGACGAGTAATCGTCCTGAAGAACGGCGCAGATAGGTTTTAAGGAGTTCTTGTTCTTGCGGAAGAAAGCGCGTTTTGGGGGCAGGAATAATAAGAAGAGAGGCGTCTTCGGGGACTTTGTTTTGCGAAGCGAGATTGAGAGTAGTGACATCGATGTTGCGAGTTCTCAGTTCGTCTTGCAGGCGAGATATACCTTGGCCTGAGGTAAAGTTTTGAATGTCGAGTTCGCCGTGTCCGCTGGTGAAGTAGATGTGTGGCGGGTTTTGTTGCGAGACTTCGAGAACCGACTGCGTGAACACGGTTTCGCCCAGGAATTCGTGCAGCTCGTTGTTTACCATGTGGTAGAGCTTGTTGATCGGGATGACACGTGGTCTTTGGGATCCCGAGATAAAAATGATCGAGTCTGCTTGGTCGATTCCTAGCTCTTTTGCTTTATTGGCTTGTTTGTAGATATCGATATATTCGACTTGTATGCGATTCGTTTCGTTATTGCGGGTTTCGTATTCGTATTCGTTGAGCAAGGACTTTACGTCGTGGAAAATATCTCGGATACCGAGGTCGTTGTCCTGGTCGGATAGGGTGACGACGATTTGAACGGGCCGTTCGAGTTGGGCGAGATAGGCAACGGTTTGAGCGGAAAGCGTGAAGTCGCGCCCCAGGGTCGTGTCGATACGCTTGTAGTTGCGCATAGCGATCGTGTTGACCGCGGCCAGAATCAAGAAAACCAATATGAACTGGGCGACTGCGTGGAGGCGGTCGACGAGACGATTGGATTGGTAGGATTCAATCAAATTCATGGTCCTAGGCGCCGCCCTCCCGGTATTCTAGTATAAGAATGCTTAAGAAGAGAAAAGCGAGGGAGCAGCTAAGATAGAGAACGATGGCACGGGTATCGATAACGCCTGAGGAAAAGTCCCTCATGTGCTGAATGACATTGGTATGCTCGGAGAGTTGCTGGACCCAGATTGGCTGAGCTATCCAAAGGGTGGCGAGTTCGTCTAAGTTACTGCCGATTGCTATGAATCCGAATACCAGAGTAAAGCTGACGATGCCGGCGACGAGTTGGCTCCGAGTCATGGCGCTGGAAAAAATTCCCAGGCTAAGAAAGAGAGTACCGCTGATTGCGATGAAAGCGTAACCGCCGATGATGGGGTAGGGATCGAAAATGGAGTCTTCTTGAACGAAGGAAAAGAAGAGGTAGTGAAAGCTGCCAGTGAAAGCCCATAGCAATGCGTAGTAGGCGTAGCTGGCACAGAATTTCGAGAGGATGACTTCGGTAGCGGTGACCGGTACAGTCATGAGGGTTTCAATGGTTCCGGAAGCGCGTTCTTCAGCGATACTTCTCATCGTGAGAAGCGGTACCATGAAAAAGATGGGGAAAACGAAAATTTGGAAAAAGGTTAGAGAAGGGCTTTCTTCTTTGGGGTCGTTCGCGTAATCGAGCAGGATCCACTGGAAAACGAAGCCCATGATGAGCAGGAAGAGAAACGCGGCAATGTAGGTGCTCGGGTTAATAAGGAGCCTCCAGAGCTCGGCGCGTAGTAGGGTGAAAAAATGCCTCATTCTCGTGGGTTAGCTTGCAGCGGAAATCTCCGTTTCGGCGGGTTCGTCTGAGCCTGGTTTCGAGTCGTCGTTGGCGAGGTCCGTATCCAAGGTTTCCCAACTGCGTCTAGTGGCCGCGAGGAAAACATCTTCGAGCGGGGCTTGGCGCATTCTCATCGAACGAACGCGTAGGTCCGAAGAATCGGCTAGGCAGCGAAAAAGGTCTTCGCCGCAGTCGTGAACTCCAGGGATGCGGATGGTGGCTTTGGAGAACCCGCAGGAATCGGCTTCGGAAAATTGGTCGATTTCGAATTCTTTGACGATAGGGGCGAGCGATTTGCGCAGGCTGGCTATCTTGCCGTTGATTTCCATTTCGTAGATAGTGGAGTCGATAAAGGTTTCGCGTAATTCTTGAGGCGTGCCTTGACCGACTATTTTGCCGCCGTTGATGATGACGACACGGTCGCAGGTCATCTCGATCTCCGGAAGGATATGGCTGGAAATGATGACGCTCATTTTGCCGCGAAGGCTCGCGATCAAGTCGCGGATCATAATCACTTGGTGCGGATCGAGGCCGATTGTGGGCTCGTCCATGATGATGACTTCCGGGTGGGCGAGGATGGCGTCGGCAATTCCGACGCGCTGCCGGAAGCCTTTAGAAAGTTTGCCAATGATGCGGTCTTGGGCACGGGTCAGGTCGCAACGTTCCATGACTTCGTCGATGCGTTTGGCCCGGTGGCGCATGGGCAATTCTTTGATGCGAGCCCTTAATTTCAGGTATTCGCGAACGCGTAATTCGTTCGGCAAAGGATTGTTTTCCGGCATGTATCCGATGCGCCGTTTGATTTCGTGCGGATTGCAGGCGACCGGGATTCCGCAGATGCGGACAATACCGGAAGTCGCTCGGGTGTAACCCGTTAGGATGCGCATTGTAGTGCTCTTGCCGGCACCGTTGGGACCGAGGAAACCGACGATCTGCCCTTTGGCGACTTGGAATGAAATGCCGTTTACGGCGTCGAGCTTTCCAAAGCGCTTGTGAAGCTTTTCGACTTCTATGGCAGGTACCTGGTTTTCCACTATGGCGTTGGCGTTCATTATACTTAGAGCGTGTTTACGACACTTGCCCTAGCTGATTGGCTGAAGAAAGACAGGCTTTGTTGGAGCCGCAATCTCAATATGTAATTCGTCGCGAGTCACAGTTTCGATTTACCGGATTTTCGTCTGATTTCATCGGTGACAGCAAAAAGGAGGTGCGCGTTCATTTTTCTAGCGTTACCTCTCCGGCGCGGACTTGAATTCGGGAACCGTCGAGGCGTTCGACGATGAGGGCGCCGTGCGGGTCAATGCCGCGGGCTATGCCTTCGATTTTTGCAGCTCCTTGGAAAAGGCTGACGGTACGGCCTTCGAGCGCGTCGTAGGAGGTCCATTTTTCTTTGAGAGGTCCTCGATAGGAATCTGAAACGAATTGTTCGTAGGCGAGCATTACGCGACCGGCTAGGGCTGCGGTGAAACGATTGGCATCCTGTTTGGATCCGGTTTCTTGGCGGATGGAAGTGGCGATGGCTTGGAGCTCATCCGGCCAGTCGGCAGCCTTGCCATTGATATTTAGTCCGATGCCGAGGACGAGGTCGCGAGTTTGGTCGGCGTCCATGCGGGCTTCCGTGAGAATACCTGCAACTTTCTTTCCGTCGATGTGGATGTCGTTAGGCCACTTGATGTTGCTTTGGATGCGGAAGAACGCGTTGACGCATTCGCAAATATTGATGCCCATCCAGAGGGTGAAGGTGGAAAGCCTGGCAGGCGAAATCTCTGGTCGGAATGCGAAACTGGCGTAGAGATTGCCGTTTTCCGGGCTGTGCCACACGCGGCCAAATCGTCCGCGGCCTTCGGTTTGGAGTTTGGCGAGGACGAGAAAAGGAGCGTCTTCGTTATTGGCCAGTAGGCGTTCGGCTTCGCTGTTGGTGCTGTCGGTTTCGTCACGAAGGACGACCTTCAGCGCCGAGGCGGCACGAGGTAAAGAAGCGATGATAAGGGCTTCGTTGAGCGTATCGGGTCGTTGGGTGAGTCGGTAGCCTTTGCTAGGGATCGCTTCGAAATCGAAGCCTTGCGAGCGTAGCTTTTCCATGTGCGACCAGATGGCGACCCGCGAGATGCCCAGTGACTCGGCAAGTAGACTTCCGGATACGAAGTCGCCTTTGGCGGAAAGCAGCTCTTTTAAGATTAGGACTTCTGTGTTCGACATGTTTGAAAGCTGAAAGGGGGAATTTGGAAGTTGTTGGAAAAGAAAATCGTAGGGTCGGCGCTTGGGCCGCGCCGCGTAGTTTGAGCAAGATCTTCTTTCGCAGCGTGGCGCCAGCGCCAGCCCTACATTTAAAATACATATTTATAGAACAAGCTTCCAATGAAATACAGCGATTAATCCGAGTCGAGCCCGATGTCGACCCAGACGCTTTTGTGAACGAGGGCTCCGGTCGAAATGAAGTCGCAGCCGATGTCCTTGAGTTGGAAGAGAGTATCCAATGTTACGTTACCGCTGATTTCGGTGACTGCTTGGTGGCTGATCAGTTGTTGGGCTTCGTGGAGTTGGGCAGTTGTGAAATTATCGAGTAGGATGATGTCGACTCCGGCTTGAAGGGCGGCCTCGATTTGGTCGATGCGATCGACTTCCATCTCTATTAAAAGGTTCGGGGCACGTCGTCGGGATTCTTCGACTGCGGCGCGAGTAGCGGAAACGAGGTCGTCGCCGAAAGCCGACAGGTGATTGTCTTTGAGCATGACGCGATCGAAGAGGCCCATTCGATGGTTCCAACCACCTCCGCATGCGACGGCATACTTTTCCAAATAGCGGTAGCCAGGAGTCGTTTTGCGAGTGTCGAGCAATCGAGTTGCCGAGTTGCCGAGCGCCGCAACGTAGGTGTGAGTGGTAGAAGCGATGCCGCTGAGGCGTTGCATGAAATTAAGGAGCGGACGTTCTGCGGCGAGGGCTGATCGGGCGGGTCCGCTTAGCGTGCCGATGGAATCGCCTTTCGCTAGGATGTCGCCGTCGTGGGCGAGGGCTTCGAATTTCAGTTGAGGATGGAAAGCCGCTAAGACTTCTGGAGCTAGTCGAGCGCCGCAAAGGGTCATCGGGCCTCGGGCTTTGAGTGTGGCCGTGAAATGCTGGCCGGAAGGGAGCAAGGCACTGGAGGCGTCGCCGGTCTGATCGGGTTTTGTTTTGAGCCCGGAGCCTTGGAGGTCTTCCGCTACTGCGAGGTCGATCAGGGCGCGTATTGGCTTCAGGTCTAGGTCCTCCCAACGTATTTGCTGGCAAGAGGCGTGGACAATCGCTTGGTTCGGATTGGGCATTCTGATGAAGTTATCTGATTCTATGGCTCTAATAGAAAGTATAAAATGGTCGAATTATGACACTAGACGATTTCAAGAAGAGCGTTGCGAACCATGGTTCGCCGCCAGCAGACCTAAATGAAGCGCTCAAGGCATTGTGGTATGATGGCAAAGGCGATTGGGAAAAAGCGCATGATATGGCTCAATCGGCGGGGAACTCGGAAGGCGATTGGGTGCATGCGTACTTGCATCGGGTCGAAGGCGATATCTCGAATGCGTCGTATTGGTATCACCGCAGCGGTAAGCCGCTTCAGGAAGGTTCTTTGAAGACCGAGTGGGCTTCGATTGTGGAAACGTTGTTGGGGTAGGGCGTTTGCGTTTCGTCGCTTGAAATGAAGATGGCCGCTCGGAGATCGGTCGCTACCTTTTATGAAGCGTCTCCGAAGTTGTTTGTTCCTTACACGCGAACGGTTACCGAAAAGGCTTCGCGTTCGCCGGGGTTGACCATGTGGAGGCCGACTTTTGTTTCGGGACTGTTGGGCGGCCCCATCCAGGGTTCGATGCAGAAGTACGGGGCGGTGTCGGATTCCGTCCAAGTGACGACAGTGTATTCTGGATGAGGTTTTCTGTCGGCGCCCATTTCGATTTCGATTTTCGAATTGTCTAGAAGGCATTCACAGGTAACCACCGATCGCGATAGATCGTAGTGTATGCGATCGATGAGTTCTGGATTGGCGATGGATTCCTTGCGTTTGGGTAGATTGGCTTCGAATAACGATCCGTCTGCCGCGTGACGGCAGGCTTTCTTGGCGGGAATGGTGATTTCGTAATCGCTTCGGGTAGTGCCTTCGATCCAGGGAAGGTTGAAATAGAAATGGTGTCCTGCTGACCAGGGGATGGGAACGGTGTCGTTGTTGCGGAGTCGCAGTTCGACTGTCAGTTCTTTTTCCTCGAAACGGTAGACGACTTCGAAGTCGTATTCGTAGGGATAGGCTTCGTTGGCTTTCGCGTCCGGAATGAGTCGGCTTGCGAAACCGGTTTCGTCGATACGGGTGATTTCGAAGGTCCCTTGACGGGCGATTCCGTGCATCGGCATTGGACGGCGATTGCCGGCTAGATCTTTCCAAGAATAGATTTCGCCTTGATCGAACGTACGGGCGGAGAAGGGGAAAAGGATGGGATTGCCGCCGCGAGTTTTTACGATTTCAGTCGGATCGGAGATTTCCGGCCATCTTACGATGTCTCGAAAAGTGCCGTCGGGATAGGAGATGTTCCAGTTCATTAACCGAGCTCCCGTCTGCGTAGAAACGAGAAAAGTGGATGCTCCGACCTGCCAACGATGAATGCGCGCTCCTAGATATTCGATCTCCTCCATAAAACGATTCAGTTAAAACCGATTTCGGGAAAATTTGAAAACGAATTATTCGATTTCATGGATCTTTTCGCGCTGATTGCGTATCAGAATGGGCAATCGCAGTAATATCCCAATCATCAAGCGTTTATCTGGTGGGCTGTACTTGCTTTTTGAAAATTGCTTCAACATTATGCTCGCCACTCTTGAAATGAAATATCGCTCAGCAGCTATCCTCGCGATCGCGTCTCTTTGGGGCGTTTTTTCTCTGTTTGCGCAAGAATCTAATTCTTCGGACGAAGAGGCAGAGAACACGGTTTCTGACGGGGAGTCCAGCAGTGGCGAATCGATTGATGCGGGTAACGATGTCGCAAAAGCGTCTGCAGTTTCGGAAACGGATTCGAGCGATACCTTCACGGTTTACGTGATTCCGATTAAGGATGCGATCGGTCAGCCGACTTTGTTCGGGATTCGTTCAGGTGTCAAAGATGCTATCGAAAAGGGGGCGGATCTTGTATTGTTTGAAATGGATACGCCGGGTGGCGAATTGTTCACGACTTTGGAGATCATGAAGATCATCGATCGTTTCGAGGGAAAAACGGCGACCTTTATAAATGAAGAAGCAATTTCTGCTGGGGCGATTATCGCTTCGGTGACTCAAGATATTTATTTTATGCCACGAGCGACTATGGGAAGCTCGGAGGTAGTGACAGGTACCGGGGAAGATGTTGACGAATCGATGAAGCGCAAAATAAACGCGTTTCTGACCGCTAAAATAGATGCCTATATTAGCGAGTATCCTTATCGGAGCCAAGTGCTGGAGGCGATGGTCGATCCGGATATCGTGTTGACCATCGATGATAAGGAAATTTCGAAGGAAGGAAAATTGCTCAACCTGAATGCTCGCCGAGCTCACGAGCTTTACGGCGACCCGCCTAGGGCTTTGCTCGGCTCTGGAATCTTCGATGATATCGAGTCGGTCATCGAATCCGTGGCTGAAGGCAAAACGGTGGTCCGTTACGATTTCGAGACAACCTGGTCTCTTGACTTGGCAGCACACCTTGTATCATGGAGTCCGCTGCTTCTAGGGTTGGGCATTCTGGCGCTTCTCGTTGAATTTAAAACGCCTGGTTTTGGCGTTTTTGGAATCGCGGGGATTTTGTTTATCGTTCTCGTGAATTTCGGTCACAACGTAGCAGGGCTTTCTGGGTACGAAGGGCTTCTTCTCTTCATAATCGGCGCTTTGTTGGTTTTTGTAGAATTGCTTTTCCTGCCTGGCGTGATGTTTCTCGCGATACCGGGCATCCTAATGATGCTGGCTGGTTTGTTATGGGGAATGGCGGATATTTGGCCAACCGAGACTCCTAACTTCGATTTTACTTACGAACTCTTCCTGCAGCCCTTCTATAATCTGTTTGGCGGGGTTGTGATCGCTATGGTTCTATTTTTGGCGATCTTGCGATTTCTACCAAAGTCCGTTTTTTGGGATAAGATGATCATGAAAGCGGTGGTAGAAGGAACGAGCCAACAAACGGTCATGGGCGGCGACATTCGCCCGAGTATCGGGACTGAAGGCGTAGCGGCTACGGATCTGTTTCCGTCGGGAGAAATTGAGATCGATGGAAAGCTTTTCGAGGCTCGATCGGAAGTGGGGTCGGTGAGGAAAGGTGCGAGCGTACGTATTATTCGCGGCGATGCCTTCGGTTATTTTATTGAGGAGATGGAAGTATGACGGCAGTAGTGATCTTTTTTATAGCGGGCGTCTTGCTTATCGCCGCTGAAGTGATTCTACCCGGTGGAATCATCGGTTTAATCGGTGGTCTTCTCTTGTTCGGCGGCGTTGCAACAGCGTATTCCGAGTTTGGAGTTCAGGGAGGATTTATTGCTGCTGCGGTAGCGTTGGTATTGGTGCTGGTCGCCTTGTATTTCGAATTTAAGATTCTGCCGAAAACCAAAATGGGACAACGGCTGTTTTTAAAGAAAAGTATACGAACATCCAATCAATATTCGAAAGGCGAAGACGAGATGATTGGTATGAAGTGCGAGACAATTACTGCGTTGGCTCCCACTGGATTCGTTAGACTCGATGGGGCGAAAATCGAAGCCGCATCGAGGTCAGGATTTATAGAAAAAAACGAGCGCGTCGAGGTGACGGGCCGAGATAACTTCAGAATAATTGTATCTAAAATATAACGTAACCTAATCTTATGAATACCGTATTACCCAGTTCTTTAGCCTTCTTGGAAAGCCTCCCGTTGATTCTCATGGTCGGCCTCGGAATCATCATCATGATCATTGTTTTCGTGGTCTTCTCGTTTTTCAACACCTGGTTGAAGGCGATGCTGTCAAAGGCCCCTGTCGGCTTTCTGAACATCATAGCTATGCGATTGAGAGGAGTCCCTTATGGAGTGGTTGTAGATGCTCGAATCACCGCTGTGAAAGCTGGGGTCGAACTTACGACTGATGATTTGGAAGCTCACTATTTGGCTGGGGGCAACTTGATCCCTACAGTGCAGGCAATTATCGCTGCGATGAAGGCGGGTATTAGTTTGGATTGGGAGCGAGCGTGCGCAATCGACTTGGCGACAAAAGGCTCGGGAAAGTCGGTAGGTGAGGCGGTTCGCACATCGGTAGACCCTAAGGTCATTGACTGTCCGAGTCAGGATAGCGCTAAGAAATCAATCGATGGCGTGGCCAAAGACGGTATTCAGGTTAAGGTGAAAGCGCGCGTGACCGTAAGGACGAATTTAGAACGTTTCGTTGGTGGAGCTAAGGAAGAAACGATTATTGCTCGTGTGGGCGAAGGCATCGTGACGACGATTGGTTCCGCGGATTCCTATAAGGTGGTTCTTGAGTCTCCCGATTCGATTTCAAAACGCGTATTAGAGCGCGGATTGGATGTGGGAACTGCATTCGAGATTCTTTCGATCGATATCGCGGATATTGATGTAGGAGCGAATATCGGAGCAGCGCTGCAGGAAGCTCAGGCGGAAGCGAATAAGAATATGGCTCAGGCTCAGGCTGAAATCCGTCGTGCGGCTGCGGTTGCGACCGAGCAGGAAATGAAGGCGAGAGTCGAAGAAATGCGAGCTAAGGTGGTCGAGGCGGAAGCTGAAGTTCCTCTCGCTATGGCAGAGGCATTTCGTAATGGAAACCTGGGGATAATGGATTACTATAAAATGAAGAACATTGAATCCGATACACGTATGCGGGATTCAATAGCCGAGCCTGAAGGTGAATCTGAAAATCCTGAAGGAGAGCAGTAGTCGATCTTAAATCTACCCTTTCGAAATGAATTGGATTCTAGATAATCTGGAGAAGCTTGTCCCGGTCGTCATCACGATCCTCTACTTTGTTGGCTCTAGCAAAACAAAGAAAGCGGAGAAGGCTCGCCGCAAGGCCGATCCTGATGCTGAGGCGCGGTCAAGAAAGATTCAGGAAGAAATTCGTCGCAAGATCCTAGAGCGCCAGCAAGAAGGGCAACCGGTTATTCGCAGTAGCCCTCCTGAGGAACCTTACGTAAGCGAGCCTGTTTTTGAGGAGGGGTATGACCCGTTTGAGCCGGAAGTCGATCGAGGGCGTGAGGAGTTGGTGTTGTATCCGAATGAAGAGACATCGGCCTCGGAGCCGGTTGCTTCTAACTCGGTTGATCTACTTGAAGAGCAACGTAGGCAGATCGAAGAGCAAATGCAAAAGGCTCGCGATTTGAGAAAGCAATTGCCTTCGATTTATGGATCACGATCTTCTACCTATTCAAAGCGAAGTCATGTCGGTGGAGTTGGTGAATTGGGTATGGGTCTTCGAAGTGATCTGAGAAATTCCAGCTCGATACGTAGGGCGATTGTTCTTAAGGAAATATTGGATACACCAATAGCTTTGAGGTGATTTTCGTCTGGAATGCAGTCTTCTTCTTTTATCGTGTCTAAAGTTGTCACCACTAATAGCTAGGATCCCTTCATTTAATGTTATGAAGCTTGAATTATTAGCTATTTGCGATGCGGCGACTGACTATCAGGGGAGGCTCAACATACTTGGAGTTTTCGAGGGCGTTGCGGCTCCGACTGAGCCGATCGTTCGGGATCGGTGCTCGATCGTGACGCGTATGCGTTTTTCGAGCGAGGAGTCTGGAGCTCATTCATTGGTGATCCGTCTTCGCAACAAAAAGGGAATTCAGCTAATGCCGGAGATGAAGGCGAAGTTTAATGTCAAAATTCCATCGAACCGAAAGTCGATTGCCGTGAACATGGTTTTGAATATAAATAAGCTGAAGATTCCCGAATTTGGAGAGCATGAAATAGCTCTCTTTCTAGAGGACGTATTTCATTCAAGCATTCCGCTCACTGTAGCTCGCTCCGTAAAGAACCGGATGAGAGGAGCGATGGATAATTGAGTAGCTCAGTGTTTAGCCTGAGCAAAACTTAGAACCGATGAAATACTCAGGTTTGCTAAAGCACTGAGCTACTTTTGGTTACTTTTGACTAGTCAATCAGAGCGGCTAATTGTTTGGCTAGATCTTCGGGAGATCGGGCGGGTAGTTGGCAGACGAAGTTTTCGCAGACGAATGCGGTGGCCTTTCCGTCGATCAAGTTGGCGCTTTGGATGAACTCGAGGTGTTTTCCCAGGTATGCTTGGCTCGCTCCGGCGTCGGCGTGAAGGAGGAGGCGATTCGGTAGGAGAGTATTGTTGGCGACGCTAAGCATCGATCGATCGCCTGGTTTTGCGGCAATGACAATTTGTATTGGTTTTTTGATAACGTATAGCGCCGCGTCGACCAGCGCCGGCATACGCGTAGGGGATTGGCGAATGCCAGGTAGAAATGCGATGACGGTTTGACGAGCCTTGTCAGTGTAATCCGCGTTGTCGAAAAATTGTCCGAGTCGTGCGAGATTCTTTGCGGCGATTGAATTGGAGGTGGGAATTGCTCCGTCAAAGCTGTCTTTAGATTGGTTGAAGACGATTTCGTCCGTCGTTTGAAATCCGAAAAACCCACCATCTTCTTCATCGTAGAAGAGAGCTATCTGCGTCTCTTGAAGTTCGTTTGCCCAATCCAGCCATTCTGGATCGGCGGTGGCTTCGTAAAGATCGATCAATCCTTGGATTAGATAAGCATAGTCATCTGAAAATGCTTCTACAGTAGATGGAGATTCGCGGTAGAGCCGAATTAGTTGACCGGTCTTTGCGTCGAACAAATTGGATTTTATGAATCGAGCGGCTTGTGCGGCGGAGTCAGCGTAACTGGGTTCGTCTAGTATCTGAGCTGCTCGAGAGAAGGCGGAGATCGCGAGTCCGTTCCAAGCTGTGATGATCTTGTCATCTAGGTGGGGGCGAGGCTTTTTAACTTGGGCTTTGAAAAGGAGCGATTTTATTTGCGCTATTTGTCGTTCGATTTCGGATTCGCTTTGGTTGAGCTGACTCGCGAGATCTGCGATCGTCTGTTCGATGCGAAGAGTGTTGTAGCCGCGTAAGTCTTCCGAGTTAACGCTACTCGGAGCGTTGCCTTCGTCGCGTAGAGTGAAGTAGGCAGTAGCTAGTTGGATTAGGTCATCGTCCTTAAGGGCACTCGCAATCTCGGAATTGCTCCAAACGTAGAATGCTCCTTCTCGTTTTTCAGTGGCCTCTTTTGATTCGTAGCTTTCGGCGTCTTCTGCGCTAAAGAATCCCCCTTGATCATGGCGCATATCTCTTTGCAGGTATTCGAGTGTATCCAAAACGGGCTGACGGTATTTTGAATCACGCGTAAGCAGCCACGCATCGAGGTATGCGTTTACGAGTATGGCCTGATCGTAGAGCATTTTTTCGTAGTGAGGAATCTTCCATTCAGCATCTACCGTGTACCTGTGGAATCCGCCTCCAATATGATCGCGAATGCCTCCGAGAGAAATGGTCTCGAGTGATCGAAGTGCCATGTTTCTCGCGTCTTGTCTTTGCGTGGCATCGAGTTCTTTGACGACGCTTGCCTTTAGGAGAAAAGAAAGATTGGCCGCACTTGGAAAATTAGGTCCACGTCCAAAGGCGCCGGTTCGTTGATTGAAAGAGGTTTTGAAAGCATTGATTGCGGAGCTGACGAGAGAAACGTTCAGGCCGCTTTCAGCGTCTTCGCCTTTCGGTTGCGCTATACCGTTTAGAGTATCCACAATTTGTGTGCTTTGTTTAAGGATACTCGCTGGATCATTGGTCCACGTTTCTTGAATACTCGATAGGACTTCGCCAAAGGTGGCGCTGCGAATGCCTCGGCTTTTGTCGGGCGGGAAGTATGTGCCTCCGTAGAACGGTTTGCGATCAGGTGTGAGCCATACATTGAGAGGCCAACCTCCTCCGCCCGTTAGTTGCTGGACGAAATTCATGTACACTCGGTCGACGTCGGGGCGTTCTTCCCGGTCAACTTTGATACAGACGAAATTCTCATTTAGATACGCAGCGGTTTCGGGATTAGAAAAGGATTCGCGATTCATCACATGACACCAGTGGCATGTGGAGTAGCCGATGGACAGCAGGACGACTTTGTTTTCGGCTTTAGCTTTCTCGAATGCTTCGTCGCTCCAAGCGAACCAATCGACCGGATTGTAGGCGTGTTGTTGCAGATAGGGGGACTGCTCGTGGATGAGGCGATTGGGCTTTGCGTCGGGCGAGGGCATTTCAGCGGCAATCAAGTTGGAGATAAATAGGGCGACGGCTAATCCGACGAAACGGATTGAATTGGATCGTTGCATGGCTCAAGAGACACTCCTTTAGCGAAGGCGTTCAAGCAAATTTGCTAAGCCAGGCCGCCGTTGGGGAAGAGCCTTTAAAATTACAACGTTGTAAAGTTGAGGGTAGCGGATTGCGCGATTGGGTTGGCTGGGGGATCGTGGAGGGAATTCTCGAGGACTTGTAGTCCGAGATATTTGTGGGGACTCTTTTGCATCGGCGTTTTTTGGATTGGCGGTGGTTCTGAAAGACGATTGTCGAAAAATCTGCCTATCAATGGATTGCGGCTTGCTAGAATCGTAGAAATGCAAAGTCTATGAAAATCGATTTACCCTGCTAAATTCCTTTCGGCTACTAATGAGAGGCTCCCTTCACTATTTTGACAACTCTACTGGTTCGGTTTTCCATCGAGCGAGTAAACGCGAGCTTTTGTTGTTTTTGTTCGCTGGATTCATGTTTTTGTTTGGGTGCTATCGAATGGGAAAGGCTGGTTTGCCTGAGGATTTCGAAAACGTTTCCGAATTTCTTATCGGGGCAGGATTAGCTTCGTTTGGCTTTTTCGTGAGTTGGTTTAATGGAAGGCGATGGGCTGGTTTGATGCTGGCTGTCGCGGTGGTTGCTCGATTGTTTTTGTTGCCCATGGATGTGTCGGAGGACCTGACTCGTCGCATGTGGGAGGGCGAGGTTTTGAATTTGAATTTCAATCCTTATGAAGTCGCACCGGATGCTGAGAATCTAAAACCACTGAGGGACCGAGGTTGGGAGCGCATTCAGGAAAAAAGCGCGACTTCGGAGCAGACGCCGTTGAGCTTGGCGGTGTTTAGATTATGCTCTGCGATGGGTTTTAACGAATGGGGATTGAAGGCAATATTCGTCGTATGCGATTTTTGGATATGTATTATGCTGGTGATGCGGTATGGTTCCAAGAAGGCGTTACTTTATGCTTGGAATCCTTTGGTTGTGTATTGCGTGGCTGGTGGCGGGCATATGGAGAGCATGATGGTGTTGCCTGCTTTGGGCGGTTTTTTGATTTGGGATGCCTGGGTGGATAGAAAGGGTGGCACCGTTGTGATCAATAACAATGGAGGGCTTGGAGGCGGCTTGGGCCAAATGGTTAGCTTCGCTGCTCTTTTGATCGGACTTGCGGCGGCTTTGAATCTCGTTTTCTTGCCGATAATTGTTTGGATGGCTTGGCAAGTATTGATCAAGTCGGGGCTCAAGTCTGGTATGGCGATTTTGTTTATCGGGTTGATTCCGTTGCTTGCGTTTAGCGGTTGGGCGTTGCTGAGCCTGAAGGTGGAATTGGCGAGTGTTTTACCTTATCCGATCGAGCCTAAAGAAGGCTCGTTGTCCTTGGTTCCTGGAGCTTTGAGTGCGTTGGGGCTTGAGGTGGAGAGCAGTTATGTCTTTGGAGCTGCTTTGGTTGTGTCCGTTTTGCTCATGTTTCGAAACGAGAGTTTGGAGCGGTTTGCGAACTTGTACATCGGAACGTTAATTTTATTGGGGATCGCGGTTGATCCGTGGCATTTCTTGTGGATGGCGCCGTTTGCGATTGGAGTAATGCATTTGGGTTTTCGGCTTATTGGAATATCGGCTTTCGTTTATTTTCTCGGAGTGAGTGAAGTTGGCAGCGTTTGGGGACTTGGTTCCTGGCAGAATGCGATTTTGTGGATACCGTTTACGCTTGGGCTTATTGTGTATGCCCTAACTCAGAGATCGAAGAGCGACGGTTTTTATGTGCGGTCGTACTAAGGCGCTGCTTATGTACAAAGCTCCCGTTGAGGGGCAGGCTAAAACGCGATTGGGGAAATCGATTGGAGATGAGAAGGCTGTCGCTTTGTATCGTTGGTTAGGAGCGAGGCAGCTTTCGGTAGTCCCGGGGGATTGGTCGTTGGAAGTTCGATACGCGCCAGAAGAGATGGAGGGATTGGTTCGGGATTGGTTAGGCGAAGGTTTCTCATTTATTTCGCAAGGCGAGGGAGATTTGGGGGAACGGATGTATCGGGCGATCGGGGATGGACTTGGGGATACTAAAGCGGAGAAGGCGATTGTTCTCGGGGCGGATTGTCCTTCGATCGATCGTGCTTTGTTGTTGGAGGCAGAGGCGAAGCTCGACGAAGCAGATGTAGTGATCGGTCCGTCAGTGGATGGGGGCTATTATTTGATCGGTATGAAAGTCGCTCACGAGGAGCTTTTTCGTGGGATTGTTTGGAGCGCTGATTCGGTTTTTCAGGTAACGATAGATCGGATACAGCAGCTTGGGTTGAGCGTTGAGTGTTTGGAGAAGCTCGAGGATATCGATGATTTGGATTCGCTCCGTTCTCAGCGTGCGTTCATCGATTCGGAAGTTTGGGGAGAAGCTGGAATCGAGTGAAAGCTGCTTAGTCGACGGTGCGGAGTTGTACGCTGTCTATCACGCGATCGCTTGCGAGGATGTCCGATACAAGAACGATTTTGTCGCCTTGCTTTAGGTATCCGCGTTTGACGAGCTGCTTCATGGATCGAGCAACGGTGGCTTCGGGTTCCGTGCAGAAGATCATTTGAAAAGGAATTACTCCGTGGTGAAGACGTAGTTGGCGTACGGTTTCGGTAGAATTGGTGAAGGCGAATATCGGAGAAGTGCTAGGACGTTGTGCGGAGACGCCTCGGGCCATGGAACCGCTGCGGGTGAAGCATAGAATCGCGACTGCATCGAGTTCGTTGGCCATTATAACGGCGGTGTGTTGGATGCGGGCTTTGTCGTTGGTGAGGGCTAGCTCTTTGGCGAAGGAGAATTTCTTGCCATATT
>JBNMOQ010000002.1:0-77818 GCA_051275055.1 Candidatus Pelagisphaera sp.
CAATGCGAAGCCATCTGCTGGAGCTCGCCCGAAGAACTTTTAATCGCCAACGAAGACCGCGCCCTCTTCACCGTCCCCCTCGATTCCCTAATCGAATACTGATTTCCGCCGAAGCTCCTAGTGTCGTATCATGCGTGCGTTCTCCCAATAAATAGCACGGAGCTTTAGCCCGCGTCCATCCATGGAGAGTTGATCTTGCGCTTTGAACGCGGGCTAAAGCTCCGCGCTACTTTGCATCTATTACGCGACAGTAGTCTCGACCAGTTAGCCTACCGCTTTCCGGTTCGCCAAAAGTCCAAGCCATCGCTAAGCCAAACTTCTCCGCTTCCATCCGGCGCAGAATACTCTATCGGCCAAAGTGAAACGATTAGTATCCTGAAATTCGCTACAAAAAAGGCGAACAATGCCACCCAGATCCAAGACCACGGTTCGAATCTCCAGAGACTCAATCCCAAACACACCGTTACGCATAACGAAGCAATCGGCCCGCCTGCAATAATCCAACGCTGAACCTCAATCGACTCGGAACTCCGATCATACCGCGTTGCTCCATAGCGAAATCCAGCCAGTCCCAATAGCGCCGTTAGCCGACCAAGCGAAAACCTAACGTTACGATCACTCGTACCAATCTGAAGCGTGACCGATTGACGCGTAACCAACAACGCCGCCAAGACATGCCCCATCTCATGCAAAAGCACTCCCAAATATATTCCGTCAAGCAACGCTACGACGAACAAAAGCCCTTTTAACAATACTGCGACTTCCATGACTCAACCAAGCTCTATCGATTCTGCGAAATTGGCAACGAGGGAAATAAACTCCTCGCGAAATTCAAAATGCGGGTTGTGCCCGCTTCCTTCGATCGTTTCTACAATCGCATTCGGAAAACTTCGCTCAACCAAAGGAATATCAGATTCGCTGAAATAGTCCGAACGCCCTCCGACGATAAAGAACGTCGTTCCCTCGAAGCGGTGATCCGGCCCGATCGGCGAACCTTCGATCTCCCGTCGATTCTCCTCAAGCGCATCCAAATTGATAATCCAGCGAAATCCATTCCCATCCTCTCGCTTCGCCAAATTCGTCAACAGAAACTGCCGTTTCCCCCAGTCCGGCACCGCTTCCAATAAAAATCGATCCGCAGCCGTCCTCGACGGAAGCGCCGACAAATCGATCTGACGCATCGCATCATACTCCGAGTCGTGAGAACTCGGATACGTTTTCGGAGCGATATCCACGACAATGAGCGAACGCAAACGCTCTGGCCGCTCACAGGCGATTTTCATAGCCAACTTCCCACCCATAGAATGCCCCAAAAAGTGACTCGATTCCAAGTCACGCTCATCCATCCAAGCGAACACATCCCCCATCATCGCGTGATAGGAATGCGGAAACGCGTGCGGCGACTTACCATGATTTCTCAGATCCAAGCAGTACACGTGGAAATAGTTTCCCAGATCCGCGCCGGCGGCCTGCCAATTCCGCGAAGATCCCAGCAAGCCGTGAAAAACAATCAAAGGCGGCCTATCAGCCTCTCCATATTCGCGAAAAAATAGCTCCATTCTGAAGCACCCAAGTCATCCCTACCGCGAACGCCTAGTCAATTCTCTTTCCGTCCTCTTTTTTCTTGCGACCCCTTTCCGCCCAAGCTTGCTTACCGATCGAATTCCCAAGCGCCTTTCCGATTATGGACAAAAAGAAAATCACCCCCATGATGCAGCAGTACTTCGATGTTAGGCGCAAGCTCCCGTCCGACACGCTGCTGCTCTTTCGACTGGGCGACTTCTACGAGATGTTCCACGAGGATGCGGAAATCGGATCTCAAATCCTCGGCATCACTCTCACAAAACGCAGCGGCTACTTCATGGCAGGCATCCCCTACCATGCCGCCGAACAATATATCGGCAAAGCTCTCCAAGCAGGGAAAAAAGTAGCCATCTGCGACCAGGTTGAAACGCCTCAACCTGGCCAGCTCGTCAAACGTGCCCTCACTCGCATTCTCACTCCGGGCACAACCATCGAGGACAACCAACTCGAATCGAGCCGCAATCACTACCTCGCCGCATTAGAAAGCGATTCCCAAGGAGCTTGCCTCGCATGGCTTGACCTCTCCACCGGCGAATTTCAAATCGCCAAAGGAAAGGACGTCGACGACCTCATGCCGGTTCTCACGTCTATAGATCCTGCGGAAATGCTCATCATCGAAGGCGAAGAAAACCGTTGGCGAGCTCAAGCTCACGATGGCAGCGTCCACGACGAATTGGTCCATTTTCTCGCCACTCGATCCGTCACCGAAATGCCGGGCTTTCAGTTCGACGTCGATTCCGGAGCTCAAAGTGTCATGGAAACTCTTGGAGTCATCAATCTCGAAGGATTTGGTATCGACAAGAAACACGCCGGGCTCGGCTGCGCTGGAGCCCTCCTCTACTACGTTACGGAAAACCTAAGAGCGAAACCGGAAAATCTGTCTACAATTCGCGAATACAGTTGTGACAATGCTTTGCTCATTGACCCTGCGACGCTCCGTAATTTGGAGATCTTCAAATCGATGCGTGGCACTCGCGATGGTAGCTTACTTCAAGCTATCAACAAAACGAACACCGCCGCCGGAGCTCGTCAGCTCGAACAATGGCTCATCGCCCCAGAACGCGATCTCACCGAACTCAAACGTCGCCAAGACAGCATTGGCGAATTCGTAGGCGCCCCACTCGCGGTCAGCGAAACCCAAGATCTCTTAAAATCGGTCCGAGATATCAAACGCATTCTCGGGCGCATGCAAAATCGGCTGCGCAATCCTCGTGAACTTGGCGGAATCCGCGATTCACTCAACCAGCTTCCCGAAGTTCTAAATACGCTCAAACCGTTTTCCGGAACTGCAATTGATGCTGTTGTCAACCAACTCCACGCCCTTCCCCATCTCGCGGAGTTGCTCAACAAAGCTCTCAAAGATGAGCTGCCCAACAATTTAAACGATGGCGGCTACATGGCCCAGGGCTATGACGAATCGCTCGATGAGATGCTTTCGCTTACTACCGGGAACAAACTCTGGCTAGCCAATCTCGAAACCGAAGAGCGTGCTCGAACGGGCATCAAAAATCTCAAAATTAAATACAACGGCGCCTTCGGCTATTTCATCGAAATATCAAAATCCAATCTCGGGAATGTACCCGAGGATTATGTCCGCAAGCAAACAATGGTGAACGGCGAGCGATTCGTCACCGATAGCTTAAAGCAAAAGGAAAAGGAAATCTTCCACGCTGAAGAAAACAGCAAGCGGCGCGAACAAGAACTCTTCGCCGGGCTCGTCACGGCCATTCTCGAGGAATCGCCAGCCCTCACTCAAACCGCTTCGGCTCTAGCGGAATTGGATGTTTTTTGCGGTTGGGCGGAGTTGGCTCGGCTTTGGAATTACTGCAAACCCCAACTAGACGATTCGGACGCAATCGAAATTCAGCAAGGGCGGCATCCAGTCGTCGAACAGGTGCTCAAGGAGGACTCGGCCGGTCTCGCGAGTAGCCACGCCTTCGTCCCTAACGATGTCGGCCTGAGTGCATCCGAAAGCCAAATACATTTACTCACCGGACCCAACATGGCGGGTAAGAGTACCTTCATTCGCCAAATAGCGCTCATCACTCTACTCGCCCAAGTCGGCTGCTGGACTCCTGCAAGCTCCGCCAGAATCGGATTAGTCGATCGCATTTTCTCGCGCGTCGGAGCCAGCGACGATCTAGCCAGAGGTAATTCTACCTTCATGGTCGAGATGAACGAGACCGCCAACATCCTCAACAACGCGACCGAACACAGTCTCATCATTCTCGACGAGATTGGCCGCGGCACCAGCACCTACGATGGATTGAGCATCGCCTGGTCTGTCATCGAACATCTCCACCAAGACGATACAGCCGGCCCCAAAACATTGTTCGCCACTCACTATCAAGAACTCACTCAACTCGACAAACACCTGAACCGTTTGGAGAATTTCTCGGTAGCCGTCAAAGAATGGAACGACGACATCGTGTTCGTTCGCCAAGTCGTACGCGGAGCTGCAGATAGGAGTTATGGTATCCAAGTCGCCCGCCTAGCTGGTCTCCCTGCCACAGTTATCAAACGGGCCAAAGAGATTCTGCAAAAGCTAGAGTCAGATGACGCAACTGTCACGGTAAGCTCGCCTGGCCCCAAAGCGAAACCGCGCAAGAAAATCCAAGTCGAAACCAACGACGATCAGCTCAATCTCTTCTCCTGAGTAATTTCCTCAAGCCGGACTTTGTAAATAAAAAGTTACAAACTTTTAATTAACAGGTAGTTACGAAAAAACAGACTCTACTACCTAAGGCCTCATCCGAGGTTTCCTTCATAGCTCCCTGATACCTTTAGAGCTTTCAACCTAAAGATGCATAGCCTAGATTACGGTTGAATCTAATAGCTATGAACACACATCAAGCACTCCAACAAATTCAAATCCAACGGGAACGAGAAATGCAAAATCCGCATTCTCAGACAACTCGAAAATGGGCGAGCCCAGTAGCGGACAAATCAACCAAACGCCGTCAGCTCACCCTAAACGCCAAGACTCCTTGTAAAGGTCTACGCGGCAGAGGCCCTCTGACAATTGGTACGATCGATCATAAAGGCGGATACGAATCCATCGTGAAACGCTCGATTTCCATTCAAGTCGATCAAATGGAAAAAATGCTCGAATCGCGTATTGAAGAATTCAAGCAGGAGCTTTCTAGCTAATCAAACGCCGACCCACTTACGGGAGCCCTTTTTCGGGCTCCTTTTTTTATGCCCAAAACCTTACCCCCGTTCTTCCCACTTGAAGATCATCGTCGAGCACGGTGGCAACACGAATTCTGCCGAGTGTTCGCAATCGTCGAAAGGTATAGCTTCGGAAGCAACCCCTGAACCATTTCCAGCATCGTCGCCTCCATAGAAGCTGGAATTCGTATTCAAAATCTCACGCCAATATCCAGCACAAGGCACGCCGATCCGATAATTGCGACGTTCGACAGGCGTAAAATGCGCAACAATCATCACTCGATTGTGTCCATCCGAAGCCGTCCGGGAATAGCTAATAGCGCCCGCTTCGGAATCCCAGTTAGCGATCCAACGGAAACTCTCCTCATCGAAATCCGTTTCCGCCAAGGCCGGCTCGCTACGATACAAACGGTTGAGATCCTTGATCAGCATGGAAATGCCCGAATGATCTTTATATTCATTCAAGTGCCACTGAAGCTGCCCCGCATACGCCCATTCTTCCGACTGACCAAATTCACATCCCATGAAAAGAAGCTTCTTCCCTGGATAAGCCCACATATGCCCATAAAGCGCCCGCAATGTTTGGGCCTTTTCCGGGATCGATCCCGCAGCCATTTTCATAAGCATGGACTGTTTTCCATGCGTCACTTCATCATGCGAAAAGACCGTCACGAAATTCTCCGCGTATTGGTAGAGCATACCGAAGGTAAGGTCGCCTTGGTGATGCTTACGATGAATCGGATCTTTTTCGAAATAGCTCAGGTTGTCGTGCATCCAACCCATGTTCCATTTCAAATCGAACCCAAGACCTCCTTCTTCAGGAGATTTCGTAACTCCGGGAAACGAGGTCGATTCTTCCGCGATCATTAGCGTTCCCGGATAATATTCATGAACACGATTATTAACCTCCTTCAAGAACTCAATCGCCTCCAAATTCTCATTACCGCCGTATTTATTTGGAATCCATTCTCCTTCTTCTCGGGAGTAATCCAAGTACAGCATAGATGCTACCGCATCAACCCGCAGGCCATCGATGTGAAAGTAATCCAACCAAGCTAGCGCATTCGCGACGAGAAAACATTTAACTTCATGCCGCCCAAAATTAAAAATCAACGTTCCCCAATCTTGATGCGCTCCAAGTCTCGGATCTTCGTGCTCGTATAAGTGAGTCCCGTCGAATGTTGCTAGCGCAAAAGCATCTCGCGGAAAATGTGCCGGTACCCAATCGACAATCACGCCAATTCCATTGCGGTGCAAATGATCGACGAATGCCTTAAAATCATCCGGCGACCCAAATCGCTGAGTCGGAGCAAAGTAACCAGTTACTTGATACCCCCAGGAACCATCGAACGGGTGCTCCGCAACTGGCATCAATTCGATATGCGTAAAACCGTGCTCCAGCACGTATTCCGTCAATTCTACCGCCAACTCCGCATAGGTTAACGGTCGATTGTCCTCTTGCCAGCGACGCTTCCAGGACCCTAGGTGCACCTCGTAAACCGACATCGGTTTATCGATAGCCTGGAGCTCTGCACGTTTATCCATCCACGTTCTATCGCTCCATACATATCCAGAATGATCGTAAACAATGGACGCATTATTTGGCGGCGCTTCAAAGTAGCTAGCATACGGATCGGTCTTTAAGAATATCGCGTCATTCTCACCCTTGAGCTCGAACTTGTACATTTCTCCCACCTGCATGCCTGGAATGAAAAGTTCCCAAACCCCGCTTGCTCCGAGCGAACGCATCGGGTTGTAGCGTCCATCCCATTCATTAAAACTGCCAACGACCGAAACGCGCTGAGCATTGGGAGCCCACACGGCGAAACTCACTCCCGGGATTCCATCTACGGTTCTCGGTCGAGAACCTAGTTTTTCGTAAATCCGATGCTCGTTTCCCTCGTTAAACAAATACAAATCCGTCTCGCTAATCGTAGGCAGGAATGAATAGGAATCGTAAAACTGACGAATTTCCAAGTTCTCCGTCTCCGTCCGCAAACGATATTTGAATACATCTTTGCGCCCCTCGATGAACCCTTCAAAAAAACCGTCATCAGTCAGCTTTTTCATTGGATATCGCGGAGAATTCTCCTGTTCAATATCAACAATTTCGCAACTAACCGCATTGCTCAGAAACGCTCGAACCACTACTCCGGATTTACCCTTTTTCTTCACCGAGTGCATTCCCAGTACGCCATGAGGCTGACTCACCTTCGAATTTGTAAAACGTTCCAGTTCTTTTTTTGTGATTAGCATAGGGACATTAAATCTAGAAATTTGCCCAAGCCCAACAGTTCACGCCGATCAATGCAACCTCTTGCTCTACTTATAGTCTCACTCTCGAAACGCTCCTTTTTACCATAACCTTAGCCGCAACTTCCTCAGCTCCTTCGCTCACCGCAATTCAATCTCATTCAACCAGCTAATGAACAGCCTTGCCTCGCCCATAAGCGCCCTCTAGAGCTTGCCGAAACTATGGCTAGAATCTCTCTCCAGACAATTGGCAGCGCACTCGCTGCAAGCCTCTTTCTTTGCGGACTCCTTCCCAACGCCTTTTCGCAACAAAGTAGCGTCGACGCCTCGCTCAGCACTCCCGCTTCATTCGATATGAAAACCGGCGAGCTAGTCGCTACCGTCAATGCCCAGCTAACTTATGGCAACTGGTTACTCACGGCTGACGAGATTCGACTAAATCAGAAAATCGGCCGCGCGATAGCGAAGGGTAATGTCGTTTTTACACGCGGCGACATCCGACTCGTAGCCGATTCGCTCGACTATCAGATTGAAGAAAACACCGCACTCATCGAAAATTTCCGCGTCGGCAACGGCAAATACTACGTTTCAGGCAGCTCCCTGAAAGGCAATCCAGACGACTTCCGTTTCCGGGACATCAACTTCCATCCAGGCGAACCCGGCACCTACCTCTTCAAAGCCAAGGCCAACGAAATCGCGATCGTTAACCAAAACGAAATCAAAGGCAAACGCCTCTCCTTCAAGTTAGGAGTGATCCCCTTTTTCATCATTCCCAATATATCCCAGCCTATCGACGGCGAGCGTAATCTCTTCAAGGCCGACCTCGATTACTCCGGCAATATCGGAGCAGGAATCGGCAATGAAATCCGCGTCCCCATCAACTCCAATTTTAGAGCAGGTGCCAACATCACTCTCGCGACAAAACGCGGCGTCATGGCTGGGCCCGCATTCGAATACGATTTCAGTGAGGGCGAAAATACGAGCTCCGGCGGCTTCACTTCGGGTTTCATCGATGACAATGCCAAAGAAATCCAACCGGACCTGATCACCGGAAACCCCATCGACGACGAACGATTTTTCGCAGAATGGCAGCACCAACAACATTGGGGCGACCGAGGAGCAATCAATGCCTATGGTCGCTGGTGGTCCGATATAAACGTCACTCGCGAATTCCACGAAGATTCATTCGATACGATGCAGGATCCAGATACCTTCATCGAAGCGAATTACAGCGGCGACAATTGGCAAGCCACTCTATTTTCTCGCATCAGTCCAAACAGTTTCCAAACCTTTACTGAACGCCTCCCCGAGCTTCGCTTCGATCTCTTTCCGACTCAAATTGCGCCAGGCCTGCTTCATCAAGGCAGCGTTTCTTTCGCGAAGCTCCGGACAAACTTTTCCGATCCAATCACCGCAAACAACGAAACCGAACGAGCCGACGCCTACTACGGAGTCCGTCACACTAAACCCTTGGCTAACGGAGTCACTCTCACCACCAAAGCAGGCATTAAAGCGGTTCACTACTTCGATAACATCATCGAAACCGACGCAGGCGATCAACCCTGGATCAATTCATTCCCCCTCGCTCCGCTTTCCATCATCGACGACTTCTACCACACACGTCCACGTCCTTCTATCAAAGAAGGAACGCGAGCCTATGGCGACCTGGGGTTTGATCTAAAATTCACCGCGTACCGCCAATCCGAATACCAAAATAAAACCTGGAACATCGATGGTCTTCGCCACATTTTCGAACCGACCATCTCCTATCGCTACACACCCGACCTCGACAGCAATTCGACTCACGCCCTCCAAGACATCCCTGCATTCGCCAACTATCTAACGCCGATCGACATCGAAGACCGCCGCGATATCGACACAATTGGAGAGCACCACATCACTCGACTAGCGCTTCGCAATCGTATTCAAACCAAAGACGAAAAATACGGTTCGCGAGATCTCATTCGCTTTGATTTTGCGATGGACCACCTCATCGACGACTACGATCAAGGAACCGACTTTTCAGACATCTATTCCGACATCGAAATCAAACCAGCCAACTGGTTGGAAATCGACGTCTTCTCTCGCTACAACCTGGAAAACAGCGAAACTAGAGAACTGAATACAAGCCTAGCCATCACCGATCCTGGATACTGGAAATTCGGTATTGGAAACCACTTTCTCAAACGCCACCTCGAACAGTATTTTCTATTCGGCGAGTATAACCTCAACGAAAATTTCAAAGTCTACGCGGTCGCGAAATTCGACGAAGTCTCCGACACGTTCTACGAACAGCGCATCGGTTTGATGCAACGCGCCCTGGAAAGATACGGCATCAAATACGAACTGCGTATTTTCGAAGGCAACCGCCTCGAAAGCGATTTCGGCCTTCGTATCGGCGTCGATTTGTTCGACGAGTAGCCATCGGTCAAACCATGAGCGGCATCTTAAACAAGGAAATCAAGATTCACCGCCTCATGAATCAACGGCGAGTCGCGTACTCGCTGCTGCGGCGCTTGCAAACCTTGCTAGAGCCTGGGACCAATTTTATCCGCGAGCTCAATCACCTTTTCAAAAGCCAAGGCAAGTTCGGTTCCCGCGACCGGCGCCTCTATCGCGAGCTCATCTACACTTACCTACGTTACCAACCTTGGCTGGAGTCGATACGCTCCGACGAGACTGCATTTCTCGACGCCCTCATAACTCTCGCCAGCCCAACTCCAGAAGCCTCCGCACTTTACCCAACTCTCAGCTCCCCGCCAAGCGACCTCCAAGCTGCGCAAAACCGTCACCACCTCATCGGCAAAAGCGACAGCGACCTCCTAGACCTTCTCCCTTCCTGGTTTCAATCCCACCTCACCGAAACACTCGATTTCAAAAACGCCAAAACGCTTTTCTCCCGCCCTCCCCTCTGGCTAAGAATCCAACGAGGCGACCCCGATTTGATAATCGACCAACTCCGCCAAGCCTCCCCTACTCAAACAACCGTTCCTCAAGCAATATGGGGCGTGCCCGATGCTCTACAGTGCCCACCTGACTTGCCTCTAGCGAAAGTCCCCGCTTACGAAAACGGCGAGATCGAAGTCCAAGACATCAGTTCCCAACTGCTCCTCCAACTCGTTCACCCGCAACCTGAAGGCTCCTGGCTCGACGCCTGCGCCGGAGCCGGCGGCAAAACCCTTCAGCTAGCAAAAATGCTCGGTTCAAACGGCCGCGTCACTGCCTACGATCCACGAAGCAAAGCCCTCGACGAACTCGAAAAACGCAGCCATCGCGCCGGACTGAAGAACATTTCTCTCCGGCGAACTAAACCCGACAGTGGCAGCTACACCGGCGTCCTCGTCGACGCCCCCTGCTCCGGCTCAGGCACCTGGCGACGTCACCCATTTCTCATGCGACAAACCCGCGAGAAAGACATTTTTCAGCGCAGCGAAGCCCAATCCCATATTCTCCACTTTTATTCAGAGCGCGTCGCACCCGGCGGCACCCTCGTTTACTGCACCTGCTCGCTCAGTCGCTACGAAAACGAAATCGTCGCCGAAAAGTTCCTCGAAACGCACCCGACCTTCGAACCCGCACCCCTCGCCAAAAACTTCGACCTAGAAGAAAAGCATCGCGGCATCACTATCCTCCCCGCCCACCTCAACGGCGACGGCCTCTATATCGCGACCTTTCGACGGAACTAATCTCGTTCGACCTCCAACTTATTCACAATCCGGTTTTTGTCGTTGCCTGTTCCCGAGGATCGCAAGTGAACTCTTTTCGTGGTCGCAGAAATTGATCCCAGAATAAAACTATCCGTCTTCGAAGGTCCCCTCGACCTCCTGCTTTTCCTCATACGCAAGCACGAGATCGACATCTACGATATTCCAATCGAACTCGTGCTCGACCAATACCTCGAGGTCATCAACAGCATGCAGGAAGTAAAGCTGGAGATCGCAGGCGATTTCTTCGTCATGGCAGCTTCGTTGATGGAAATCAAAAGCCGCCTCCTCCTGCCAAAGCAGCAACGGAGTCACTCGGATGACGAGACTGACGACGACGATCTCGATCCACGCTGGGAGCTCGTTCACCAACTTCTCGAGTACAAGAAATTCAAAGAGGCCGCCGACGCTCTCGACGAACTCTCCGACCACGCCGCACTCAGCCTGACCCGCGATTACCATTCCGTTAACAAAGCTGAAGGCCCCATTCGCCCGCTCAAACCCGAAGACAAACTCACCGTTTGGAATTCCTTCAACATCGTCCTCCGCCGACTCTCCGAAAAGCTCGTTCTCGGCGAAATTCAAGACGATGCGACCACAGTGGTCGACCAAATGGAAATGCTCATCGCGAAAATTCAGACCGAACCGCAATTCGATTTCTCCGAACTTTTCCCCGGCAAATGCAGCCTCAAGCTACTCGTAATCACGTTTATAGCCATTCTCGAACTCACTCGCCTCAAACGACTTATGATCCGGCAAAATGAAGCCTTCTCAGATTTCGTCGTTACACGAGTCGACGAAGATCCGTCAGAAGAAGATCCGGAATCGCCTGATGAAAAGGAGCTTGAACCCAGCTTCATTTAAATCAGTTTCAGAGCCGTGCAAGAACCAGAGTCAAAGCGAGCTCATCTCCTAGGAATCGGATTAGACAACGAAGACGGACACAAACGAATCACCCGGGCAGAACAATTCTCTATTGTGGGCGGTTCAGAGGAAACCCACGGTCGAATGACCGAAACCGTGGTCAAAACTTTCGAAGACATTAAACGCGAAGGAAAATCCCTCGCCACAGTCGAGCCTAAGCAACTCTCCGACTTGCTAGACAAGAACCGGCCTGCTTAAGACCATTGGTCCAACCCTGTACGAACTCATGTCCACTACGCCTTCACCGTTCGATTCCGATTCGGAGCGCTCTCCATTAAAACTGGATCGCCCAGCAGAAGGCAACGAACTGGTAATCGAAACAGGCGACTCCGAAGACGAAGAAGAAATTATCCTTGCAAGCAATGCGGACGGCGGTTCGTTGACATTACTCGAAGAATATTCCATCAAAGAAAAAAACAATGGCAAATGGGCCACGATCATAACATTCGGATGCGCCGCAACTTCGCTCGTATTCGCATACATGATCTTTTCAACGCTATAATATCATGGCAGACATCATCACACTAAACGAACAAACCTTCAAAGATACGATCAGCGGATCAGACGTACCCGTACTCGTCGACTTCTGGGCTCCCTGGTGCGGACCCTGTAAAGCGATTGCTCCGATCCTCGAAGAGCTCTCAACCGAGCTCGACGGCAAGGTGCAAATATCGAAGGTCAATGTCGACGAAAACGGCTCAATCGCCGCCGAGTACAACATTCGCGCAATTCCAACGCTCCTCCTTTTCAAAGGCGGACAACTAGCTGATCAATACGTTGGCATGGTTGGAAAAGACGATCTCAAAGCGAAGCTCGAAGCCCACGCGTAAGACCAGTCTCGAACAAAAAACTTTCCAAGCCTTCCGCATTCGCGGAAGGCTTTTTTTGCGTCTAATAGGCAGCGGCCATCACCCCGACAAAACAATACCTATCGCAAGCAAAGCGCTAAACACCAGCAAAAGCTTTGCTGAACGGGCCAGTAAATCATTCAAAGCAACTCCTTCAGTTTCACGTAGTTCCACGATCAGTTTCGTCCCGATCGGAATGGTCGCAAACGCCAGACAGGCCCAAAACGACTGCGTTATCCCCACATAAACGCTCAGGCTAAAATAAGCGCCGATCAACTGCCACGTATACTGGGAGCGTGCAAAGCCTCTCCCGAGCCGCACCACCAAAGTCCGTTTTCCCGCAGCTTCATCCGTTTCCTTATCTCGATAATTATTTACGACGAGAATATTATTGGCCAGCAAACCCAGCGGCAATCCGAGCAAGTACGTATTCCACGACAGTTCGCCTACAATCACATAGTAGGTTCCCATCGTAGCGACCAAACCGAAGAACCCAATTACGAATACGTCTCCAAGACCGTGATACGCCAATGGATACGGCCCTCCCGTGTATGCATATCCAAATACAATCGCCAACACTCCGACGATCAACATCTCACTTCCACGGTAGGCGACCATGCTCAGACCGACACAAAAAGCCAAAAGAAACAAACCGATCGCCACTTTCAACATCATTTCCGGAGCTATCTTTCCGCTCGCAACTAAACGTTCCGGACCGAGCCGATCCTTTGTGTCCGCCCCTCGTTTAAAATCGAAATGGTCGTTAGCCAGATTTGTCGCAATTTGCACGAGCAAAGCGAAAGCCATACAAATGAACACTGGCCACGCTTCGAGAAGTCCCGTTCGCGAAGCCTCCGCCGTCCCAACCAAAATAGGAGCAATCGCGGCCGGAAGAGTTTTCGGTCTCGCTGCAGCGATCCAGTTGGTCAGCGATCCGGTATCAAAACTCATACTTCAGTTCGAATCGAAGGAACTTCCCTCGGTCGATATCCGAGCAAAGCTAAAGCCAACGAAAACCGGAAGCTTAAAACGCGTTCAAAAAACAAAAGCACCACAGGCCTCCAGCCTGTTTTTCTCACCCAGACAAGATGCCTGCGCTACTGAATGCGGCGAGCTTCGAGATAAAAGCGTTTCTCTTCAGCTTCTCCCATCGAAAAAGTTTTCCTCGGCAACGCTCCATCGAGCACCACGGTCTTGAACAACGCGCTCTTGCCTATCACAGGCAAAAAGAACCCGATATTTCCTGGTTTCGAACCGAGATCGACGACTACGTCCTCGCCATGAATGTAATCCACGATCGAGTCCTTACCTTCTAGATAAGAATTGATGAACGCCTGCAGATTCCCGACCTCCAAATTGCGACTCGGATTACTCAATCGAATGATCCCGTGCTCAGCTCCACTCACGAATGCTAACAAATGCTCTCCAGCCACATCTCCCAAAGATGCCAAGCGTTTTTTTGCCAATCCCAAGCTCTCGAAACGCTCAATAGCAACTGACGAACCCTCAGCTTCGAAGAACTGGCTGAGCTTCTCTTTCAAGTCCTCAGCATCGATATCGAAAACCACGCGGTGAATCGGTTCGAACTCCAAACCTTCATCGTGTACATTCATCAATTCGACCAATGCGTAACGCGCTGGATGATCCATCACCGAAGCAGGATCGCCTGACTTGGATTTCAAATCTTCCCAAATGTTCTTAGCCGTCGCGAGCGAGTGATTCCCATCGCCCATCGCGAAAAGCAAAACGCCCTTTTCCGAAACGCCATACTTAGCATCGAAGACCTCTTGCTTGCTCAAAGCACTCAACGAATCGAATACGCCCTCGATATCCTCATCAGAATCAACACGCCAGCCTTTCACATGACCGCCTTCGGCCATCAACTCGAAATCATACAAAGGATCTAGTTTCTTTTCGAAAAGCGGTTCGATCACGGTTCGTTCCGGATCGTCGATTAGCACCATGATGTGAGGCAGCTCGATCTTCGCGTTCTCGCGGATCTTTACGCGCGGCGGGAGGCGATCTTCAATAGTCCCCTCGGTCGCGCGAATGAGGCTTTGAGAACCGACCTTATAGTCATACTTCTCCAAATCCAAAGCGACGACGATGCCTTTTCTGGATTCTGCGTGACTCGTTTTACGATCCAGCAAGATGAACCCAGGTCCCTGCTCTTCCAGAACTCCTCCCTCGAGGTATTCCTCCATCGCGGCATTAATTCGCCCAATGCGTTCGTCCCCGTCTGTCTCTTCGAGGTAAACCTCAGGAAACACTGCGTTCAGAGTAGAAGGACATCCTTTTACCAAGGATTCCACATCCGCCCAATACTCCGGCTGCGATGTATACTGATCGCAAGCCACGACAGCCCACTTGCTCAAATCCACTCCCTTACGAGGAAGCAAAATGTTGGGTACGCTCAGACCGATGTCTTCTCTATCCATGTTCTAGCCCTATTCTAAAAATTGCTGGTCGAAAAAAAAAGGCAATCTGAGTCAAAAAACTCATATTGCCCTTATTAAATTGTATCTGCCGAATATCCGAAAATATCCAGCGGCCATCTGTCCTCGCAGCGTTCTCGAAACGAGAAAGCTTAGGCGCGGCGACGACGAAACTTGTTTTGGAATTTCTCGACGCGGCCAGCCGTATCGACGAAACGCTTTTCGCCCGTGTAAACCGGGTGAGAGTCCATCGTGATGTCGCGGAATACTTTTACGTAATCAACGCCATCAACGGTGTCCGTCTGTCCTGTCTTAATCGTCGAGCGAGTCAGGAACTTTCTTCCGGTCGAAACGTCGATAAACGCTGCCGGGTGATATTCTGGATGAATGCCTTGTTTCACAGTCTAGAAAAGTAGATTATTAGCCCTGGCGCGCTTTGAAGCGTGGGTTCGTTTTGCAGATCACGTAAATACGTCCTTTGCGACGTACAACTTGGCAGTCGGGATGACGCGTCTTTGCGGACTTGAGCGATGAGACAACTTTCATAAGGGGCGATAAAAGATACGGCGCTCCACCCCCTGTCAATAACGCTTTTCCCGATTATTAAGTTTTTGGGCGATCAAACGCCGTCCCTGACTGGCTTATCCAGTCAAAAAGCTAATTCCACTCAGGCAAATCCGGCGCCATCGACATCAACCCTAACTCCAAATTAATGTTCATTATCACATGACGCCATAGCTCGTCCCCTTCCAAATGGGTCAAAGCATACCCATCCATATCCGAGACAACCCAGGCATTATCCGATAATTCGCCGGTTAACTGGTTTTTGTCCCAACCGGAATACCCACGAAACGCCCGAAACCGCAAATCAGGATCCTCTAGTCGCTTTTCTTGAGCCTTGTTCGGATCCAAACCGAAATACAGACGAAACTCGTTAATGATCGGGTCTACCTTCCAGGCCGCCAGAATAACCCGATCCGCCGCAACGGGCCCTCCTATATATAGAGGCACGTCTTCCAATCCGAAATCAGCAAACGAATCGTCCACTTCTCCAAGGTTCATTCCCGCGCTCCGATTAACTACCACGCCCACGGAGCCCTCATCTTCATGGGCCGTCATTAACACTACGCTACGCGCAAAATTGGGATCCTTTAAATGCGGGTGGGCCAGCATCAAGGATCCTGGGATTTCAAATTCGTCGTTATCGCCTTCCTGAAACATTTTTGAAAATCAATTCGTTAACCTCCACAAGAAACTTAGCGGCCCTACGCCGCAACCCAAGAAATGAAAAGCCGCCTTCGCAACCGGATAAAAGATCGACTCCAAGCGCTTCGCCAAATTGATTTCTACCATGGCACACCTCGAAGATATCGTTTCATTCTGCGACCAACGCGCTCGGACTCATGAAGTAGTCGACTTCCGCGAAGCCCTTAACGGCCTTCAATTCGCAAACAACGGCCAAATCTCAAAAATTGGAGCCGCAGTCGACGCTGGCCTCATTCCTTTTCAAAAAGCAATCGATGCGGGAATCGAGCTGCTCATCGTACACCACGGAATGTTCTGGAACGGCTCCAAACGAATTATTGGCAGTGAATACGAAAAAACCAAAACCCTCATCGACGGAAATCTCGCCGTCTACTCCTGCCACCTACCCCTTGACGCCCACACGGAAATCGGTAACGCCGCCTGCCTCGCCCGTGCGATCGATGCTCCCCAAAACGGAACCTTCCTTCCCTACGAAGGCACAGACCTCGGATTGATCTGCGATTGGTCCCAAGATCGAGCCAAGCTCAACGCCGTGCTCCAATCGACTTTCGGTTCGAAAATAGCCTGCATGGAATTCGGCTCCGCAGATCCAAGCAAAATCTGCATCGTTACCGGTAGCGGCAACAGCGTAGTCGACCACATCAAAGCCACCGGAGCTGACACCCTAATCACCGGCGAGCTTAAGCAACACTTCTACACGGTAGCCCAAGAAGAAGGTCTAAATCTCTACGCCTGCGGCCACTACGCCACCGAAACCTTCGGAGTCGACGCGCTCGCCAAAGAAGCCGCAGCCAAATTCGGTATCCCCTACGAATTCATCAAAACCGATTGCCCTTTATAAAAGGGCCTCTCGGGCGCACCCATTTCCTCAACGGTAACATGGTAGGGTTGCTCGTCCCGAGCAACCGCGGCAGTAAACGCAACTTCCACGGCTGCTCGGTCCCAACGATCCGCTAGGTTCCTATCCGATTGAATACGGCGAGTTGAACACAAGCAGCCTCAAAACTGATACCTTAAAACGCCCACTCTTTAGTTTCCTCAATCTTCGCTATTGCTTCCAACCGAAGCGCTTAGTAGAAAATCACGCATGAAACGTATCGCAGTATTGAACGGCCCAAATTTGAATCGCCTCGGTAAACGCGAGCCAGAAATATACGGGACTCGAACGCTCGAAGACTTGGCCAACGATTTGCGTGAAGAATTTCCGAACATCGACTTCGATTTCTACCAATCCAATCACGAAGGAGCGCTCATAGATCGAATATCGCAAATAGCCGAATCGGATTGCCACGGCATCATTTTCAATCCCGGAGCCTTTGCGCACACGAGCGTCGCATTACGCGATGCAATCAGCGGCTGCGAGATCACCACGATAGAAGTGCACATCAGCAACATTCACGCCCGCGAACGCTTTCGTCACCACTCCCACACAGCTGCGGTATCCAAAGGCGTCATCACCGGCCTAGGCCTGCAAGGCTACTCCCTAGCTACGCAAGCGCTTCTCGCGTAACATGGGCCAGGTCTCCTTAATTCAAATTAGTTGAATCAGCCTTAGGCCTATTAGGTAGCGCAACGACGTCCCGACGTGCCGCAATGCAATGATCTTCTTATGCGGTACGCCGGAACGTCATTGCCCTACCATTTGACTAAGCAGAGTTAGAGGCTGTTAAACTAGATTATTCCACAGCAATGGGTCATTGTGCAAAAAGCCCCAGCAAGTAATTGTAGGAGCGGGTTTACCCCGCGATTAACCCTAACCGACGAAAATCAAGTAGACCATCGCGAGATAAACCCGCTCCTACAGTTTCGAGATAATACAAATCCGGAACCAGAGCCTTCTTCTTACTCTAAAAACCCGCTGTATCGGAAAAACTAAGACAGGCCAATTTCGCAAAGCCTACCAACCAATTCCACCAAAGATAAGGGCGGCTGTTTTGCCGCCCTTTGACGCTATCAACCCCTGGATAATCTTTCGAGAAGCGCCAGGCACCGCGTCTTTAAATCTAATACATTTACGGTACTAAAAATCGCCGTTTGGTCAATCCTCAACGAACAAAAAACACGCGATTATCGACGATTAAATCTCCCCTATTAGAGCCTCTGATAAAGCGGTTCTCAAGTCTTCACGGAACCTAATAAAAAGACGGCAATACAACTCGGCATCCCCGTAAACGTTAGGGCGGACATCACCGATGTCCGCAGCCCAACAAATCCCAACAACCAATCCTAAAACGAGAAAGACCCGGCGGTCCCACATCCGCCGGGCCAAGCAACGACTCAGTTTTTGGAATTTAATCCAAATTAAAGCTAATTCGCTAAACCAAATTTTTCTCTTCCCGTTGAGATCTTGCGATCTCGACTGTGCCAATAGTTTATCAAATCCATTCGATTAAAACAATCCGTGATGCATACCGAATTTCACGCGGATTTCCGCAGAACCAATGAGCAATCCCCCCATTTCGCTTGTTCCAGATCAATATTTGGCGGTTTCGGAGATTTCTACGCTGTTTTTCCAGAAATTGAATGGACAGAACCCCGTTAAGGTCTAAAAACCGTTTTCGTTATGTCTAAAGCATCTAGTGGTTATAAAGTGACGGCAAAATCTGCAGTGATCGATGTCGTGATCACAGCAATCGTTTGGGTACTCTTCACCCTGGTTTTCCGATCGCACGTGATGAGCTACAATCCGACCACGGTATTGTTCTGGGCCGGATTTACTGCGATTCCCGCAGCTACTACTTTCTGGCTTTGCTTGCAGATGTTCAAAGTGACCTTCAAGCACCAGCAATTGGTGAAACAAGAAAAAGCCGACAAGAAATAGAGCAGCGCTCTTTTCTCTGCTTTTCAAATCGCTCAGGCCCTACGCCTGCAATCAACGATCAAAAACCGAATTCGACCTGTGGGTCCTCGGATTTCGCCTCGAGAATCTTTCTCAGGAAAAGGCTGCGGTGAACCGGAGTCGGTCCCACCTCTATAATAGCCTCCCGATGCGTTGCTGTAGCATACCCCTTGCTCGATCCAAAATCATACCTCGGATACTCACAGTCCAACGCTAGCATAGTCCGATCGCGAGCAACCTTGGCGATAATCGACCCCATCGCGATACACAGCGAACGCGAATCGCCTTTAACGAAAGCCTTATGAGGATAGCCCAATTGCTTCATTGGTTTCCCATCCACGAAGATCTTCCAATGCGAAAGATTATCCTGAGTGTCAGATTCGTCCTCTTCATCCGCGAATAAAGGATCAGGTTCGTGCGGCGAAATTCCTGCTCCTTCGAAAATCTGCTCAACTGCTCGACGCATCGCCACCTGAGTAGCTCCGAGAATATTCAGATCCTCAATCTCAGCTACGGATCCCCAACCCACTCCTATAAAAACGCGACCCTTGCGCTCTAACCAGCGAAGCTTTTCGTAGAGATCCTCGCGCTCATCTTTGCTCAACAATTTCGAATCATTGATCCGCGACGCGTTACGCCTGCACCATTCGCTATCATAGAATTCCTTCGGCGCCGCCACTGCAGCCGCCACGACCGGCCCTGCCAGAGCTCCTCGCCCCGCTTCGTCCACGCCGATCAAACCCTTCAGCCCTTTCATTCGGCCGCGATCAAAAGCTCTAAGACGCTTGGACTTCATTCAGTAAGTACGATTAAGAACCCGACTACTTCCGCTTCCATTCCTTCTTCGCAGCCGGCGGCTTCAAAGGCAGACGATCCAACATTCCCGCGTCCGACACCACCTCGTAAGCGGTTCGAAAATGCAGCTTTGCGAAATCGCGAAACGCACCCGGTCCAAATTTCTCGAGAATCTCCGTGGCTTGCTCCTTTACCATGGAGCTCGCTCCTTTCTTAAGCGTATCGCCAAATCGCTTCGACAATGAGTCCATATAACGCACGTACGCAGCTCGAGCCACTACTGAAGCCGCAGCCACCACAGGATCCGCTTCCGCCTTGGTCTCCATGCGCAGGTCGAAGTCAGAGTCCTTGAAATACCGCCCGACCAAATCCTGCTTGCTAAATTGGTCCAACATTCCCCAAGGCGCTCGCTTTTTCTTTAAAGCAGCCTTCAAGCTATTCGCGTGCTGCCACGCCAAGAGCAAATTCAAGTTCGCCCGTGGTTTGCCCATGAGCTCGTTATACTTGCTCATCCCGCAAAAACAGGTTTCGACAGCGACGCCCCTCGTAGCCCGGATGATCTGATCCAACTTAAGGATACGTCCATCCGTGATTTTCTTAGAGTCACGTATTCCTTCCTTCACCCACCCGTCGATCTGCGGTTTATCCGCAATAACGCAGGCCGTTACGATCGGGCCAAAAAGATCACCCTTGCCGCTTTCGTCCATTCCTGCGTGAAGCTCGAACCACTCCGGGTGATAAATCTCATCGTATCCAAACCGCGCCTCGCCCAGCACCTCAGGCTCAAGAGTGTTGATTACGAACTCCTCCATCTCCCTGCCCTGAACGACCAGCTTGCCACTCTTATAGCCGACAACATTCACCTTATTCCCCTTGTACGCGAAACGGGCATATTCCACATCATAAGGTTCCCAGCTCTTCATTTCGCAGATGTTTCCCAATTTCTCCATCTGCTCCTCCGAGAGCTTATTCGTATACAACGTTTTCTTCTTCGGCTCCTCAGGAAGCTCGGTCTGCTTTTTGCGTTTGGCCATTTATGCGAATTTGAAGCGAACGTTACAAAGCGCCCCCAGGAAAGGAAACCTAAAAAATGATGGATATCCACCCCCATCCCCCAAGGGGCCAACCACTCCCACACCTCCTCTCATTTCGCTGCCAAAAAAAATGGTAAGGCTAGTTTTTTTGGCAGATACGGATTCGCTTGGACTGCTTTCTCGTAGAGAGCTCCAATTCCAGGTATTCGAGAAAATTGTTTGCGACAGAAAGAAACCCTCCTTCCTCCATTCCATGCCTCGATCAAGGACTCCGTCAAATCGCCCAATTTTAACATGGCTCCTCCTATCCAAAACGGTTCCAATTCGACCACTTTTCAAATGGACGCCACTAAACTTTCCGATTCTGCCGCCCCGTTTCGATCCCAACTCATCGACTGGTACGAGGCCAATGCTCGCGACCTACCCTGGCGAAGCCAACCGAGCCTCTACAAAACAGTCGTTTCGGAGTTCATGCTCCAACAGACCCAGGTAAAAACCGCACTGCCCTATTTCGATGCCTGGTTGAAAGCCTATCCAGATTTCAAAAAGCTCGCCAAAGCCACCGAAGCCCAAGTCCTCAAAAGCTGGGAAGGGCTCGGCTACTACTCCCGAGCTCGCAATCTCCACAAACTTGCCCAAACCATTTCAACACTCCCAGAACTGCCAACCGACTCTAAAAGCTGGCAAGCCTTCCCAGGAATCGGCCCCTACGCAGCCGCAGCCGTTTGCAGCATCTCCTTTTCCGATCCAAGCGCCGTCGTCGACGGTAATGTCGTACGGATCCTCTCGCGATTGATCGCCGACACGACTCAGTACAAAACCAGCGTCGAGGCGGCCAAAGCCTACCAATCGCTCGCCGAATCCCTACTCAATACTGACCGACCCGGTGACCACAACCAGGCCATGATGGAACTCGGCGCGACCGTTTGCCGTAAAGCAAATCCACAGTGTTTGCTTTGCCCAGTGGCAGATTTGTGCCAAGCCCGCGTCGCTGGCATCGAAGGCTCCCTTCCTAGATTCGATAAAACCAAGTACGAAAAGAAAACCGTCAACCGGGCCTGGATCGTCGGCCCACGTGGGATCCTTCTCCACAAAATACCCGAGTCGGCCAAACGCATGAAAGGCCTCCACGAAATCCCAAGTCTCGAACAACTCGGACTTCCCGAAGCGACAGGCAAACCTCTCCTCGAACGCAAACGTTCAATCACGAAATACCGGATCACCGAACGCTTTTTCCCAACAGACCCCAAATCTCTCCCTAAAAAACTTCCAGCCGACACCCTTTGGGCAAAGGCCAACGCGATCGGCGATCTCCCCTTCTCCGGACCCCATCGCAAATGGATCCAAGAGCTGCTCGCCCAACCCTCAAGCTAGCGTCAACAATTCAGAAATCGCCCCACCTGGAAACTGTAGGAGCGGGTTTATCCGGCGATATTCCATTCAGCTAGACTATCGCGAGATAAACCCGCTCCTACAGTTTCGAGACAAGCCAGAGACCCAGGCACAAAAAAACTCCCTCAATATCAGAGGAAGTTTCGAAATTCGGGAAACGGCCTTTCAGCCTTATTCCTTCAACCTTAAGCCTTAATCAGCCTAGTTGTCCCACTTGTGGCGGAGCATGTCATTGAAAGCCGCTACCTTGCCCTGGCGACGCTTAGTGGCCGAAGGTTTTTCGAAATAGCGGTTACCACGCACGTCCTTGATAACGCCTTCGCGGTCTAGTTTCTTCTTAAGACGACGGAGCGCACGTTCGACGGGCTCGTTTTTGCGGATTTTTACTTCAATTGCCATGGTTATTCAGAGAAAGATGAGCAAAAAGACGGGATTACCTGTCTTCGTCAACCCTTTTCGAGAGACACTTTGCAATTGGTTAGATCAGAACGCAATAATCAATAATCCCCGTGGACATACGACTCATCGCCTCATTGTGAATAAGCTCCAAATAACTGCCCGAAAACGTATGAACAACTTGGCGCTTCTTTTCTTTGAAACAATCGCTCAGGCTCATTGACTGTCTATCTATGTCCGAGTCCGGTCCTTTCGTCCATCTTCACAATCACACCCACTACTCTCTGCTCGACGGTTGCGCCAAGCCGGCCCGAGCCGCAGCACGAGCCAAAGAGCTCGGCATGCCCGCTTTGGCGATGACCGACCACGGCAATCTTTTCGGGGCGATCGACTTCTACCGCTCCTGCCGCAAAGCGGAAATCAAACCCCTCATTGGCTGCGAACTCTACTACGTCAACGACCACAAGCAAAACGAGCGACCCAAGCGTGAACGCAAGCGGACCGACGACATCGGCGACATCCCGGAAGACTACGTCCCCTCTCCCGAGGATTTCCCAAAAAACCAGATTCACCACAAAGGCGTCATCGCCAAGGACTACGAAGGATACAAAAACCTTTGCAAACTGGTTTCCGACGCTCACGTCAACGGCGTCTATTACAAGCCGCGCACCGACATCGAAAAGCTCGCCCAATACTCCAAAGGGCTCATCGGACTTAGCGGATGCATCAACGGCGTCGCCGCTCAGTATCTAATTTATGGCGACGAAGCCAACGCTCGCCGCGTCACCTCTGACTTTGTCGATATTTTCGGTAGGGAAAATTATTTCATCGAACTCCAAGATCACGGCATGCCCGTGCAACGGCGGATAATCCCTGGCCTCATAAAACTCGCCAAGGAATTCGATCTCAAAATCATCGCCGCCAACGATTCGCACTACGTCTACAAAGAAGACGCCGATCCACACGACGCATTGCTTTGTATCCAAACGGGCAAGATCATAGCCGATCCGAATCGAATGAAATACCCTTCGCAAGAGTTCTACCTAAAGAGCCGCGAAGAAATGCTCGAGATTTTCAAGGAGGTCCCCGAGTCGATCGACAACACGGTTCATGTCGCCGAAATGTGCGACCTCGAAATTCCTTTCGACGAAAATCACTATCCCGTTTTCGAGGCGCCGCCCGAGCTGAAAACCTTCAAAGAGGACGTCGATAAATTCGACCAAATCCTCGACATCTACGAAGCCGAAAAAACCAAGGTCAACAAGCAGGACGGCAAAGACGAAATCTGCAAACTCACCAAAGAAGAACGCGATCTTCACAAATCCAACGGCACCCTACTACTCGAGCTTTGCAAACGCGGCCTGCTCGATCGCTACGGCGTCGACTACGACGACCGCGCTGCCTACAAGCCAATCGAAGGCCAACGCGAAGACTTTGCCCAGTTTCTCTGCGAGCAACTCGACTACCAAATCGCCATCATCGCCGGTACGGGATTCATCGATTACTTTCTCATCGTTTGGGATTTTATCAATTTCGCCCGCGGCAAAGGCATTCCCGTAGGCCCAGGTCGTGGTTCCGGAGCGGGCTGTATCGTCGCCTACGTTCTATTGATCACGGACATCGATCCGCTGCGATTCGGTCTACTCTTCGAGCGCATGCTCAATCTCGAACGTGTATCGCCTCCCGATTTCGATATCGATTTCTGCATGCGACGGCGCGAGGAGGTGGTCACCTTCGTCCGTGAAAAATACGGCGCCGACAGCGTAGCCAACATCATCACTTACGGTACGTTCGGAGCAAAGATGGTCATTCGCGATATGGCTCGAGTGAATGACATGCCATTCGCCGAAGCTGACAAGCTCGCCAAGATGATCCCCGACGAGCTCAACATCTCGCTAGAAGCGTCCATCGAAAAGTCGAAGGAACTGCGGGAAGAAATCGCACGGAATCCAGTAGCCAGAAAAATCGTCGAACAAGGTAAAGTCATCGAAGGCATGGTCCGCAACACAGGCAAACATGCCTGCGGAATCATCATCGGCGACCAACCCATCCACAACCTCGTTCCCGTCACCCTCCAGGAAGGCGACCTCACCACGCAGTACGCCAAGGGACCGGCCGAAGATCTCGGTCTCCTTAAGATGGATTTCCTCGGCCTCAAAACGCTGACCGTCATTTCCGATGCGGAAACCAGCGTAAAGCGTCTCGAAGGAATGCAGGATTTCGACATCGAGAAAATCACTCTCGAAAATTCGAAAACGTACGAACTTCTCAACCAAGGTAAAACCGTCGGTGTATTCCAGCTTGAGTCCGGCGGCATGCAGTCGCTTTGCAAGCAAATCGGCCTTTCCGTATTCGAAGAGATTATCGCGCTTGTAGCGCTCTATCGCCCCGGTCCGATGCAATTCATTCCGCAGTTCATTCGCGGCAAAAAAGACGCTAAGACTATCGAAGTCCCTCACCCACTCCTCAGGGAACTGGTAAGCGAAACCTACGGCGTCATGGTCTACCAAGAGCAGGTCATGGAAGCAGCTCGTATCATCGCTGGCTATACCCTCGGCGGTGCGGATATTCTTCGACGCGCGATGGGCAAGAAAATCGCTTCGGTCATGGAAGCGCAAAAAGAAGTCTTCGTCGCAGGTGCGAACAAAACACACGGCATGAGCCGCAAGATGGCTCTGGGCATCTTTGCCATCTTGGACAAGTTCGCCGCATACGGCTTCAACAAATCTCACTCCGCAGCCTACGCGATGCTGTCCTATCGCACTGCGTATTTAAAAGCCAACTACCCTGTAGAGTTCATGGCAGCCTTGCTATCTAGCGAGCAAGGCAATGCCGACAAGGTAGCTCACTTCATCGACGAAGCAACCGCGATGGATATTCAGGTGCTGTCGCCAGATATCAACACCTCTCGTCAGTCGTTTACCCCAGTGGTAGACGACCCGGAAGACGAAGCGGCCGGACGTCCCGGATCGATTCGTTTCGGACTTGGAGCAATTAAAGGCGTGGGCGATGCTGCGGCGATTAAGATCATCGAAGAACGCGAAGCCAACGGTCCCTTTACCGATCTCGACGAATTTCTCGAACGGATGGATTCAAAAGCCGTCAATCGGCGCGTATTGGAATGTCTCGTCAAAACCGGCGCCTTCGATTTCTCCCTCGAACCACGCGGAGCCATTTTCGAACGACTCGAAGAATCCATTAACTACGCAGCCGCTCGGCAACGGGACAAAGAAGCCGGCCAGAACTGCTTTTTCGACATGCTAGCCGACGCCCCCGATGCGAATGGAGATTCAAATGGAGGCCCCAACGGTAATCGTGTCTACGACATGAGCAAACAATTCCCTAAAAACGAAATGCTCGCCTACGAAAAAGAACTTCTAGGATTCTACGTCTCCGGACACCCGCTTGACGACTACAATGGCCTAACCGAAGCCCTCACCAATTTCGATCTCGATAAAATGGACGAGCTAGGCGATCGCATCGAATTCCAAATTTGCGGCATCGCTTCCGGAGTCACTACCAAACTTTCGCGACGCGACAATCGACCTTGGGCATTCTTTAATCTTGGGACTCTAAAAGGCAGCGTCCAGATGAACTGCTATGCAGATTCGTATGGAGAGTATGGGCACAATCTCGAAAACGAAAAGCTGGTCCTTATAAAAGGCAGTGTATTCCGAAACGAAGAAGGTGTTCGACTAAGCGTATCTGAAATTTATCCGCTCGAATCAAGCATGCCCGACCAAATCAAACACATCACTTGGATCCTCGATCCCAAAGGCGACACCGAAGCATTTTTCTACGATCTCCGCGAAGCGCTCGATTCCACCCGAGGTTCCACCACAAGCGACCTGGCTTTCAAACTCGACGATGATACAATCGTAACCGCTCCCACCGCATCATCACTACGCTGGAAAGTGAATACAAACGAATGGGCCAAACTTCGCAGTCAACCCGCCGTCGTCGGATGTATATTGCAAACCGCCCCAGTCGAGCTCAAGAAGCGAGAACGACGCTGGAAGAAATAAAGTAATAATATGATCAAATGAATGCACTGTTCACGAACGACGAATGAGCTCTCCCTCATGGACCTAACCAAATGGGCGAAAGCAATAGCGCTAACGCTAGTCGCTGGAATAGTAGGCTATCAAATCGGGTTTAGAAACGGCCCAGAAACCACGTCTATCGGATCTGGCCTGAAAACGATTATCAGTGTAACGGAACGCGGCGAAAATTTCGCCGAACTATAATCCATCCTCTTAGAAGAAAGCGATCCTTCCAAAATCGCCAACAACTTAGACGTGCTCTATCAATCTTGGGGCAAGCACGAGTTCGAGGACCCACTCTCCGCTATCAAAGCGCTTCAAAACCCAGAGCAATCAAACAGCGCAATGTCGAGTTTTCTAAAAGGTTGGGCGGAAACAGACAGAAAAGCAGCCTTCCCATACGCAATTGAAAATCAAAGCGACAACAAAACCTTCAAAGTATTATAAGTCAGTGGGCTTACCAGGATATTTCTGAAGCTGAACTCTATATAAATTCAATTGAAAGCGAGTCCGAACGAGCGAACGCCACAATCAGTACACTTATCCTGTCATCGCAACGTGCTAATTCAACTTACTCCTTCTCGCCGTCGACTGCGTCCTTCAATCCTTTAAACAGTCCGCCGAGGCCTTTTTTGGTCGCTTCACCTGCATTTTTAAGTTGATCGCCGACCACTTTGCCCGACTTACCGACCGATGAAACAATTCCCTGGTTGATCGCTTGGAATACGATTTTTATCGATTCTCCAAATGACACGCCATCATCTTCAGCTCCGATATCCGTCAATTCGATATCTGGAAGAGGAACCATTAGCGACTGTCCCCCGAGAAGTTTATTGGAGATCTTGACCTTGCCTCCGGTGATTCGAAGCAAGTCAATCTGCACGCTCTTCGATGACCCCGACTCCTCCTCTTCCTCATCGCTGGTTCCGGTGAATGCTTGAATATTCTCTAGAATAACGCCGATATTACTTTTCTGAAGCCCAAGTCCGGTTTCCATGATGAATTCCGGTCCATCGATTATAATTTCGTTGATCACAATTTTATCCGAAAGCACAGACATCGGTTCAATCTTCATCCTAAAGCCATCCAATTTGATCGAATGTGGCGTCTTAAATCCTTCTGGATTTCCCACGATCAATCCCGATATCGAACCGCTTCCGGAAAATGCCGATAGTTGAACGTCATCCAGCGTAATCGACGTCTGAGTGACTTCAGGACCATAGGTCTCAACGCCAGCTTTAACCGCGGAACCAATCGCCTTCGAAAAGACAAAAAGGAATACCACCCCAACCCCAACCAACACACCCAATATCGCTAATACTTTTTTCATAATTCGATTTCTCTCTACTGTACACGCTACGACATTCTAATCGATACTATTTTTAGTGCGTTTCAGGAGCCAACCAACAAGCCCAACCAAGCTGCCAATCATAGATTGCCCCTTGCCTATTAAGCTCTTCTGCGAATACAGTCACCATGTAATTGGCGTTTGTGCCAATGGCTCGGCTCATGGAAAAAACAATCGTACTCATAACCGGATGCAGTTCTGGCATCGGAAGAGCCTTACTTTCCCATTTCAACCGGGACCCCTATCAAATAGTCGCCACGACCTTGCCGAATTCGGCAAACGCTTTCGACGGGGACCCGATCGCTCAAAACCCTCGATTTTGGATACGATCTCTTGATATTGGAGATCACGAAAAAGCCTCACAAATCGTAAGAGATACCGCCGAACGCTGGAGCCCCATCGACATCCTGATCAACAACGCAGGCATTTCCTATCGCTCGGTCGTCGAAGACATGACCATTGAAGACGAACAACGCCAAATGCTCGTTAACTACCTCGGCCCGATGCACCTCATCAGAGAATGCCTCCCTGCGATGCGCGAACGAAAATCCGGACGCATCATCAACGTTTCCTCAGTTGGAGGCATGATGGCTATGCCGACAATGGCTTCCTACTCTGCCTCGAAATTTGCTCTGGAAGGAGCCAGCGAAGCCCTCTGGTACGAGCTCAAACCTTGGCACATCCATACAACTCTCGTCAGGCCCGGATTCATCAATTCATTGGCATTTCGGAAAGTGCTTTATTCGAAAAAACGTAAAGCCCAATCCCAGCCTTCGCCCTACGATTCTCACTACGAGAACATGACGCGTTTCGTCGAAAAGCTAATGGCTATGTCGCCGTGCACATCCGAAAGCGTCGCCCGGTCGATATTCAAAGTAGCCCGTATGAAAAAGCCTCCTCTCCGAGTTCAAGGCACAACGGACGCGCGCATCTTTTATTTTATTCGACGCCTATTGCCACGCGCGCTCTACCACAAACTACTCTACGTCACGCTTCCAGGAATTCGCCATTGGGGAAAATGAAACTCATCGATCGAAATTTCACGGATCTACTATTCCGCATCCTTTTCTGCCTAATCTTTCTAGGACTTGGCGGCGAGCATCTCGTAAAAGACGATCTCATCCAGAAATTAATGCCAGACTGGATGCCTATTCCTCACGCAATGTCTTTTCTCTGCGGTTGCATCCTATTGATCGGCGGCGGGCTTATCGCTGTCGGCTACAAGCTGCGTTTCGCTGCAATTCTACTTGGTTCTTTTCTCGTAGTCGTCACTGCGATCGTGCATGGTCCAGGAATCTCTACGACACCCGAATTCATCGCACCCGAAAGCGAATGGCTCTGGCAAGTGTTACAGCGAAGCAACTACGTTAAAAACCTCTGCCTACTTGGAGTTTGTCTTCTGCTTATCCATTACAACCCAGGCAAGTGGAGCTTGGAAGCTTGGCTAGAGCGGAGAAAAGGCTAAAATATTCTGATTCGTATCCATAATACGGATCGTAAAATTGTATTAAATCGATGGGCACATTTGATGGAGTACTGAAAGTTTTCTCCAAATCGATTTTTTTGCTTTAAACCGAACTTTTAATAGTCAGGTTGCCGCCTTGTTTCAAAAATGGCGGAACGTTTCGCCACTCTACGAAACTAAATATCAGTCCTCTCTAACAGGACTTAACTAATCAAACTACAAACTATTATGAATAAGAAAACCCTAGCGGTAATCGCTACGGGTCTAGCCCTCGGCTTGTCTCAAGCCAAGGCCCAGGACCTAACTGTTGAAACCAACTTCGCTTACCAATCCGAGTACGTCTTCCGTGGCGTTCAACTCGCGACCGAAAGCTTCCAACCCAGCATTGAATTCGGTTACGACGCGTTCTATCTAGGACTCTGGACAAACCAACCGATCGAAGATGACACTGGCGATGAAGTCGACTACTTCGCAGGCTATAAGTACCAAGCGAGTATTACTACTACGGAACCTCGGCTCAATGGGTGCACTCGCTTTCCGATACCGCTAAACTAGCAATCGGAATCCGCAGCGGCGGAAACGACGAGCGTATCGGACCTAACGGACGCAACAGCAACCTTTGGGGAACATTCAGTTTCTCCGCTGGGTTCTAAACGCAGCTTCGCTAGAAACCATTAAATATGTTCAAGGGTCTGCTGCCTAACGCTGCAGGCTTTTTTTTGATTACCTCCAAGAAAGCAAAGATGCCGAAACCCTACACCTTCCTCCCAGTCCTTCAGGCGATATCAGCTAATCAAAGCTGATTCGCAAACAGTCGCTTGCCGACGCTTCCACCAAAGCTTGGCTTTCGAATCGTCATCAAATAAGACCGCTTCGATCCCCAAACGACTAGCCGCTTCGACATGCTGCTTTAGATCATCGAAATACACCACCTCGGAAGGATCACATTTATGCTGCTCGAGGATGAATTTGAAAACACGAGGTTCAGGTTTCCGCATTCCAATCTCATTCGACAAATAGCGATGATCGAAAGCACTGCTCAACCCCTTATAGTTTTCCTGTAAATACTCGGTATGCGTAGCGTTCGTATTGGACATAGCAACCACCGTCACTCCGGCTTCCTGCATCGAACGTACAGTGTTCATTGTCGACTCGATCACTTCGCCAAACATTGAATTCCAACCCTCTTTCCACTGTTCGAAATCGAGAACAAAACCACTTACCATACAAAAATACTCCGCGTAAGCACGCCCTGACACTGTCCCGCGTTCATACTCCTCGTATTGATCATCGATCGGAAAGTCTCTAGAAAGCGAACCGGGTCTAATCCCAGCCATTTCCTCCCAATCGATGTAACAACGTTCCAAATGCGTCCGAATGCATACTTGTCCCAAGTCGAATATAGCTAGTTTCAGTTCGTTGTTCATAGTTATTTGCGGATATGGGTTTTAATGAATCCAACTACAATCGACTCGATTATTATGATTTTTATACGCCGAAAACAAAACCAGTAATATTACCGAATATCATTACGCATCAGCAACAATACCGGCCTCAATGAACCACCCTAGAAAACCACGCATCGCATTGCCTCTGTGGCTGATAGCCGCCTTTTCCTCCGGCTTCATCTCCGCAGTCGTGCACACTTCGCCCAAGGGCAAAAAAACAGGATCATAACCAAATCCACCCTCGCCTCGTCGCTCCCTCAGAATCGTTCCGAGAATCTCGCCAACAAAGATTCGTTCTTCGCCATGCGGGGCCACGACCGCCAAATGACATTCGAAACTCCCGCCTCGCTCGTCATCCGGCACATTTTCCATTTCTCGAATCAACTTCTCAAGATTCTCCTCGTCGGTCGCACCTTCACCCGCATAGCGAGCCGAATACACTCCCGGAGCGCCATCGAACGCCTCGATGCAAATTCCGCTATCATCGGCCAACGCAAGCCCATCCTCAGGCAACAGAGCCGCCAAGGCCCGAGCCTTCTTCAACGCATTCCCCGAAAACGTATCCTGATCCTCAACCACCTCAGGCATTCCGCCAACAGCTTCAGCCGTGTGAACTTCAATATCGATCCCTGCCGCCGACAACATCGCCGCCAACTCCTCGATCTTATGGAGATTACTCGTTGCTAAATACAGTTTCATCTACGTCCAAGCGTGATGGATACGATACAAACCCCCGCATCAACTGGTCATCCCCATACACCTCATTGCGAACCCGCTCTAGACGAATCGCCTGGGACAATTTCTCAATTCGCATACCTCGATACACCGGTTTTGCCTTATCATCTCCCAATAATACAGGAGCCCGGTAGTTGAAATGATAATCCAACTCTCGCATATGCAAAAGCTCGCTAGTCAGCTTGCTACCTCCTTCGAAATAGATCCCGTTAATGCCGACATCGTAGCATTTCTTCTTAAACTCCGAAAACGGTACTTTCATGTTTTCCGCCGGCAAGACCCACACATTCACTCCCTCAGTTTCCAAACGACGAATGTACCCGGTGCCAGCCGCATCTGTAGTGACCACGATCGTATTGTCGCGATAATCGTCCGTGTAAACCGAAGGCAAGTAACGCTCCATCGCCGTGCGCAATAACCCGTCCATAACGAACCTTACGCCACACCATTCTTCTTCACCGTCGATACGGCTCGTTAAACGTGGGCCATCCTTGATCACCGTTCCGGCTCCGACTCCAATCGCCGGAAATAAACGACGCCAATGCATCACGTTCTGCCGAGCCTCTTCGCCCGTAATCCATTTCGACTCTCCCGTACGACAGGCGATTTTTCCGTCTAACGTGGTCGCGGATTTCGCCGCCAACATCGGAGAACGCTTGTTGACCCAGTGATTGAAAATCAGATTCAAATCCTCGCAGTCATCGGTCAAAATCCGGCGTTCCACCTGAATTCCCGATTCCTTCAACGCCTCTGCGCCTTTGTTCTCATGATCCGCTACAGGATCGCAGGCCCCAATCAATACATGTCGCACACCCGATTCGACGATCGCTTTAACACCGGAATCCAAACGATTTGAAGATGACCCGGGCTCGAGTGTCAAAAACAGACTCGCCTCGCCTACCGGCTTGCGTCCCAGCGACTCAAACAGACGCGTCTCCGGCCCTCTCGAACCCGATTGGGAGACATGTTCGCGAGCAACTATTTCCCCCTTTTCGACCAAAACTGCGCCGATCATTGGCTGCGGATGCGTCCGGCCCCACCCCTTACGCGCCTCGTCTAGAGCCGCTTTCATGAAGATTTCCTTTTCAGATTGTGTCATGGCCATACGTAACGCGCTCGATTAGAACAGTTTTAATCGATCATACAATCCTCATCTTCAGTCACGCACGACGTTCAGCCTCTGCTGTCAAAATCGTAATTCCAATCTAAACTTCCGAGGCATTAACGTCCAAAACGAAACGCTAAGAAAACCACCCCCTATTGACCAGGAACAACCGGATTCGTTTCGAACTCTTGCCCCACGGTCGTCTGAGGACCATGACCCGGGTAAACGATCGTTTCGGGATCCAAAGTATAGATCTGTTCCCTAATCGACCGCTCCAAAGTCGGAAAATCTCCCCCTTTCAAATCCCACCTTCCAACACTACCAGCAAACAAGGCATCTCCAACGAAAGCCGCCTTGTGGGCAGCAAAATGAAAAAGGACATTCCCAGGACAATGACCCGGCACATGCCGTATCTCAATCCTCTCGCCTAGCAACTCGATCACATCGCCCTGCTCAACCCAATGATCGATCGTAACTGGCTCCAAGGTCATATCCGGTGGATACACATACGCTCTCATCACTTCTGGCGTTTCGTAGAATAACTGATCGTCCTTATGTCCATAAATCGGGCAACCCAGTTTCTGAATACGACTCGCCCCGCCCATGTGATCGTAATGCCCATGGGTCAACAGCAGAGCCTTCAATTCGCAACCTAGTTCTTTCAAAACGGGCTCCACTTCATCCCAAACAAAATGCGGAGCATCTATCAAAATCGATTCCTTTCGCTCCAAATTAGACAGCAAAAAAGCATTCGTTTGGATATAGCCCGCAGGAAAAACACGTAAGTCGATCATTGTTCACCCATGACCCCCCGATTATTCTGAATCAAATAAAAAACCCCAATAGCCAGATTCGACCGCAAACACCCAATTCCTAAGCGTTTCCAGAAATCCTATACCGTCCTTGGTATGAGAGGCATCCTTAGCCTCGACTTTCTAAAATCGTAAAGTAACTACGCAGGCCCTCTTAATCCGTTCAGGTGGTCCAATACTCCAACTCATTCAACGCGAAAGTGGCCAGAATTCCATCTTCTCGACCCTCCAACTGCAGTTTGCGCTTTAAATGACGGCAGTTTTCCCCTCAATAGCCCCCCTCATGCAAACGCTTAAATTCGCAGTTCTCCCCGGTGACTACATCGGACCAGAAGTAATGACCGTCGCACTCGACGTCCTCAAAGCCGCCACCGAGCCCGCAGGCATTACGCTCGACTACACCGAGGCCAACATCGGCGGCGCCGGAATCGACAACGAAGGCAAAGCCCTTCCCGACTCCACTATCAAGATCTGCGAAGATGCCGACGCCATCCTCTTCGGCTCCATCGGCGGTCCAAAATGGGAGACCCTTCCTCCAGCTGAGCAGCCCGAACGTGCCGCCTTGCTCCCCATCCGCAAACACTTCTCCCTTTTTGCCAACCTCCGTCCCGGACTCCTCTATCAAGAGCTCACCGATGCCTCCCCGCTCAAAACCGAGCGCATCCCCGAAGGCATCGACATTGTATGCGTACGCGAGCTCACCGGCGGCATCTACTTCGGGCCAAAGCGCACCGAGACGCTCCCCGACGGCGACATCCAAGCGACAGACGAGATGGTCTACAAAAAAAGCGAAATCGAACGCATCCTCGAAGTCGCCATCGCCTCCGCCAGATCCCGCTCCGGCAAAATCTGCTCCGTCGACAAAGCGAACGTCCTCACCACCTCTGTCCTCTGGCGCCAGACCGCCATTGAATACATCGGCAAGCACGCGCCCGAGATTGAACTCACCCACATGTACGTCGACAACGCCGCCATGCAAATGGCCCGCGACCCCAATCAATTCGACGTCATCGTAACCGAGAACATGTTCGGCGACATCATTTCCGACGAAATGGGCATCGTCTGCGGCAGCCTCGGTATGCTCTCCAGCGCGAGTCTCGGCACCGGCAAAAACCAATACGACCTCCCCTTCGGACTCTACGAGCCAAGTGGCGGCACCGCTCCCGACATCGCAGGCAAAGGCATCGCCAACCCCTGTGCCCAAATTCTCAGCGCAGCTCTCATGCTCCGTTACAGCTTCGGCCTAAACGACATCGCCGAAAAGATCGAAGCCGCAGTCAAGCAAGCCGTCATGGACGGCAACCGCACCGGCGACATATCCTTCGGCCAAAAATCCATCGGCACCAAAGAAATGGCCGCCGCCGTCATCGAAAGACTGTAGATTTTTCGCCCACGAAGAACACAAAGTTCACAAAGTAATTCGATGGAGATTCTATTCAAAGACGAGTGCTACAAACTCATCGGAACCGCCATTGAAGTCCAACGTGAACTAGGCAACGGACTCCTCGAGCCTATCTACCAAGAAGCGCTCGAACGAGAACTCGCCTTTCAGAAAATTCCTTTTGAAGCCCAGCCACTTCTGAAAGTTTTCTACAAAGGAGTCCCTCTCGACAAAAAATACTACGCGGATATTATCGCCTACAAAGAAATCATCATAGAGCTCAAAGCTCCTCCCACGGCTTACTAGCAAAGAAGAGTCACAACTCCTCAACTACCTTAAAGCCTCAAAACTAAGACTAGGTCTCCTAATAAATTTCGGGTCACCCGCTCCACTCGAATGGAAGCGTATCATAAACTGAAAACATCTTCCCATCCTTCGTGATCTTCGTGCCCTTCGTGGGCAAAAAAGCACAAGCCCATCCTCTCCATGACTTCCGACCAAATTCGCCAATCCTTCCTAGACTTCTTCAAGTCTAAACAGCACTCCATCGTCCCATCCGCATCCCTAATGCCGGATGCCCCCAACCTGCTGTTCACAAACGCGGGTATGAATCAGTTCGTCCCCTACTTCCTCGGAGACCGCGAAGCTCCCTACCCACGCGCAGCAGACACCCAAAAGTGCATTCGCGCTGGCGGCAAACACAACGACCTCGAAGACGTTGGCCTCGACACTTATCACCACACCTTCTTCGAGATGCTCGGCAACTGGTCCTTCGGCGACTATTTCAAAAAAGAAGCCATCGAGTGGGCCTGGGAACTCATCACCGAAGTCTGGAAATTCCCGATCGAACGCCTCTACGCCTCCGTCTACAAACCCGGCGAAGGCGACCCCGCCGACTTCGACCAAGAAGCCTACGATTTCTGGAAAGCCATCTTCGAAAAAGCCGGCCTCGATCCCGACGTCCACATTGTCTACGGCAACAAAGCCGACAATTTCTGGATGATGGGCGACACAGGTCCTTGCGGACCCTGCTCCGAGCTCCACGTCGACCTCACTCCCAACGGCGACACCCAAGGCAAGCTCGTCAACGCCGACTCGCCCTACTGCATCGAAATCTGGAATCTCGTATTCATCCAATACAACGCGACACCAGGCGGAGATCTAGTCCCCCTCAAAGCCAAACACGTCGACACCGGCATGGGCTTCGAACGCGTCGCCGGCATCATGGCGACCTTCAAAAACTTCACCGACTTCTCGACTCCACCAAGTAACTACAACTCGGATCTCTTCACTAGTATCTTTGCAGAGCTCGAAAAGCTCTCCGGACACAAGTACCAAAGAACCCTCCCCGAAGACCTCGACAACATCAGCGAAGTCGAGATGAAAGACGTTATCTTCCGCGTTCTCGCCGATCACGCTCGCTGCCTAGCCTGTTCCATCGCCGACGGCATTCTTCCCGGCAACGAAAGCCGCAACTACGTCCTCCGCCGCATCCTCCGCCGCGCCGTCATGTACGGCCGCAAACTCGGCCTCAAGAACGGGTTTTTCGCTGACCTAGTCCCCAACGTAGTCGATCAACTAGGACACGTATTTCCCGAGCTCGAGAAGCAAAAAAACATCATCCAAAAAATCATCAAAAGCGAAGAAGATTCCTTTGGAAGAACTCTTGATAGAGGCATCCAGCTTTTCGAAAAAATCGTCGCAGATGAAAGTTCAATTTCAGGAATCAACGCATTCACTCTATACGACACCTACGGTTTCCCGCTCGATCTCACTGAGCTAATGGCCAAGCAACGCGGCATCACAGTCGATACTGCAGGCTTTAAGGTCGAAATGGAAAAGCAACGCGCCAAAGCCCGCGCATCCCAAAAGAAAACAGACATCCTTGTATCCGATGGCGAATCTGGTGACGCCACAACATTCGTAGGGTTCGACGAACTCGAAGGCGAAGCCGAAGTTCTCGATGTCCTCAAAGGCAAAAACGGCGAGAGCTACCTCATCGCCAACCAAAGCCCCTTCTACGCCGAAATGGGCGGCCAAGTCGGCGACACAGGCTCTGCTCTCATTGACGGACAAGACTACCGTATTCTGGATACAACCAAAGACGCGGCCGGTCGTTTCCTCCATAAGATCGAAGGCGAGCTCGGCAACATCAAAGGCAAGACCGCTTTTCTCTCCGTCGACGAAGAACGTCGTAAAGCTATCGAACGTCACCACTCCGCGACACACATACTCCACTACGCTCTCCGCGAAGTACTCGGAACCCACGTACGCCAAGCAGGATCCTACGTCGATCCCTCACGACTGCGCTTCGATTTTTCCCACTTCGAAGGCATCAAGCCCGAACAGCTCGCAGAAATTGAAAAAATCTGCAACGAACGCCTCCTAGAAAACGGCGAATGCAAATGGTTCGAAACGCCTTTCGATAACAAACCAGAAGAAGTCATCGCCTTCTTCGGCGACAAATACGGCGACGTCGTACGGGTAGTCGACATAGGCGGCTTCTCCAAGGAACTCTGCGGAGGCACTCACGTTCGAGCAACCGGCGAAATCGGCATAATCAAGATCGCATCCGAATCAGGCATCGCAGCCGGCACCCGCCGCGTCGAAGCTATCGTCGGTCAATCTGCGTATCAGCATGTCAACGATATCGAAGCGACCATCGCTCAACTATCGAAAGACCTTTCAGTTCCAGCCGGCAAAATTGCCAAGAAGATCGATACAGTCTTAGCCCGCAACGCCGAACTCGAAAAGCAACTGAAAAGCTTCCAGCAAAAAGCTTCCGGCAATCTAGCTGAAGATCTTCTCAAGACCGCTCAAGAGACCAACGGTATCCAACTCATAAAAGCAGTTATCGATGCCGAGAACCCTAACGCTCTCCGCGGCCTAGGATCTCAAATATTCGGCAAGCTCGGTGAAGGCCTCGTAGTCCTAGGAGCCAACATCGGCGGCAAAGTAAGCGTAGTAGCGTTCTCCTCTCCAAGCTCGATCGCCGCAGGCCACAAAGCCGGCGACATAATACGAGACCTAACAGCGAAACTCGACGGCCGCGGCGGCGGCAAACCCGACTTCGCCATGGGCGGTGGCTCCAACGCCGAAAAGCTAAAAGAAGTGATAGCCAGTTTTACCGTGTAGAAAAGCCATAGGTAGGGCGGCATCGCCGAGGCCGCAGCCTTGCCCACCCTCACTCACCTCACCAAATCACTCTCACGTTTTCTCCAACTTTAATACAAAAATTCGAAATCAACTCTTACTAAATCTAGTGCTGCGGCCTCGGCGATGCCGCCCTACCTGAATCGTTCCTGAACCATGTTACCCAATCGCAAACGATTTCATCACACGCCACCTTCATGGATTCCCGACGCCTCCCTCTTCTTCATTACAATCTGCTGTAGCCAACGAGGCCACAACACCCTCGCCAAGCCCGAAATAGCCGAACCGCTTTTCGAAAGCGTCGCCTACCGCGAGCAACTTCAGCAATGGAACGTATCGCTCATCCTCCTCATGCCCGACCATCTCCACGCCTTCATCGCGTTTTCTCCCAACAAACCAATGGAGCAAACGATTGCAGCCTGGAAACGCTTCACCGCCAAAACACTACCCATAAATTGGCAAGACGGCTTCTTCGATCACCGCCTTCGCAGCCAAACCGAAACCAACGAAAAGTGATCCTACATCCTCAATAACCCTGTACGCGCCAACCTCTGCCAATCCCCCGAATCCTGGCCCTACAAAAGCCCCAGGTAGGGCGGCATCGCCGAGGCCGCAGCAACCATAATTCGGCTCATATAGCTAACCCTAGACACTCTCAACCTCCTCCTTCGTCAACGCGCGATACTCCCCCACTGCCAACGCTGGATCCAACACGATCTCGCCCATGCTCTCTCTATGCAGGGCCGTCACCTGGTTCCTAAATCGCCAGAACATTCGCTTCACCTGACGATATCGTCCCTCGTAAATCGTAAGACGCGCCTGTCTTTCTCCCAATATCTCCAACTGCGCCGATTGCGTCGTAATATCCTCATACTCCAGATACACGCCACTTTCGAACAGCTCCCCATACTCAAACGTGATAGGATCCGCTGTATTCACCAAATACACCTTGGGCTTCTTCAATCTCGGTTCAGTAATTCGACGGGACCAATTTCCATCGTTCGTCAACAACAACAAACCAGTCGTATCCAAATCTAAGCGACCGCCAATGTGCAGTTTCTCTTCCCCTTGCGACTCGATCAACTCCATCACTGTTGGCAAATTCGAATCGCTCGTCGCACTCAAGTAGCCAGCCGGTTTATGAAGCATAAAATACAAAGCCTTCCGATCTTGCAGCGTAACGTCGTCCAGTTCCACGCGACAAAATTCCGTCACTTCCAATAGTCCATCCGTCACGATTTCCCCATGCACCTTCACACGCCCCTTCACCAACAAAAGACGAACCGCCTTTTTGCTCTGCTGGGTGTGATGCCCTATAAATCGATCCAATCGCATGAGATAAGGCTCGTAGAGCCTATGGGGCTCGAAAAAAGCTGACTCCATCGCCAGTAGCAAACCGATTGAGCAACTAGCCGCATTTTACCTTGAACTCAGCTTCTCCGTTCTCATCACTCAGCAAATGGCGCTCACAATTAATGGATTCTCTATCAGCGACGAAGCGATTCAACGAGAAGTAGAGCGAATCGCTCCCGAAGTTCAAAAGCAATTCCCCTGGTTCGATCAAACGGCTCTAAAACTACAAGCCGAAGACATGGCGAAGGATCGTTTCATCGAACACCGACTCCTATTCGAAGCTGCTCAAAAGCAAGTCCAAGATCTCCCAAGCGAAACGATCGACGCCGAATACAACAAAATCGCCAAAAAGCACGGCGGCGAAAACAAGTTTCTCAAAACCTTCAACATTGCCCTCGAGAACATAGTCCATGTGAAGCAAGAAATCGCCGACGATCTGCGATTCCAGAGCTTCCTAGACAATCTACGCCAACAAGTAGCCGCGCCGACTGACGAAGAGCTCAAAGCCCGCTACAAAAAGGAAGAGGCCCAATTTAAGCACCCCGACCAGTACAAGGCTGCCCATATCGTATTTCACACGAACGAAGGCCAAGACCCCGAGGAGGCAAAGCGCAAAATCGAAGACGCCAAACGGCGGCTCGACGAAGGTGGATCCTTCGAAGCAATTGCCGATGAAGATTCCGACTGCCCTGGCAAGGGCGGCGATCTAGGTTGGTTTCCAGAAGGTCACATGGTCGAAGAATTCGAAAAAATCGTTTTCGAGCTAGAAATTGGAGTGCTTAGCGACGTTTTCGAAACGCCATTCGGGTTTCATATCGCCCGTTTAGACGAAAAAAAGATCGGCGTCATCGAACCATTCGAAAAAGTCTCTCAATCAATCAAAGAGGTCATCGCCAACGAAAAGCGCGACACTCTCTTTAAGGAGCAACTCGACGCTTTAAAAGCCGACGCTACCATCGTCAGAGGATAAGATTTTGCCCCTTCTTCAGGGGGTGTTCGATCGATTTAGCGAATAAATCGATTTGCGAGTGAATAAGTTACTTTGGCAGTACGTCCAAAGCGGCGAACTCCAAAACGTATTTCTAACAAGAAAGGACACAGACCATGAAAAATCTATTCGTATTCGCGCTAATCGCATTAATCCTAGGATCCGCCACAGCCTCGACCGCCAAGGCCGACCGCGAAGGTAGAGCCCTAATCGGGGGAATCATCGGAGGACTGATAATCGGTTCGATTATCGATGATGACGACCACCGCCACCATCGCAGTCGCAGTCACGTATCAGTCAACCACAGCAGTAGCCACTACGGCAGCCATTGCGGATGCAGTGGTCATCACGATACGATTTCAGTCAAAACTTGGGTTAACGGAAATTGGTCGGTCCACTACGACAGCTACGGACATCGCCATCGCGATTGGCACCCAGGACACTATATTTACAGAAATGAGCGCGTGTGGGTAGCTCATAATCGCGGGTGCAGTTTCTACAGCAGCCCGAGTCGCGGAAACTATGGCCATCACGACGACTATCGGGGAAATAGTCGCCATCGCAGATAGTCCATAGGAGGGAAGAACAAGCCTCTTGCTCCTGAGCAAGAGGCTTGCGTCTCTCTATCGACTAGTGAACCTTAAGATTTTCTCAATCGCATCGAATGCCTTCACATTCTACAGATTTGTCGCCTAGCGAAGCTCAGCTTTTCATGAGCCGGTTGCTCGATGGCGAACTCTCGCCAGACGATGCAAATCGCCTCCATGCGTTTTTGGGCGAAAACCCAGATGCTATGGATTGGATGGAATCGAATCAGCTGATTCACGATTCCGAAAGCACCACGCCTTTTGTCGATGTTGATTCCCTTTGGAACGACCTCGAACCTGCTCTCGAAGACCGAGGCCAAGCACCCAAGAAAAACGGCAAGTTCCTACACTTTCCTGTACTGTTCAAAACTCTAGGCTACGCGGCAGCGCTCACTCTTTTCGCATCTATTCTGTGGACTTCGTTCGTAAGCTCGACCGACGTTAGCACTGAACGTTATGCCGCAAGCGAATCCGTCGTGGAATTCGTCGACACGGAAATCCCGGATGCTAGCCCAGTCGTCTACACGGACGAAGCCTCTGGATGGACCGTCGTTTGGGTTTCTGAAATGGATCCAATGCCAGAAGAAACGAGTTAGGTTGCAATTGCGGCCTATCCCATTTCCCTGACTTTAGTACTCTGATCAAATTTGGCAATTCGACGGAGCGATCGAATAGGAACCAGGAACCCCAACACTCTATGAAAAAAGCTCTTCTGATCCTTATCCAGATCTTCGTCTTTATCTTTGCCGCAAACGGCAATGAAGAACCCGGAGAAGACAGTGCCCTCTCCTTCGACAAGCCAATCGCCCAAACCATGGAGTTTCGCTTCGACATCGAAGAAGACCTCTACCCCGATCAAAGCACTTTCAAAATTGTAGATTTCGCTTTTCTCAGCAACGAGAAAGGCGAACGAGCAGCCTTGGTCAATCTAACGAATACAGCCGTAGCACCGCGTACTCTCGCACCCAATCAAATCTACGGATTTTTCGCCGACGGCACCTATCGCCGGCCCACCAATTCCTCCGATCGAATTGACGGTGGCAAGACCAACTCGGTCCTACTCTCATTCGGCGTTTCGAAAACGCCTTTGGTAAAATTGATCGTCAGGAATTTTTAGGTCTGTTGACCAGGTCGACGACGCGGACCCACTAGTTCGCCTCCCAATATAACTTTCCCCTCGCCCAATGATTTCTCGAGGCGTTTAGCGCCGCTCGCGGTTACCTGACTACCCCAGAGGTAGACTCGTTCGAGACTCTTCAACTTCACAAGTTTCTCGAGGCCCGCATCGGTTACGTTCGTATCGCGCAAATTCAGAACCTTCAAATTTTCGAGCTTGGAGACATATTCTAACCCACCATCACCAATGCTCGTTCTTCCAAGATCCAAATGCTCGATATTCGAGTAATCTACGATTCCCTCCAAGTCCCCATCCGTTACATCTGTTCGAGCAAGCGTAAGTTTCACTAGCGTATCGCCTAGTTCCGCTAGCGTATCGAAAGCAAATGCACCTTCCGCGCGTTCAGCGTAAGTATAGTTGATTTCGAACCGACTCGCATCGTGATTCACTGTATCCACCTGCAAACCAGCCTCACGTAATCGGGCTACGATTTCTACAGCGTCTCCCATTATGTTATATCTGCGCTCGTTCGCCGGATCTGCCTCTTCGAATTTCGACCTAATTTCCGGCGCAGGCACGTGAACGAACGATTCGCCAAAAGGTGCCCCATCCTCTATCCACTGTTTCAATAACTTCTGCTCTCGAACAGTCAGCCCTTTACCCTTTTGAGGCATATAGTCCGCATCGTCTTTGGGATACGTCGTTAAAACGTACAACGAACTTTCGTTCGGGTCTCCCGGTATCAATATCTCACCATACTCACCTCCAGCGAGAATCGCTTCTGGAGAATCCAAACGCAATTCGCCCTTCACCTTCTCGTCGCCATGGCAGCGGTAGCATTTCTCTTCTAGAATCGGAAGGATTTGCTTATCGAAATCTACAGCGTAGGACGGCGATAAAGCCATTACTCCAAGACCAATCCATCCGCACGCACGGAATCTAAATAACACATTCATAGCAACCTAATCAATGAAAGTACAATCAACCGAAGAGCTCCATAATCGGAGTACCCTTATCCGCTACGCGGAACGGGCGACCACTTGGCGAATAAACAGTTTTCTCCAAAGGCATTCCTAGAGCATAGCCAATCGTCGCATTGAAATCAGGCACTTCGACCTTTCGATCCGCTACCTTCTTTCCAATTGCATCTGTCTCGCCATACACTTGGCCTCCACGAATACCGCCTCCAGCTAACGCGCAAGAGAATGCTGTCGGCGAGTGATCCCGTCCATCGTTGCCATTGATCTGAGGAGTCCGTCCAAATTCAGTCGCAAGAACGACCATCGTTTCCTCCAGCATTCCGCGTCGTTCCAAATCAGCCACCAATGTACCCATTGCTTGGTCCAGGATTTCCGCATTCTCTCCAACGCGTTCAAAATTATTCGTGTGCGTATCCCAACCACCCAAAGTCACTTCTACGAAGCGAACATCATGCTCGACCAATCGACGAGCCAACAAGCAACCCTGTCCGAAAGCGTTCGTCCCATATGCCTCGCGGGTCGCCTTGCTCTCGCTATCCAACTCGAAAGCTGCCAAATCGCGACTCTTCATCAGTTTAATCGCATCATCATACATATCCGTATACGCACGCGTTTTCTTCTGATTGTAGCGATTGTGGAACTCCGCATCAAAGGCGTTGGTTAGCAAAATCGAATCATGAAATTCCTTTTCGGATACACCCTTCCGCATCTTGCTATTCTGCAATCCAGCTTCCGGATTACCAATAACGAGCGGAGCGAAACGCTGTTCAAAGTAGCCATTTCCGCCTCCAGGATTCGCGCTCCCGATATGCACAACTCCAGGTAGGTTCGGATTGCGAACTCCATCCATTTTCATCAGCCAAGAGCCGATCCCCGGGTGAACAATCGTTCCTCGCTTCGTGTAGCTGGAATGCATAAAGTAGCGTCCTTCCTCGTGCGCGCCTTGGGTCGAACTCAACGAACGGACCACCGCCATTTTATCCATCTGTTGAGAGATTCGCGGCAAATATTCGCTAAGCTGAATCCCCGGTACATTCGTAGAAATGGGGTTGACCGGACCACGCACATCTCGATCCGCCTTGGGATCAAAAGTATCCAAGTGACTCATACCGCCAGACATATAGAGGTAGATCACGTTTTTTGCAGTGGGTAGTCTACCTGGGACTCCCGTTGCTGCAAACGCTTCCGAACGAATCCCCATTGGCATAAGCCCTACTCCAAGAAATGCCTTAGCGGAGTAAGAGAGGAATTCGCGGCGATCAAGATTCGGAATTTTTTTGAGTATATTTTTCATAGTCTCGAATTTACGATCGGTATATAATTATTGGATAAAACGAAATTCCTGCGTATTCATCAAGGATGCTAGCAATTGACGGTAACCTCGACCTTTGTCGCCTTTGGTGTTTTGCTGAAGCTGGGCTCCCATCAATTCTTGCTCTCGAGGCGTCGGCAATCGAGAGAAAAACGATTGAAAAACTGTATCCATCCGGCGACGAGGATTGCTCGTCTTTTGCACTGCGATATTCAAAGCCGAATTTTGACGAGTCAACCAGTACAAGGTCTCCCCGTTGAGCAATCGGAGAGCTTGAGTAATCGAAGCGTCATCATTGGAATTTTCAATAATTTCGCGATCGGACTGACCGAACTGGCGCAAGAAGTGCCCTGCTGGCGCGGGCGAAACAATTTCCGATGCTCGAACCATTCCAGCAGACATACCACGCCAACGTGGATCGCGCTTCATTTCCTTAGCCTTTTCGCTCAAAGTTCCTGAAGGATTCCCATAACCAGCTCCCATGCTCATGCTATTAGCCATGCCTTTCGATTCAGGGTCTTTCATTGCTAGCTCCATCGCACTCGTATCCTCCCCATTCATCTTGGCGAGAAACAGCTCCATCGCTTTATTCTTCTGTGATCGAGCTTTCTGGTACTGCTTCCTTAACTCTTTGCGCTCTTTCTCGGAAGTCGCCTTCTGAAGCAACTGGCGGTACTGTTTTTCATAGTCGATGAAGCGCGTTTCGAGATCAGTCAAACGAACTACCATACCGTACGCTTGAGCTGTATCGAGATTCTCGACACGCTCGACTTGCTTCGCCATGCTAGCCTCGCCTTGGCGCGCTTTCAACATTCCCGGTTCGACTCCGACACGCTCATCTAAATCCACAACCGCCAATGTTAGCATCGAGTCCCACAACTGTTCCGCAGTCATTCGTCGCAAAATTGGTCCTTGAAAATGATAGGTTTCATCCGGCTCAGGCGATTCCGCCGAAACGGCGCTTTGGTAGGTACGCGTGTTCAGCAAGGTTCGCAGATATTGCTTTTGATCGAAATCGTAAGCGACCATTAGCTCCTTCAAATATTCCATTAACTCCGGATTCGAAGCTACTGTATCGTCCGTAAAATTATCGACTGGTTCGATCAGCCCAATGCCCATCGTCTTCTTCCATAGCCGATTTGCGATAACCTTTGAAAAGCGCGGATTCTCAGTCGAGGTCAGCCAATCAGCATACACAGAACGTGGATCGTCTTTCTTTCCGACTATCGCTTCTTCGCCAAATGGAGTCTTAGGCGACATCTTTTGCTTGGGACGGGCGTTCTTGTATTGGTAATCGTCCGGAAGCTTCAAATCTCGTTTCACTTCGGCCGCTTGAGCAGTCATCGGCATTACGAGATCTCTAACAACTCGACGTTGCGATGGAGGTGGCTGAGTCAGTTTGCGAGCTTCCTTCGGGTCCATCCCTTCACTTATTTTCTTCTTAGTCAGGCCTCTTTGGATTGCTTGAAAATCCTTGGAAAGTGGAATTTTCCCGTAAGGCAGCTGAGCCTGTAACCCGAAGGTATACGCCGCCATATGGTAATACTCTTTCTGAGTCCATTTATCGAATGGGTGATCGTGACACTGAGCGCACTGCATGCGCGTTCCCAAAAAGACCTGTGCCGTATTCGACATATTATCGAGAGGCATGCCCGCATCGCGCAAATAATACCCCACTGCCGGATCGTCCCAAACATAACCTTCAGAAGTTATCATTTCGCGGACGAATTCATCGTATGGTTGATTCTCTCTGAGCGATTCCTTAATCCAATCTTGATACGATGCCATAATCGTACGGCGACCACGCGATTTAACCCGCAATACGTCCGCCCAGTAATTATAGTGATGGCTTACGTACCCCTCCGAATTCAGCAGAGAATCGATCAATTTCGAACGCCGATCTTCGGATTTCGATTTCATAAACTCAGTGAGTTCATCGTAAGTGGGAATCCGCCCGATCACATCCAAATACACGCGACGAACGAAAAACTCATCAGAAACCGCTTCATTGCGTTCCAATCCCTCGGTTTTCAACCCCTTTTCAATGTAGAGGTCGATCTGCTGCGCCGCATCGAGAATATTAGCGAAGTCGGGGCCGTTCTGCTTTTCAGCGCTCGCGAAGCAACACGTAATTAGGCCCAAAACGATAAGAAAATGCTTCAATAGGTAGTTGGTCATCCTTGAATCCCTCATAAGCTCATTAACAGTTAAGAAATGAAAGGCCTCAGCATAAAAGCTGAAAACGCTCTTTTGCTACCTAATAACGGCTCAAAGACTCAGCAAGTTTCGAAAAACTCCGTTTATATTCCACCAAAAATCACACAAACCCGAAATAGTCCGTCCCAAATTCCCTAGGATGGGATGTGACAAGACAGAACAGAATACCAACTCAGGCGAAACGTTTCTCCGCCAAAGCCTAGAAATGCCTACTCGATTTCGAGCTCGCCCTGGGATTTCACAAGATCATCCAAGGCTTTCAGACGCGTCAAAAATGCTTCCGCCTTATCCAGTGGCAAAGCGCACGGTCCGTCGCATTTCGCTTCATCAGGATTAGGGTGAGCTTCCAAAAAGAGCCCGGCGATTCCCGTAGATAAACCTGCTTTCGCCAAATCGAAAACCTGCCGGCGTCGCCCGCCCGCAGCATCCGATTGTCCACCCGGAATCTGCAAAGAATGAGTCACGTCGAAAATTATCGGATAGGACATCGCCTTCATCACTCCAAAACCCAACATATCGACTACCAAATTATTGTACCCAAAACTACTGCCTCGCTCGCAAAGCATTATTTTGTCGTTCCCCGCTTCTTCGATTTTTCGAGCGATGTGCCCCATTTCGCGAGGTGACAAAAACTGCGCCTTCTTCACATTGATAATCGCTCCGGTTTTCGCCATGGCGACGACGAGATCTGTCTGCCTACTCAAAAAAGCCGGCAACTGAATAATGTCGCTCACCTGTGCTACGGCCTCCGCTTGGTAAGGTTCGTGGACGTCCGTGATCACAGGTACATCGAAAGCGCTTTTAACAGCCGCGAGGATTTCGAGGCCTTTCTCGAGGCCCGGGCCTCGATAGCTATTAATTGACGAGCGGTTCGCCTTGTCGAAAGACGCCTTAAAAACGTAAGGAATCCCCAACTTCGTTGTTACACGCTTCAGTTCCTCTGCTATCTCAAACGCCAGGTCTTTCGACTCCAACACATTCATTCCACCCATCAAAACAAACGGGCGATCATTCCCGCATTCTACTCCCGCGATTGTAACCGTTTTACTCATCTCGCTCTTTCTCTCAGCAAGCGATCACACGTGCAAAGTAAAAAATTGCCGCTCAGCCAGTGAACTCCAATGCACGCTCTAGCTTCCATTTTTGTTGCGATTACCATCCAATTCAAACTGGGTAATCGGTGTAGGCTAGAGGAGCGATTTGGCACTCAGCCTAAACGCTTTTAGTTTATGTCAAAACGAAGATTCTGCTGGATAGACCTTGAAATGACCGGACTGGATCCGAATACGGACCGGATCCTCGAAGCCGGAATAATCGTTACGGATAAATTTCTCAAACCGGTTTTCGAATGGGAAACCGCAGTCACCCAACCGCCTGAAGTTCTCGAAAACATGAACGACTGGTGCAAGCATCACCACGCGAAAAGCGGTCTACTCGACCGCATTCCGGGCGGTGTTTCCGAGAGCCAGCTCGATGAACGTCTCGCCGAAATTGTCCTAGAGCATTTCAAGAAGAAGAACCCTGTCGTCATCTGTGGAAACTCCATTTCCCAAGATCGCAAATTCATCGATCAATATCTCCCGAAGTTTTCCGAGCGACTTCACTATCGAATGTTAGACGTATCCAGTTTTAAGATCGTCTATCGAGAAATGCTCGGCCGAGAGTTCAAAAAGGGAAACACTCACCGAGCGCTAGACGACATCAAAGAATCCATCGCCGAGCTAAAGTACTACATGACTGCGATAGATCCATCCGGTCTGTCCTTGATCGATAATTCCCACAACCTTCCGAAGACGGACAACGAAGGCTAGCAATGAAGACGATTCGAAATCTTGGTGCGTTCGGACTGCTTTTACTAATTCTCGCGGGCCAAAGCTTCGCCGATTCGAATCGCATAGATCCCAAAACCAAAGAACGAATACTCGCTCGCGTATCCCATCTAATTCAGACCAAAGCTTTCGCCTTCGACACCGACTTCGATCGCTGGCCGGAAATTTTGCAATCCCACCGCAAAGCGATCGATTCTGCATCGACGGTGAACGAATTCGAAGAAGCCCTGGACCTTTCTTTCGACGCATTCGAAATTTCACACCTCTACATCACTCCTCCGAAAATAGAGGCATCCGACTCCGATCGCCCCATCCGTCGATTAGGCATTAACGGCCCTAATACGAAGACTGGCATTGCTGTCACCCATGTCGCCAAAGAAAGCCCCGCAGCCGAAGCCGGAATCCGCAAACTCGATACAATAACCTCGATTAACGGAGCTTGGCCCGCGAGGCTCAACTACCTAAAGGGCATACGAGGCGAACGCATTGCAATCGAATGGACCCGACAAGGCGAATCAATGTCCGGCGAGATCACCTGTCGCCCATTCACATCGACCGACCTTCCTTGGATCGAATGGCCAAGCCCGAACGTTGCCGTCATTCACATCCAAGGTTTCACGAACGAAGGTTACAAGATGCTAACCATTTCAAAACTCTTTCGCCAAGCCAATGACGCTCAAGCAATCATTATCGATCTTAGAAACAACTATGGCGGCTATCTCCACAATGCCTTGCACCTCGCAGGAAAAGTCCTCGAACGAAACCAAATATTCGCTCTTCATGTATCAAGAAAACACTACTCGAGTTTCGAATACGAAGTGGACCTAGAAAAGCATATCACTTCTAGCGAAGCCATTCGCCATAGCCGTAAACTAAAACCGACTTTCAGCCTCAAGCGTTACAAAGGAAAGCTCGCCGTACTCGTCGACGGCTATAGCGCCAGCGCGGCCGACATATTTCCCGCCGCCATTCAAGAACACCAACGCGGTTTAGTTATTGGAACGCAATCAAGCGGAGCTCTCATCGGCTCACGAGTCACCCGTCTTCCGGACGGATATCGATTAACCTATCCCTTCGTTGAAGTGCTAACCAGCCAAGGTAATCGGCTAGAAAGCAATGGAGTTGTTCCCGACATAGAGCTCAGTTGGCAGGAAACTGCCAACGATTCCATAATCTACGAACGAACGATCCAAACCCTACTCCCGAAAAACGCATTGCTTAGGAAATAAAAGACATCCCTATTCACGCTCTGGACAATGCGCCTAATTTTTAGGGCCATAAAAAGCGTCGATCTTAAGAGCAACATCCTTGTATCCAATATCATTGGAATAAATGGCTTTATATTGTTCAATCGCCTCTGCATTTCGCTCTAAACGCTCAAAGCACTGTGCCAGTAAATAGAGCACTTCCTTTTTGAAATCGTCCATAACACTCAGGCCTTCAGCCGCTCGTTGCAATTGCTCCAAAGCTAAGTCGAAGAGCTCCTTTGCCATGAAACAGCGAGCCAACAACACCAACGATTTCAGTCGAAGACTCGGGCTACGTTGAGATATCTGAAACTGCTGAACCGCGCCGTCGATAATCCCGCTTTCAAGCAGATATTCTCCATATTTAAATCGACGAATATAATCATTGGGGAATTGCTCAACCAACTTGCGGCTCTCTTCCAGTTTCAATTGGAGAAACTCCTTTTCGAGTTCAATTAATCGTTCGCTCGATTCACTTCCAGTCGAAGAATCTCGTTTCAAATCAAACAATTCCCGCTCGACCCGACTCACCTTCAATTCGCTTCGCAAATGCAAAAGCGGAACATCGCCCTCCGCATGCGGCAGCGCAAAAGCCTTTTCAAGCCAACCCAACGACTCGTCGTATTTCTCCTGTTGCATCAGCGCTCGAATAATCAGCTTATAATTATCTATCTGCTGAGGATCTTGATGAATAGCTGAAGTTATATCCTGGATACGATTTTCTCCCGTACTATCGTCAAACACTACTCGATTCGCCCGCTCCAGCGAATCCGATTCGGATTTATCTTTCAGCTTCGACCGAAAATCTTCCTCCTTCTCCGCCCATTTTCCCTTATTGATCGAATGAGCAACCGAAGCGGATTTCACCAACTCCTGAACATGTCCGACACCTGGTTTCAAACGCGTGAGGCGCTCAGCGATGCCCAATGCCTTCTCGGTCGAGCCCACCTTGATCAGCGCCTGACACAAACGTTCCAATTTTACGAAATCATCGGGACTCCGATCGCAAATCGATTCCAAGCAAAAAGCTTCGGTTTGATTAAAACTCAATTTGCCTGCCCCCCTCGCTACCAAAGACAAAGCACGCATATTGTACGCATCCTTATTCAGAACGCTTTCTCCGATAGACATCGATTTAACAGGACTGCGAGAAAGTGCAAGATAGCCAAATGGAAGTACTAAATAATTAGCCAATCGAATCAGTTTCGGTCCAATCCCCTTGCCGCTAGAAGCCAATACCTGTCGCTGTGCCTTCCGCAAAAGTTGCCGAATACCCAAGCAGCCTGGATGCTCGTTCAATAGTTCAAAACAGATATCAACCGTGTATTCGGAATTCCCGCGCGTCATAGCTAAACGCGCATTGTCGATTTTTTTGCGATCTCTTTCGCCAAGTTCTTGTTCCGAGATTTCCGACATCCTACACCAGCGAACCCATTAATTTATATCGGTCGCGACAGCTGCCTCCAGGCGTTGAATTGCATCGGACGTCAAAGCGTCCGTCTTTGCTTCCACCAGCAATCGAAGTTTCGGCTCAGTTCCAGAATAGCGAACTAACAAGCGCCCTTCGTCGCCAAACTCATTTTCCAATTCCTCAATAACTGCACTCACATTGACACAAGTATCCAATGCCGGCTTCGAAGCGACCCGAATCGCTCGCGTCTGTTGCGGATACGCTTGATAGAATGACGCGAGTTCGCCCAGAGATTGTTCGGATTCCACAACTGCCTGAGCCACCTTCAAAGCGGAAAACAACCCATCGCCCGTCATGGAAAAGTCGCCGACCACAACATGACCCGATTCTTCTCCTCCCAACGAAAATCCATCAGAGATCATTAAACGCGACACGAACTTGTCTCCGATATCCACCCGTCTAACCGAAATTCCCACTTTCCCGAGAGCAGCGTCCAAACCAAGATTGCTTTGAGCCGTCGTAACAAGAACGTCCCCTTTCAGTACGCCCTGTGTTTTCGCTCGGATCGCCAGTAGCCCCAAGGTCGCCTCTCCCGAAATATTGCTCCCGCTCTCATCGAACGCTATCATGCGATCGCCATCCCCATCGAACGCAAATCCCATATTGAAAGCGCCCAACTCGAAAACCGCCGCGAGCGACTGTGGGTACTCGCTACCGACGCCATCATTGATATTCGACCCATTCGGAGAGTTTCCTACTATAGTCACGTCAGCGCCAAACGCCTCGAACATGTCCAAAGCGAAAGCGCTCAATGCCCCATTCGAACAATCCAAAGCCACTCGCTTGCCATTCAACATGCCCTGCGGAAAAGCCTGCCGAATGGAATCTAAATACATCTCGCACTTCTGAACCGCTGCATCCTCCTTTGGCGGCCAATTCGTTCCTTCAAGCGAATTCGCAGCTCCAACAGCGTCATCCAATTCCTTCTCGAGAACCTCCGAAGGTTTCGTCCCATCCGCCTGGAAAAACTTAATCCCGTTGTCCGTGTGCGGATTATGGGAGGCAGTAATCGCACAGCCCATTGACGCTTCACTCAGAGCCACGACCTTCGCGATGGCAGGCGTGGGAGCTACACCTATCGACTCGACTCGGCCACCCTCGGATTCAAACCCCGCAGCCAAAGCCGCCAAAAGCGTGCTCCCCGATGCACGGGTATCCCTTCCCACAACAATGAGAGGCGACTCCGTATCATATTGGCGCTTCGCAACTCGAGCTGCAGCAACGCCCGCTCGATAGGCGGTATTATCATTTAGAGTAGGTCCGCCGTATAAACCACGGATTCCATCAGTTCCAAAAAATCGAAGTGCCATTATTGATTATAAAATTCTCGAGCTTGATCGATTTTCGCACGGGTGCGACCGCCCAAAAGTAAATCCCTAGCTTCGGCGACGCCTTCTTGAACGCTCGCATGCCGTCCCGCCACGAAAAATGCAGCTGCCGCATTCGCAACGACCGAATCCTCCAACGCAGGCGTTGCTTTGCCATCCAGCAGCTTATTCAAAATAGAAACATTAACATCAACATCGCCTCCCTGAAGATCATCCAAACTTCCAGAGCGGATACCCATTTCCTCAGGCGACCAACGCTCATCGACATCGCGAAGCGTCCCGAACCCTCGGGCAATATTCGAACCGGCCGCGCTAAACTCGTCCATTCCGCCGCGTTCTCCCAGATCGCAATGCGCGATCAGCCCCGCTTTCAACCCAAGCGCATGCTGAGCCGCTGCCATCAATTCTACTACCGAATCGCTGAAAACGCCTAATAACTGATAGGAAGGTTTGGCCGGGTTAATCAAAGGCCCAAGAATATTGAAAACTGTTCGCTGGCCTTTTTTGGCCAAGGCCTGGCGTACGGGAACGATTTCCTTGAATGCCGGATGAAATGCTGGAGCGAACATGAAACAGAAACCCAACTCTTTCATCGATTCTTTCAGCAAAGCATCGTCACCCATAATAGTCACCCCCAAGGCCTCCAACAAATTCGAGCTGCCGCACTTCGACGTAATCGAACGATTGCCATGCTTGAAAACCGGGATGCCAGCCGCCGCGACCACAAAAGTCACCGTCGTACTTATATTGAAAGTATGCTGCTTGTCGCCTCCAGTGCCGCAGACATCGATCGCCCGGTCTTGCCATTCCTCCAAACCTGGGTCCCTAGCAAGCTCACGATAGCGTTTAGCCAAACCCGCCACCTCCTGGGGAGATTCTCCTTTTTGGGCCAGCTGGGTCAGAAAATCCGCCTTCGAATCCGCATTAACCTCGCCGGAAGCCAGTATATCAGCAACAGCATACGCTTGATCCTGGGACAAATCCTCTCCTGCAGCAACGATCGAAAGACATTCCTCTAATTCCATAAAGCAAAAGGATTAAGGTCCCTATTGCCAAAAACAATTCAAAACTCCAAGATGCCGCTTCGCAATTAGGGTCCAAGGCTCTCCCACCTATTCTCAGCTAAATTCAAACATTAACTTGACGGGCCACATACCGACAGTTAACAAACGCTCCTTTTACAGAACCACGCGTGAACCCGAGCATAGAACTTTACTAAAATGGCTAATCCAAAACGTAAGCAGTCCAAACGTCGCAGTCGTCTCCGCAGAGGAGCCAATCGCTTCGAAGAGCCACAGCTCTCTAAAGATCCCGTGGACGGCAGTGCGTTCCGCCCACACCGCGTCAACCCGAACAACGGGATGTACCGCGGACGTCAAGTGATCGACGCTTCTGTATAATATAGAAGCACGTTTCGATCGCGCATCAATTCACTCTCTAGGATTTCGATAGAATTATGTCCGACCAGGGTAATGCCTGCATCGCCGTTGATGCTATGGGCTCCGACAAAGGGCCGACAGAAATGGTCGCCGCTGTAAAGCTGGCGCTTGATAACGTAACCGATATAGCTCCCGTCATTCTAGTCGGACAGGAGCCTATACTCGCCCCTCTCGTCGCAGAGGCAGGTCTAGCAGACCATCCGAAGCTCAAAATCCTACACGCTACGCAAGTAGTCGAAATGGGCGACAAACCGCTCCAGGCAATGAAGCAAAAACGCGACTCGAGCATGGCTCGGGCGATCGAGCTCGTCAAAGATGGCGAAGCTGCGGTGGTCGTTAGTTGCGGAAACACCGGAACGCTTATGGCAAGCGGCACGATTCGCCTCCGCACAATGGAAGGAATCGAGCGCCCTGCTCTAGCGACCGTCATGCCACGCCAGAACGGGCATTTCGTTTTAATCGACGCTGGAGCCAATCCACTCGCGAAAGCCGAACACCTCGTCCACAACGCCGTACTCGGCAGCGATTATTGCAAGCACGTCCTCGGCACCGCGAATCCGCGAGTCGGATTAATGACGATCGGAACCGAAGAAGGCAAAGGCAACGAGATCACCAACGCAGCCAACCACCTTCTCAAAAAGCTGCCTGATCTAATAAATTACCACGGCCCAATCGAAGGTTTCCAACTCTTCGAAGACGTCGTCGATGTCGTTGTTTGCGACGGATTCACCGGCAATGTGGTTCTCAAAACCTGCGAATCTCTTTTCAAATGCCTTTTCAAGGATTTCCTCGGAGGCGAACTCAAGCAGAACCCACTACGAAAATTTGGCTATCTCTGCTCAAAAGGAGCCTACGATACAATTAAAACGCAGCTCAACCCAGACCGCTACGGAGGGGCCCCGCTACTGGGACTAAAAGGAAACATCCTCAAAGCCCACGGGTCCAGCAACCGGGAAGCAGTGATGAACGCCATTCGAATCGCCAACGAAATCATCAGTGCAGATCTTAATACTCAGATCACCACCGACATCCAAAAGGCTAACCAAATCATCTTTCCACTGGCAAAGTAAGCCACCCTTGAATTTGCGGGTTGCCACAAAGCCCTGTCTCAGCATTCAGTCTCAGCTCATGAGTTTAGCGCCACGTTCGGTAGTTATAAAAGGTACAGGTTCCTACACGCCTGCAAACATCAAAACCAACGACGACCTCGCTAATCTCGTAGACACTTCCAACGAGTGGATCTTTACCCGCACCGGCATTAAAGAGCGCCGGATTGCCGACGAAAACGAAAACGCTTCCGATATGGGAGCCAAAGCCGCGACGAGAGCACTCGAAAACGCAGGCTTGGACGTCTCGGATATCGACATCGTCATCGTAGCGACGATCACTCCCGACATGCCGTTTCCTTCCACGGCCTGCCTCGTCCAAACGAAACTCGGCATCACCAACGCCATGTGCATGGACATCGAAGCAGCTTGCTCCGGTTTTCTCTACATCATGGAAGTCGCCTCGGCCTTGCTCAAAAGCGGCCGTTACCGCAACGCCCTGATCATTGGGGCGGAAAAGCTCTCCAGCATTCTCGACTGGCAAGACCGCACGACTTGCGTCCTCTTCGGCGACGGAGCCGGAGCTGCGATTCTCAGCACTTCCAATGAAGCAGACGTGGGCATCCTAGACTTTCAACTCGGAGCCGACGGAGCCAATGGCGACGTTCTTTACATGCCGGGCGGCGGCTGTGCCCAACCGGCAACAGGAGCCTCCATAGACAACCGTCTGCATTACCTAAAAATGCGTGGCCGCGAAGTCTTCAAGCTCGCCGTCAAGGTAATGGAACAGGCTGCTAAAGAAATTCTTGAACATAATGGTCTCAAATCGGACCAACTGGCATGCGTGATCCCTCACCAAGCCAATATGAGGATCATTGAACTCCTCGCGTCACGCCTCGAAATTCCTATGGATCGCTTTTATCTCAATCTCGACAAATACGGCAACACCTCAGCTGCATCGATTCCAATCGCCTTGGACGAAGCTCGCAGAGAAGGCCGGATTCGCTCGGGAGACTTGACTCTTATGGTCGCGTTCGGAGCTGGACTCACTTGGGGAGCCGCCCTCGTCCGCTGCTAGTCTCCAGATCGAAACTAAAGCTTGATACCACTAACGATAGCCATTTGCCTCCTAAATCCATGTTTCGTCACTTCATTCCCACGCTAGCGCTTTTCCTGCTCACTCTTGGAGCCAACGCAGCAAACCTCTCCTGGGATCCTGCTAACGGCTACCAGTCCGACGAAGTTGAACTTTCCGGTCTCCTTCCGCAGGAAATCCAAAGAGTACTCGATTGGATGAACTCCGGCCGCAAAGCCGAAGAAAAGAAAGGCTTCCGGAAGGCCCTGCGCAAATACAAGCGAGTCCACAAGAAGTACCCAAAAAGCCAGTACGCGCCTGAAGCGCTCTACAGAACCAGTCAAATCCGCCTCAAGCAAAACAAGATCGACAAAGCCTTCGACGCCTTCGAACTCATCGCCTACGTCTATCCAAGCTTCGGAAGCTTCAACGATACAATTGGCGAGATGTACAAGATCGCCGTCCGACGCCAAGAAAACTACCGCGTCAAGATATTCGGAGTCTTTCCCGGCTTCCTCAATTACGACAGAGCTGTATCCTACTTCGAGCGTATCGTTGTAATCGCTCCCTACAGCGACTACGCGCCACTTGCATTGATGAATGTAGGTCAGATCTGGGCTAAGCGAAAGAACGAAACAATGGCGATCTATTCGCTCGACCGACTCATCACCAACTATCCAAGAAGCTTTCTCACACCCGATGCCTACATCCAGTTGGCAAGTACTCACGCCAGCCTGGTTCGCGGTCCCTTTTACGACCAGAGAAACACCGAGGATGCCATGACTTTCTTCGACGATTTTCTCATCCAATTCCCCGCCAATAATCGTGTCGGCGAAGCCGAAGGCGGACTTTACAGTGCGGAAAACGTAATGGCTCTGAGTAAAGTGAAAATCGGCGATTTCTATTTTCACAAACGTGCCAACTTCCACGCAGCCAAAGTGCTCTACAACGAAGCGATCACCATTGCTCCCAAATCAAGCAGCGCGGATATAGCTCGGGAAAAAATCGCCATGATCGAAGCGAAGGAAAAAAAGCTCGGCGGCGAACAAGAAGCCGAAGCCGAACGCGAAGCTCCTACAGTTGAAGAATTGGAAAAGAAGGCAGAACAACGAGCGAAACGTAAGGTCTTGGGCATTTTCTAGATCTAAGTCGTCTCCGGATCCGTATCAGACTATACATGCGCCGTTTATTTCCAAGGTACCTTCTACTTGCTTCGCTGGTTTGCCTCTCTGGTTGCGCCTCGTACCAACTCGGCCAACCTGGAAGTGCTGACGCCTACAAAAGCGTTTTCGTAACGCCGATTCGAAACGAATCAACCTTTCCGATGCTCAAGTCCTCCTTGACCGCATCGATCCGGAAATCGATCTCAGACACAGGATTCCTTTCAATCGAATCGAAAGAGAATGCTGATACCATTCTTGAAACTCGAGTGGTTTCGGTAAACCGAGACATCGCCGCCGTTTCCTCAATAGACGTCGGACGCGGGCGCAAATACGAACTCGAATTCGTAACGCTTTGTACGCTCTATCGTAAAAATGGTTCTGATTTAGAACCTGTCTTCACCGATCGACGCATCCTCACAAAACAGGATATTTTCGCCGACAGCGGACAAGTAAACGCCGAGCATCAAGCCGGTCCGGAAATCGCCAGAGCCATTAGTCGACGAATCGCCGAAACGCTCGTCGATACTTGGTAGACAAACTAAGCTCCGCCGATTTTGAGATCGCAAATCTATTCGCTGCAATTCTAATAGGCAGCCAATGGAGCCTTCGATCTTAGCCCCTTCAATGCTAGCAGCCGATCACACGCGGCTAGCTGACGACATCGACGCAGTCGAAAAACTCGGAGCCCAATGGCTTCATATCGACATCATGGACGGACACTTCGTGCCCAACCTGACCTTTGGCCCGCAAACAGTCGCCGACCTTCGCCCCAAATCGAAACTTTTTTTCGACGTCCACCTTATGCTGGACAACCCGCAAGACTACATCGAAGCCTTCATTTCCGCAGGAGCCGAACAAGTAACAATTCACGTCGAGCCTGACTATGATATAACCGCCACCCTCCGACGCATTCGCGAACTCGGAGCCAAACCAGGCATCGTTTTCAATCCGAAAACCGAATGCCAAGCAATCGAGCCCTACCTAGAAGAAATCGACATAGCGCTCGCCATGACCGTTCAGCCTGGATTCGGCGGACAAGTTTTCGACCAAAGCGTCCTAACCAAGACCGCCCTGCTCGACCAATGGCGAAATGAACGTGGATTGAATTTTCGAATACAAGTCGATGGCGGCATTAACATCGACACTGCCCGTCAATGCCGCGCCGCCGGAGTTGATACCTTCGTTGCCGGATCAGCCTTTTTCAAAGCCGAAGACAGAAATGCTTTTCTAAGCGAGATCCAAGCTTTGGACTAAGATGGAAACGCTCCAGCCCAAACCCAGTTTCAGCGAATCCGATCTCGAAACGATCCTCGTATCCAAAGAACGAATCGATGAGAGGGTCGATTCACTAGCAATCGAAATCTCCAACAGTTACGCCGGAAAGGACCTCACAGTCGTTTGCGTACTCAGTGGCGCACTTGTTTTTACAGCCGACTTGATACGCAAACTCGACGTCCCGACTCGCCTTGATTGCATTCGAGCCGACAGCTACGGCAACACTACCGAATCAAACAAACCGCCACGCATCGCCAGCGCCTTGAAAACTGATATCGCCGGAAAACACGTACTCGTCGTAGACGACATATTGGATACCGGAAAAACGCTCACCGCGATCATCAGCCATCTCGAAGAATTCGAACCCTCTTCGCTCAAAACATGTGTTCTACTCGATAAAAAAGAACGCCGCCAAGCCGATATCGAAGCCGACTTCTCAGGATTCGACATTCCCAACGCCTTCGTGGTCGGGTACGGATTGGACTTCGCCGAACACTATCGTCACCTACCCTGTATCGGAGCCCTAAAGGTAGAATTCCAATCTCTCCCCTAAAAAGGGAAAACCGCAATTTCGTCAGCTCGCAAAACCAAAGCGCCCAGTGCCCGACCTTATAAATTACAACGTTGTAATCTATAAAGTCGGCGAGCCGAGACCTCTCTCTTCTTAGCTCTCGACGATTTCCAGCGCTTGATCAACTCCGTCAAACGCGCTTCCCTGATCGCCAATGATACTGGCGGACAAATGGAAAGACTACGAGATTCTTGAATGCGGCGATGGCATGAAGAAAGAACGTTGGGGCAACTTTATACTCGTCCGACCCGATCCGCAGGTCATTTGGCCACTCAATTCCTCAGACTGGGGAAAGTATGACGCCTTCTATCACCGGAGCGGCCAAGGAGGCGGAAAATGGGAATTTCAAACTCAGCTCCCGGAATCATGGAAAATCAACTACCGCAATTCTGTCCTTAAAATTAAGCCTACCGACTTCAAACACACCGGCCTTTTCCCCGAGCAAGCAGCCAATTGGGATTGGTTTAGCAATCTAATCAGTAAAGCGAAATCTCCCCCAAAGGTACTCAATCTCTTCGGCTACACTGGCGGAGCAACCATCGCTGCTGCAGCTGCGGGGGCAAGCGTTTGCCACGTTGACGCAGCTAAAGGAATGGTTGCCTGGTGCCGAGAAAACGCAGCGCTCAGCAATTTGAGCGATGCGCCAATTCGCTACATCGTCGACGACTGCATGAAATTCGTGGAACGCGAAATTCGCCGCGGCACTCAGTATGATGGAATAATCATGGATCCCCCATCGTACGGACGCGGCAAAAAAGGTGAAGTCTGGCAGTTCGATCGCGATCTTTGGAAATTCCTCCAGAAATGCCGTCAGTTGCTAACTCCCAAGCCGCTCTTTTTTCTGGTCAATGCATACACGACCGGAGTGTCCCCAATTGTCGTTGGCAATCTCGTCAGAGAAACCCTCGGCAATCTAGACGGTACCGTCACTTCAGGCGAAATAGGAATTCCAATTTCCAAGAGTCTCAATGCGCTTCCCTGTGGCCTTTTCGCCCGTTGGCAACGACGTTAGATCCGTGGAGCGAGCAGCGGCGAGTCGTGTCTTGCAAAGACGATTTAATCAAAGGGATTGAGTCTCTAGATGAGAAAAGTAGTATCTTAATCGACAGCAGGAGTTTCTCGAACCTCCCAATCACTTTCCCTGCCCCGGCAGTCCAGTTTCTATGGCCATGAACAATACCGATTTCGTAGACAGCCGATTTTTCGATTTCTACAACAACATCAGCTACTCGACTTACCTAGAAGAAAAGCGACGCCTTCAAGTCGAACTCATCAATCTGCAGCACTGGGTCATCAACAACCGCAAACGCGTAGCCCTCGTATTCGAAGGCCGCGACGCTGCGGGGAAAGGATCGTCAATCAAACGATTCACCGAATACATGATGCCCAAGCATTTCAAGATTGTTGAATTGGGAATTCCCACTCCCAAAGAATCCAAGAATTGGTTTCGTCGCTACCAAAAACACTTTCCCAAAGAAGGCGAAATCACCTTCTTCGACCGCTCTTGGTACAACCGCGCGCTAATCGAACCCACAATGGGCTACTGTAGCAAAGCCCAATACAAGTACTTCATGAGCAAAGTTCTGGATTGGGAGGAGAAGCAGATTCAAGATGGATTGATCATAATAAAGGTCTACCTCTCCGTATCGAAACATACCCAGTCCTACCGATTCAAAGAACGCCAAGTTCACCCGCTCAAATACTGGAAGTACTCCGCAAACGATCAGGTTGCCCGAGAACACTGGGACACATTCACGAAATACAAAGAGCAAATGTTTCGAGAGACTTCTTCGCCCCAAAGTCCATGGGCAATTATTAACTCGAACAACAAACTAGAGACGCGATTGAAATCTATGCTCTACGTGCTCTCTCAAATTCCTTACAAAGAAAAATTCGATTTCCGTCCGCTCCAAAAGGAAGAGAAACGCCAACGCTATTCGATCACCGTCGACGGCGTAGCTTTCAATAATTTGAACTATCGCCAGTTCATGCTGCTTGAGACAATGGCAACGCTCTACAATTCCTAGCGTAGCTCGCTTTTCTGAGAAAAGCTGAATGGTACACTGTGAGGGAATCGAACCCCCAACCTCCTGATTCGTAGTCAGGTGCTCTATCCAATTGAGCTAACAGTGCAAACATTCCAGACCGCCAAGGGCGATCAAGGCTCAGGAGAAAAGGATCAATACTGGCCCACTTCAAGGCATTTTTTCGAAAAAACGAAAAAGCTGCTCCATCCAAAGATAAAGCAGCCCTAAATGACTTCTATTCCTGTCTCCAATCAATGGATCCAGGCTCCTATTCAGGAGAGGTTCTTACACTTTCGGCAAACTTGCCGGGATATCTATTTCATGGGTATCCTTACGTTTCACAATTCTCAAACGCGAGCGACGGCGAAGCATTCGGTCGAGTTTATCCACGAGCAGATCGATTGCCTTGTGACAATCCGGATCGCTTACTGAAACATTCATACTCGGTCCATTAATTTCGATGTGTCCTTTAGCGATAAATCCGTGCTCCTTACCGTTCTTCGGACGATCGGCCTCCAATTCAACCTTCACTCTAATTATCCGCTCCTCATGCCTAAAAAGTTTTTCTACCTTTTCAGTGACGCCCTGCTTCAGGGACTCCGTCAGGTCCATGTGAATACCAGTAATGATCAGATCGTGGTTGTTGGCTTGCATATGCATAGTTCTCCTTTGTTTTGGTGTTTTTTTGATGAAACCACTACGCTTCGGTAGCCAGGACCCCGCACTAAGAAAGCGAGACCACTCCAGGCTCTACGCCCAGCTCTATAGCTGGGATCGCGCAGCGCGTTTCGGAAAGTCCTTTTAATCCCTCGCGATTCATCCGCTGAGAGATCTTCAAATAATCCAATGAATCCAAATCCGAGAGCAGATAAACCAGTCTCCAGATACAAACTTACCCTATGTGCGGGAGGTCTGAGAAGGATGGGAAATTCAATCATTGAACGAATAGAGAAGCTACACTCCGGTCCTACTGTTTGCAATCTTTCTAGGACCAAAATCGCTTCTTTTTTAATCGACCCGAAAAGGCTTCTCCTTGAATGCGAATTACCAAATTCAAGCGCTCCAAAGCCTATCGATACCCACGCTCTCGAAGCTTGCTTCAACTCCATTCAATCTAACCAATTTAAGCCATGCCTATAACCGATTGGGGGTGGAAAATCACTCCAGACGAACTCCATTCATGGATACTTCAAGACGACAACGATGTGGTTCTCCTCAACAAACCTGCTCTCGTAGTATGCCACCCTTCCAAAAAAGGTCCCTGGTCTTCCCTCGTCGGAGCTTGCCGAGAAGAGCTGGAACACAAGCGAACTCACCTGATTGCCCGTCTGGATCGCGAAACTAGCGGTATCATCCTCCTAGCAAAACATCGTCTCGCAGCGCGACACTTTCAAATGACCCTTGAACGACGTGACGTCAGCAAAAGCTACCTTGCCATCCTAGAAGGCTCTTTAAAAGAAAGCACGATGGTCGACGCAGCTATAGGCAAGGACAAGAACAGCATCGTCCACTGTAAATCAGGCGTACGCACCGACGGACGACGCCAAGAAGCTCAAACCCGATTTACCCCGCTCCACACGACCGACAAATACACCCTCGTCCTCGTCGAACCCATTACCGGTCGAAAACACCAAATTCGCGTCCACGCCCAACACATCGGCCATTCCGTAGTCGGCGATAAGCTCTACGGCCCCGACGAGACCCTTTTCCTCGACTTCATCGAAACCGGCTGGACCGACGCCCTCGCCGAACAACTCCCCCTAAATCGTCAGGCTCTGCACGCCTACCGTATGACTTTCGAGCTGGAAACTGGCCCCAGGACCTTTGTAGCCCCACCTACTCAAGACCTCATAACCTTCTGCGAACAGCACCTAAATCTGCCCGAATCCGAGTTCCTTGAGCTAATCTCCCCATTGTGACTCCCCCAGGGGTCTAGTCTTTTCCCCTATATGTAAACGAAATATTAATTAACGCTTTCTTTACAAGATTGCGTGAGCTATATTTCGTTCATGAGATTCAATGCACCAAGTATCGTATCAATGATGGTTTTTTCGATTTTCGTTTGGGTTTACGTGATCAACACAGCTTGGTCAGTCGGTAAAGACCTCGTCGCAGTGATCTTCTAGACGCCCTCCCGGGCTTTTCGCTTTGCCCTAAAGCGAGTTCTCTTCTTGGCTTTCCCCTACGTGGCCAATTCCTCCCCTGACTCTGCGCTCAAGCAGCCCAACATCCGGCGCTTCATTGCGTTCCGCATTCTTTTCAATGCGCGATTCTACTACCCGGTCTTTACGATCCTGTTTCTGGATTTCGGCCTAACGCTAGAACAATTCGCGATCCTCAACGCCGCCTGGGCAGCAAGCATCGTTTTACTCGAAGTCCCTTCAGGAGCTTTAGCGGACACGATCGGGCGCCGCAATCTAGTGATCGCCGCCGCAGTGATCATGATCATAGAAATGGCTCTACTCTGCTTCGCCCCGATTGGGAATATGCAGGTCGTTTTCTACCTCTTCCTTGTCAACCGAATCCTAAGTGGAGCCGCTGAAGCCTCGGCAAGCGGAGCCGACGAGGCCCTTGCATACGACACGCTAAAAGACCTCGGAATGGAAAAGAGCTGGGGCCGTGTATTGGAAACTCAAATGCGCTTCCAGTCCATCGCCTTCATCGTCGCCATGTCTCTCGGCGCATTGCTCTACGATGCAGATCGACTCAATCAATTCCTCGCGTTCGCCTCCATCGACATCGTTGTCGCCAAGGAAACCGCAATGCGATTGCCGCTCATCTTAACGCTTCTACTTGGAATCGGAGCCTTCTTTGTGGCAATCGGCCTTAAAGAGCCCGAGTCAGAACAAGCGTCCCGAAAAAAGCTTCGCTACTCAGAAGCCCGCCAAAGCACAAAGGAAGCATTCGCGAAAACGCTCGCAACCGGAAAATGGATACTAACCACACCCACCGCTCTGATGATAATTCTAGCAGGGTTCCTCATCGACCACATGGCGCGAATGATTCTCACCCTAAACAGCGAATACTACCGACGCATCGAATTACCTGAAGCTTCCTTCGGACTCATCAGCGCGGGATTCGGACTCATGGGCGTCTTCATGCCGAAACTCGGACGCTGGCTCTGCGAAAACCGCACCAAATCATTTAACTACTACGCGCTTAGTATCGCTACATTTATCGGACTCGTCGGAATGTCATGGTTTATTCCATACTGGGGCGTCGCGCCAATGTTACTAATCTACGGATCCATCTCTCTAACAGGATTCCTAGTCAGCTCCTACCTCAACGAAATCACTTCTTCCGAAAACCGCGCCACTGCCCTTAGCTTTAAAGGACTTTCCTACAACCTCGCCTACGGCGGAATCGGGATCCTCTATTCCCTGCTTGTCTACAATTTAAGAAACGCCCAAGAAAGTCAGGGCGTCCCAACCGAGACCATTGAAGCCAGCCTTTTCCAAGAAGCACTCGGTTATTTCCCAGGCTACTTTGCAGCCGCGTTTGTCATTGTCCTACTTTATGGCATCCTAAACCGCCGCTCTCTCGATCTCAGCCCATCGCATCCTTCCTCTTGATCCCAGCTTGAACGAGATAGAGCCACCCAGCGCTGCAACGTAGCTACGCGAGGGACTCGTGTGGGATCTGCAATGACGGTTGACCAGATAGACCTAAGCTGACGCGTATGCACCAAGTGCGATCAGTGGCCGCCCAGATGATCGGCCTCTACCAAAACCAGCGCATAAGACACAAAAAAGCCGGTCCCCTTTTCAGAAGACCGACTTGAAATTATTTGCTAGAGAATACTCTTAGGACGACCTAGAGCGCGGTTTCACCACGTTCGTCGGTACGGATCCGGATCGCTTCTTCGAGGGGCAGGACGAAAACCTTACCATCGCCAATTTTGCCAGTCTTGGCAGCTTTGACAATCGCTTCGGCTGCCTGCGTGACAGCTTCGTCTTGAACCGCGATTTCGATCTTCACCTTGGGCAGGAAATCGACCGTGTATTCACTACCACGATAGATCTCCGTATGTCCTTTTTGGCGTCCGAAGCCTTTGACTTCGGTTACCGTCATTCCTTCGATACCGACTTCTGAAAGGGCTTCTTTGACCTCCTCCAACTTAAACGGCTTGATAATTGCTACGACAAGTTTCATGGAAATATCCTTTGAGGTTGATTGCTGATGTAATTGAATCGCTTACGTAAATGCAAGTAAATGTGTTACTTAGCTTTTCGAGCGAGTTAACGGGTTGAAACGCTAAAGTCTGGATACGCTTCCTGACCATGTTCGCTGATATCCAAACCTTCGAATTCTTCTTCTTCCGATACGCGAATTCCAAAAATCGCTTTAACGATCGAGAATACAACCAAGGAGAATACGAATGCGAAGATGGAAACCGATGCCGCGCCAAGCAACTGTACGCCGAAGGTAATGCCTGCGGCTTCAGTGACTGAGTCCAATCCGAAGATCGCTACGCACAAAGTACCCCAAACTCCACATACGCCGTGAACCGAGATCGCTCCAACTGGATCGTCGACCTTGACCTTGTCGAAAAAGATAATCGAGAAGACGACAATGACTCCTGAAGTGAGGCCTACTAGGACCGCACCCCAAGCTCCCATAACATCCGCTCCGGCAGTAATGCCAACCAAACCAGCCAAGATACCGTTAAGAGCCATGGAAAGGTCAGGTTTCTTGAGAACAACCCAAGAGATGAAGATCGAAGCAAGTCCACCGCCACAGGCCGCGAGAGCTGTCGTTACGAAAACTTGCGATACTGCTGCAGGATCGCCGCTAAGAACCGATCCGCCATTGAACCCGAACCAACCGAGGAAAAGGAGAAATACTCCAATCGTAGCCAAAGGCATGCTATGACCCAAAATAGGCTTAATTTTGCCGTCCTTGCCGTATTTCCCTCTTCTTGGTCCTAGAATGAGAACCGCAGCCAACGCAGCGAATCCGCCAAACGCATGAACCAACGAGCTACCAGCGAAATCTGCGAAATCCTTTTGGTCGAGCCATCCGCCGCCCCATTCCCAAGAACCGGTAACAGGATAGCCGATTAGAACGATAACCGTCGCTGCGACCATAAAACTACCGAGTTTGATCCGCTCAGCAACTGCACCCGAAATAATCGTGGCAGCTGTTGCCGCAAACATCGCCTGGAAAATGAAGTCAGTCCAATACGTATAAGGATAACCGTAACCTTCTGCTGTTAGATTGGCGCCGATGGATGCTTCATCGAGAAAAGCATTAGCGATTGGCGAGCCCGCCGCGAAGAAACCATTGAAATCTCCTGGATACATCGCATTGAATCCCCAGAGAGCGTAGGCCAAGGTACCCATGCAAATGATGAATACGTTTTTGAACAAGATGTTCACCGTATTCTTCTGCTGAGTAAGGCCCGCTTCAAGAGTCGCGAATCCTAAGTGCATTAGGAAAACGAGAGCTGCCGCGATAAGGAGCCAAAGGTTGCCGACGAAAAAGTCGACTTTGGCGCTCACCGACTCGACCGTCGCTTCTTGAGCCATGGCTGGAGTTGCTGCCACTACGGCGAGCAATAATCCAGGTACTAGATGAGGGAGTTTTTTCATTTCGTTCGTTTGATATTAGTATTCAGAAAGGGAAGCTGCGGCTTGCAGGTCCGGTGACATGCCTCCTTTAGCAACTGGCATGCCAGCTCGATCAACCGACTGAACATTCGCCATGCTGCCCAGCTAGAGCAGAAAACGAATGATCATTAATAACCTCCCACTCCCGAATACGCTCAAATTTGAGCACAGGGAAGCGGGCACAAAAAAGACCGCTCAATTTAGAGCGGCCTTAGAAGAACGAAAACTAACGATTAAACTTATTCAGCATCCTCATCCATATCGAGTGCCTCGATGTGGAGTTCTTTGAGCTGCTTGTCAGTAACTCGACTTGGGCTATCAGTCATCAAGCACTGGCCCTTCTGAGTTTTCGGGAATGCAATCACTTCGCGAATGCTTGCCACGCCGCTCAAAATCATAACCAAACGATCCAAGCCAAACGCGATCCCGCCATGCGGAGGCGCACCGTACTTGAAGGCTTCTAGCATGTAGCCAAAACGGCTCTCAACGACATCCGCCGGAATCTTGAGCACGTCTTCGAATACCTTCTTCTGAAGCTCCGCCTGATGGATACGAATACTGCCGCCACCAAGCTCAACGCCATTGAGCACCAAATCATAATGCTGCCCGCGAACCCGCTTAGGGTCTGAATCCAAATACTGAATATCCTCAGCAACCGGAGAAGTGAACGGATGATGCGATGAAACGTAACGCCCATGCTCTTCTTCGTAGACCATCAATGGAAATTCCACCACCCACAAGAAATTGAACTGATCCGAAGGAATCTCCAACTTACCGCGCTTCTTCAAAAGCTCTGCGCATTCGAGACGCGTTCTGCCCAAGATCGCACAAGCCTGCTCCCATTCCGAAGCCGCAAAGAATACGATGTCTCCTTCTTCTAAAGACAAACGCTCTTTCAACGCCGCCTTCTCTTCGTCCGAGAAAAACTTAACGATAGGCGACTTCCACTCGCCATCCTCTATCTTAATAAAAGCCAGGCCTTTCGCTCCGAGCGATTTGGCGACTTCTTCGAGATTCTTCAACTCGCCTTGAGTCACGTCAGCTAGCGTCGGCGCCTTGAAAGCTTTAACCACGCCACCCTTTTTGACCGTGCCAGAGAATACCTTGAAAGACGAAGCCGCGAATACGTCCGAGAAATCCTCGATCTCCAAACCGAAACGCGTATCCGGTTTATCAACCCCGTACTTATCCATCGCTTCCTGGAAAGGCATGCGAGGGAACGGCGTAGGAAGGTCGATTCCGAGCGTTTCTTTCCAAACGCGCTTCATCAACCCTTCGACCAAAGCATACATGTCTTCGCGATCGATGAACGAAAGCTCGATATCGAGCTGCGTAAATTCCATCTGACGATCGGCCCGCAAATCTTCGTCGCGATAGCAACGAGCGATCTGATAATACCGCTCAACGCCACTAACCATCAGCATCTGCTTGAACTGCTGCGGCGACTGCGGCAACGCGTAGAAATGACCCGGCTGGATACGGCTTGGTACCAAATACTCGCGAGCTCCTTCTGGAGTGCTCTTAAATAGAGTCGGCGTTTCCACATCGTAGAAACCTTCTTCGTCCATGAAATGGCGAATTGCCCGAGACGTTTCGTGACGTAGCTTGAGCATCCGGCGCATTTTGCCACGACGCAGGTCGAGGTAACGGTACTTCAAACGAAGATCCTCGTTTACCTTGTCGCCTTTCTCGTCGTCGATTGGAAACGGCGGCGTTTCGGAGATGTTGTGAACGACAACAGTTGTGCAATCGACCTCGATCTCGCCGGTCGGCAAACCCGAATTAATATTATCTCCTTCGCGAGTTTCTACGACTCCCTCGATCTCAATAACCGATTCGTCCTTCAAGGTACGAACCAAGTCGTTGAACGCATTATCGTCGCTATGCGGATTCGCCTTAACTTGCGTCAAGCCTTCACGGTCTCTCAAGTCTATGAAGAGAATACCGCCGTGATCGCGAATGGAATCAATCCACCCGATCAACGATACCGATTTTCCAACGTCGTTTCCACGAAGTTGGCCACAATGATGCGTACGTTTCATTTTATTGGATATGGTCTAATTAGAGATGAACCACGAAAAGCGCGAACATTGGGCAAATCTCTGGAAAGAATGCAACTGCAATCCCCAGTCTCTTTAATATAGAAGGTAAATCTTCTCTATTTCTCCTCGAGAACCAGCGAGAATCCGACCTTTTCCGCCCACGTCCGCACATATTTTCCAAGCCTTCTACCTCCAACCTTGACAGCCAGAGGTCGATGGACAATATCCGCGCATTCTTCATCTAGGGCATGGCTGATAACTACAAAGATACGCTTAAACTCCCGATTACCGCCTTCCCCATGCGGGCCAACCTCGGCAAGCGCGAACCAGCTCGTGTCGAACACTGGGAATCCATCGATCTTTACAAGAAGATTCAGGCGCATAACGCCAATGGACCTTCGTTCATTTTGCACGACGGACCTCCGTTTACGAATGGAGATCTTCACCTCGGTCACGCCCTCAATAAGACTTTAAAGGAAATAACCCTTCGCTACAAAGCCGCTCGCGGTTTCCGTACTCCCTACGTCCCAGGCTGGGATTGTCACGGACTACCGATCGAAACCAAGGTTTCCAAAGAGCTAAAAGCTGAAGGCAAAGAGCTCTCCACAGAGGATTTACGCGACCGATGCGATGCATTTTCCGAGCATTGGATCGATGTCCAACGCAGCCAATTCAAACGCCTCGGCGTTTTGGGAGACTGGGATCGAGAGTACAAAACTAAACATCCTGCCTACGAAGCGGAGATTCTCCGCACCCTCGCATCTTTCGTAGATTCCGACCTGGTCTACCGCAGCAAGAAGCCCGTTTACTGGTCGATTCCCTACGAAACAGCCCTCGCCGAAGCGGAAATCGAATACAAGGATCATTCCAGTCCTTCGATCTGGGTAGCATTCGACATTCCCGACAAAGCGAAATTCGAGATCGAAAAACCGCTTTCAGTTGTCATTTGGACAACGACGCCTTGGACGATTCCGGCCAACTTGGCCGTAGCCGTACACCCGCGCCTTGACTACGCTTTCGTCGAATCAGGAGATCGCGTTTTCATAGTCGCTAACGATCTCGCCGAAAAATTCGCCGACGATTGCGGACTCGAAAACTGGAAGATCGTTAAAACCGTCAAAGGCGAAACGTTGGAAGGCGTCGAATCACGCCACCCGTTCATCGACCGAGCCAGCCCAATAGTTCTAGCAGAATACGTAACTACCGAAAGCGGTACCGGTTGCGTTCACACAGCGCCAGGACACGGACAGGATGACTATCTAACCGGTCTCAAATACGGTCTCGATATCTACTGCCCCGTCAACGACCACGGAGAATACGACGACGACGGCCAAGTACCCGAATTTCTAGTTGGAGCATCCGTTCTCGAGAAAGACAACTGGGTTCCAGCCAATGGCAAAGTCCTCAAAGCCCTCGTCGAAGCTGGCGCTCTTCTAAAGAAAAAGAAGATTTCTCACAGCTATCCACATTGTTGGCGCTCGAAAACGCCGGTTATTTTCAGAGCCGTCGACCAATGGTTTGTCGCCCTCGACAAAAACGGCCATCGCCAAAAGGCCCTCGATGCCATCGGCAAAGTCGACTGGATTCCCGATTGGGGCGAAAAACGCATCCGCGGCGCCGTCGAATCACGACCCGATTGGTGCATCAGCCGCCAACGTTCCTGGGGCGTCCCGATTCCCGCATTCTACGACGAAGATGGGATTGGCTATTTGGATGCTAGCGTCGTCCGAGCAATCGCCGACAAAATCGCAAAAGTTGGCACCAATCTCTGGTACACAGCTACCACCGAAGAACTTCTCGAAGGGATCGAGATTCCCGAAAGCTGGCAAGGCAAGACCCTCAAAGCCGGTACCGATACGCTCGACGTTTGGATCGACTCGGGCTCCAGCCATTTCGCAGTTCTAAAAAAGAACGAAGACCTCGAATGGCCTTGCGATCTCTACCTTGAAGGTAGCGACCAACATCGCGGATGGTTTCAATCTTCACTCTGGACCGGCATCATTCGCGAAGGCGCCGCTCCTTTTAAGAAAATCCTGACTCACGGGTTCATCGTCAACCAAGACGGCACCAAGCTCTCCAAGAGCGAAGGCGCTATGACCTTGGAACATTACATGGACAAATTCGGAGCGGATATCGTGCGTCTCTGGATTGCATCGACTGACTTCCGTAATGACGTATCGATGGGCGAGGAAATCCTCAAGACGATCAGCGATGCCTATCGTCTCATGCGCAACACTATGCGCTTCCAGATTTCCAATCTCTTCGACTTCGACATCCAGAAGCACGGCATGCCAGTTCAAGAACTGCACGAGATTGACCGTTGGGCACTCGATAAAGCTGCTGCCCTGTCGGAGGCTTGTGAAGAAGCGTACGAGACCTACGAATTCCACCGAGTCTACCAACTCTGCAACCATTTCTGCTCGGTCACTCTTTCAGCGCTTTATCACGACATCCTTAAAGATCGTCTTTACACGCTCGCCGAAAATCACCCAGTAAGACGCTCATCGCAAACCGCGATCTATCACGTTTTCCGGACACTCGTTCGCGTGCTTGGTCCCGTTCTCCCATTCACCACCGATGAAGCTTGGAGCTATTTCGTGGCAGATAAGGATTTCATCGACGATTCCTTAGCCCTTCAAGGTTGGCCAACCGAAGCCGGTGCTTGGCGAGACGAAGCGCTCTCTCGAGAATTCACCGACTTGCTCGCATTTCGCGATTCGGTGAATGAAAAGCTCGAGAGCCTTCGCAAGAACGGCGATATCGGCAGATCGCTCGATGCCTACGTTTCACTCTCAGGAAACGTAAGTAACCCAACCTTTCAACTGCTTTCCAAATACAAAGAATTTCTTGAAGAACTCTTCATCGTATCGCGTGTCGAACTCGCGGAAACATCCGATGAGGAACTAACAATAACTGTAAACAAGGCTACTGGTGGTCGTTGTCCCCGTTGTTGGAGATGGTATCCAAATCTCCATAACGAAACGGAAAACGAAGAGCTCTGCCCTCGCTGCGCCGAAGCCATACTCTAACTGTCTCAAATAATGCCCGAAAAGAAAAGTACCGCAAAAAAAGCCGCTGTAAAAAAGACTGCCTCAAAGAAAGCAGTTGCATCGACCAGCGTCAAAAAACCAGTCACTAAGAAAAAAGCCGCTAGCGCATCCGCAGGGTTTTCGCTCGAGGACGCCATATTGGTCGCCAAGAAGCGTTCGAATGACGACGAAGCAGTAGCCAAAAAAATCGCTGCCAAGAAAAAAGCCCAGCAGGCTGTCGAAGAAGCGGAGCAAAAGACGGAAAAACGCGTCCTCGGCGCTGCATCTTTGTTCGACATACTTGGCTTCGATCCGATCGCAACTACGAGCACTCCAGTCGAAACGCGGCCCGTCGCAAAGAAATTCAAAAAGTTCTACGAACTGCTGGTAAATCTACGGGACCACGTAAAGTCCGGTTTAAATCTGCACACCGAAGAAACTCTCAAACGCTCCAGCAAGGACGACTCAGGCGATCTTTCCAGCTACAGCCAGCATATGGCCGATGCCGGAACCGAGACATTTGACCGTGACTTCGCTCTCAGTATGGTATCCAGCGAACAGGACGCCCTCACCGAAATCGAAGCGGCAATCGAACGTGTTTTCGCTGGCAAATACGGCATTTGCGAAATGACCGGTAAACAAATCCGCGAAGAGCGCCTGCTTGCAGTGCCGTTCACCCGCTACTCGCTAGAGACGCAGAAACAACTCGAAAAGAATCAAACGCGTAGCGTACAACGAGGCGGTATCTTTGCTGACGCCACTTCCGACGACGCTATATCGACCGGCGACTCGGATTCGGACTAGAAATCATTTCAGTATCCACACTTTCGATGCGAAGCCTTGCCGCGTATAAACTCCTACTCGGCTTGGCTCTGCTTGTATTCGTGTTGGATCAAGTAACCAAATTGCTCATCATCGACGCTCTACCTTTCGGAGCATTCTACCCGCCTCAGTGCATTGAAGTCATCCCGGGATTCTTCAATCTCGTACACGTTGGAAACACGGGTGCCGCATGGAGTCTCTTCAGCGGTCACAGCGAGATTCTGGCAATAATCGGCCTACTAGCACTCGCGATGCTCTGGTTTTTTCGCAATACCCTACAATTAGAACGAATCCAATCTCAGTGGGCTTTCGGACTGATAATCGGCGGAATCCTTGGCAACGTAATCGATCGCTTCCTATATGGTCATGTCGTTGATTTCCTCGATTTCCATATAAATGATTGGTACTGGCCCAGCTTCAACATAGCCGATTCCGGTATTACCGTTGGTGTCGCCCTCTACGTTCTATTCTCCTTCCTCGAACCTGAGGAAACAAAATTAGCCGAATAGCGGCTACTCTACGTTAGCGACTTGTTCACGAATCCGTTCGAGTTCGTTCTTCATCGCGAGAACATTTTTGGAGATTTCGATCGAACAGGACTTGCTGCCCGTCGTGTTAATCTCGCGACCAATTTCCTGAACGAGGAACTCAATTGAGCGCCCCACCGGCTCGTTTTTGTTAAGTAACTCAGCAAATTGTTCAAAGTGACTATCCAATCTCGTCATCTCCTCGGAGATGTCGCTTCGATCTGAATACAGAGCAATTTCCTTCAGCACACGTTCGTCATCAAAATCGATTTCCAATCCAGATTTCGTCAAACGCTCATGCAATTTCTCCCGATACTTAGTTACCATATCCGGAGCCATTTTCTTAATCTCGGCAACCGTATCCGAAATCAACCGACAACGCGTTTCCAAATCTAGTTTCAATGCCGCGCCTTCTTGCTCTCGCATCGCTATAAGATCGTCCAACGCAGCTTCGGCGCTGCCCAATAGCAACTTCCCCACGACCTCTTCAGGTAACTTCGGAGTTTCCGTCTCAATCAACTTGGCCAAATTCACGATTGTCCCCGCATCGACTGCATAAGGTGATCCATGGCGTTCCAGAATGCTCTTCAAACGATCTAACCCAGCATCGATCTGCTCATCGGTTGGCAAGCCTGCAGCGACGTTTCGCTCATTGCGGATTTCCAAGGAAAACTGAAAACGCCCGCGACCTGCCCGAGCTCGAGTGGCTTCCACAACTTTACGCTCGAGGTGCTGAAATTCCTTTGGAAGCGAACAAACGACCTCCATGTTCTTTCGATTAACCGACGATACTTGCAACGAAATCGAAATTCCGGCGGCACTCCGCTCGGCGCGGCCAAATCCTGTCATGCTTCTCATACGTCGTGTCCTAAAAATTTGGCTACCTGATTTACATCCTTATCACCCCGACCGCTCAGGTTCATTACAATGATCTTATCCTTAGCCATTTCAGGCGCTCGTTTGATCGTATACGCCAATGCATGCGTCGATTCTAACGCAGGAATAATCCCTTCGGTTCGACAAAGCAGCTGAAATGCTTCCAATACTTCATCGTCAGTCGCATAAGCATAATCGATCCGTCCTAGATCGCGATAGTAGGCGTGCTCTGGACCAATCGCCGCGTAGTCCAATCCCGCCGAGATCGAATGGGTCAACTCGATCTGTCCATCCGGGTTCTGTAAGATGTAGGTTTTGCACCCTTGCAACACACCCAAACGACCGCCTTCGAAACGAGCTGCGTGTTCGCCCAGTTTAATCCCGTGACCACCGGCTTCCACGCCAACGAGCCGGATATTCGGTTCGTCCAAAAATTCATAGAAAAGCCCAATTGCATTTGAACCGCCGCCCACGCAGGCGATCATTTCATCCGGCAAACGGCCTTCCTTCTCCATGATTTGCTCGCGGGCTTCTTGACCAATTACTCGGTGAAAATCCCGGACCATCATCGGGTACGGATGAGCCCCCAAGGCTGATCCCAAAATATAATGCGTGTCGCGAACATTGGTTACCCAATCGCGCATCGCTTCGTTGACCGCATCCTTCAGCGTCTTCTGTCCACTATCGACACGACGCACTTCTGCTCCGCAAAGCTCCATTCGGAAAACATTCAGCTTCTGGCGCTCCATATCGACCGCTCCCATGTAGACCACGCATTCGAGACCCAATTTCGCGCAGACTGTCGCGGTTGCCACGCCATGCTGACCCGCTCCCGTTTCCGCTATCACCCGCTTCTTTCCCATTCGCTTCGCTAACAAAGCCTGACCAATCGCGTTGTTAATCTTATGAGCACCAGTGTGAAGCAAATCCTCGCGCTTCAAATAAATCTTCGCCCCGCCCAATTTCTCAGTCAAACGTTCGGCATAATAAAGCCCCGTCGGACGTCCTGCATATTCCTCCAAGAAATAATCCAATTCGGCATTGAATTCCGGATCGACTTTGGCACGGTCGTATTCCTCGCCCAAATCCCTTAACGCCGTGACCAAGGTTTCTGGAACATAGCTACCACCAAAATCCCCAAAATGTCCCTGAGCATTCGGCAATGCTTCCTTATCGATATCTTCTGCTGCAATCCCGCTCATAATGGCCGGAATCATTCAGAGAGCCCACTGAGGAAGCAATCGAAATACAAACGTAAGATATCAATGCGAATACGTTCCTAATTGCTAGAGCTGGACAAGAATGCTCTGCGAGCAAATCAGGTCAATCGATCCTATTTCTGGTATAACCAAGAGCAACTGACTCGGTACAACGAATTTTCGTCGGTTATTCTTACACTAAAAGAATCAATCCACAACCCACAGGCAGACAATGACTTACCTGAATCCACAACACTACCGCAATAAACTATCGTCAACAAATCCAACGCTAATAAGAGTTCATCAAAACGAATTTAAAAAATCCAAAATCCGCAATCATTTGATTATCTGATACTTAGCGATTCCCATAACTTTTAGTCCCCATCAATGGAATAAAATCTGCTGTAAACGTAGCGTTCAAGACACTCCCCATTTTAAACCTATGAAAAACAAAACGCTCCAAATCATATCCTTCGCCATTATCGCGTTCTCGAGTCAAGTTGCTCAAGCCATTATTATCGATGGAGCCGTTACCTCGGGTTCCGGATCCTTTTTCAAATTAGCCGTACCGCTATCTGGATCCACTCCTCTCAACACCGTTGGAGACAATAATTTCAACGACAGCAATCTATACGGTTTCAATGAAGATCAGAATGTCGCTGTAGGAGTCGGTGGATTAGATCCGGAAATTGGTCCCGACCTTACGGCTGGAACGATCGTCGCCAGTCACTACATCTTTTTCGATCCGAATGGAGGGCAATCGCAAACTGGATGGGTAACATTCGACGCCAACATCCTAGCCATATTCACTAGCAAAGTATCGCTGGGGCTTAGCGACTACCTTGCGAATACCGGTGTGAACTACGAAGAACCCACTTTACGAGGACTTGAGTCTGGAGATGTTGTAAGCTTTACTGGCAAAAAGCTCGATGTCAGTTGGTACGCAGGCAATCCCGGCGATTACATCCGCGTACTCACAGCTCACTCGCCTGGAGCAGTTCCCGACAACGGAGCAACTGCAATGCTGCTAGGTCTCGGACTCGGGGTATTAGTCTTGGTTCGTCGCAGGAAGTCCTAAAACCTTCCTCAAAACACGACAACATAAAGACACCCTTCACTTACCTTTAAAGTTACAACGTTGTAACTTTAAAGCTAGCGAAACCATCGACCGGAAGAGCTACTAGCATCTTTCTGAGCTCCCGCTTGGGGGGAACGAATTGATTGGAGAGCTAAGCGTCGTCGACACGACCTTTTAGGTAGTCGATTACGTCTTGGAATTTGGCCTGATTTCCGGAATCGGCTTCGACGAGGTTCTCGTGAGCTTCCAAGCACAAACGGGCATTGGCTAGTTCGTCAAGCTGAGGACCCGATAGGGATTGGCTAGCCCCACCCGCGGAAACGGAATCTCCACCTTCGTCCAAGGTCGCGATGCGGTGCAGTCCCAAATTGCGAACAAGATCTCGATTGCGCTCGCTTAGTTTCGCCAAAACCAAGGAACCTTTCGGCTCCAAACGTCGCAGCTCCAATGCGCAACCCGCCAGAACGCCAAGGACTGTGCTGTCCATTCCCGTGCAATCGGAAAAATCGAAGACGAAGCTACGCTTTCCCGATGTATACGATTTGGCTAGAAAGTCCTTGAGCGGAAGCACGTTTTGAAACGAAGCACGGCCTAGAATCTTAACCGCTACCGGGTTAGAACTAGGATCGACTAGAAAGATTGGTGCCTCGCTTGCCATTGTTTACTTATCGTTTCGCTACTTGAGACCTGTCAAAAGCGACAAACCATTTAGTCCGACGCCTTAATTATATCCCTCAAGACATATGGCAGGATCCCATTGTTTCGAAGGTACTCCACTTCGATCGCGGTATCAACTCGTACTTTCAGTTCGATCGATTCCTTTTCGCCATTGGCTCGCTCGATTATTGCAGTGAGCATTTGTTGCGGCTTGAGATTATCGTCGAGTCCTGGAAGCGATACGATTTCAGAACCATCGAGGCCAAGCGACTGAGCGCTCATGCCTTCGGGAAATTCGAGTGGCAAGACGCCCATTCCCAGGAGATTAGACCGGTGGATACGCTCATAGCTACGAGCTACGACCGCCTTGACTCCGAGAAGACTCGTTCCTTTCGCCGCCCAATCGCGCGAGCTACCGGTTCCGTACTCGATTCCGGTAAACACGATCAAAGGCACGCCACGTTCTTTATAAACTTGGGCCGCATCGTAAATCGAAGCGGGTTCGCCTTCCGGCATAACCTTCGTGTAGCCGCCTTCTTTGCCATCTGCCATCAGGTTCTTTACCCGAACATTGGCAAATGTACCGCGTGTCATGATCAAATCATTACCGCGACGCGATCCGTAGGAATTGAAATCCTTTGCTTCGACTCCCTTTGAATTGAGGAATTGCCCCGCTGGGGTTTCCGCCTTGAAAGCTCCGGCTGGAGAAATGTGATCCGTCGTTACCGAATCGCCCATGATTGCCAACGGACGCATGCCTTCGATCGGCTTGATCACGCCAACTTCCATCGAGAAGCCATCGAAAAACGGCGGTTTGTGGATG
>JBNMOQ010000003.1:0-70788 GCA_051275055.1 Candidatus Pelagisphaera sp.
CGCTTTTCTTCTTGCCGGTGACGGCTATTTCGAGGCCGAAGCCGATATGGATAGATACGGAGGCGGAAGCATTGAGGAATGGACATCGACCGATCAGGGAAACTCTTGGAGTAAAGCCAGAGACCTAACGCCGGATGAATCACTGTACCCAGGATGGAAATACAACAATATTCAGTCCGTCAGAAAGCCAGATGGTACGCTAGTCGATGGAATGCTTCTCTTCTACGGCTGGAAAGGCGAAGGCTCTTCGGACGCAAAAGCCTTTCTAATGCATGAGTAGGAGGGCGATGCTGCCCTACCTTTTGTCACTTGCGGAATTAGCCGTTCGGAATTCGCTTGGGGAGTGGCCAGTGACACGTTTGAAGACGCGTGAAAAATGATAGGGGTTCTGGAAGCCTAGATCGAAGCTGACTTCTTTTATTCGCATGTTGGTTGTGGATAGCAATTTGACTGCGAGATCGATTTTTCCACGGAGGAGGTAGTGGCTTGGGGATTCGCCGAGGAGCGTGGAGCAGCGCTTTGCGAGGGTTGATTTGCTAACTTCCATTAGCTCGGACAGTGTATCCAGCGTTAGGTGTTTAGCGGAGTTGCTTCGGGCTATTCGTTCTAGTTTGTCCATAAAGCGCTGGTCGCTGGACATCTTGCGGAACGCAGGGGCGAGTCTATCTTCGGGGATGTAACTAATAAGAGTCCAGAAAAGCGATTCCGTTAGAGAGTCTTGAATTTCCGATGCGAAGCGATGTTCGCGCTTGGATTGAGAGGCAATGTTTTTGAGCAAGGGTTCTATCTCGTCGAAACGTGCAGCGAATGCTTGGTCGACGGAATTGATCGTGCGATTGAAAACAAAGATGCTTCGGTTTGCTCCGAGTTCTTTTTCCTCCAGGTCGAATTGCAAAACGTAGTGTTGTTGGCCGGGGCGGCAGTCCACTTCGTGGAGATCGCCTGGTTTTATGAGAAGGCAATCGCCGGTATTTAGTTTGATGGCTTCCCCGTTCAGGTGGCAGCGGTAGGGCCCATCTGTGACGACTATTAGTTCGAAGCTGGAGTGTTGATGAGACGGGTGACTAATGGGTGCGTCTATCGCGATTTGGTTGATCCCGAGGAAATAGGGATTCAGCGAGATTCGGAATTTCTCGACGGAACTACGCCGCGTTTTTGAAACCACTCGGTAGCTGTCTTGATGCCAACTGACCGGAAAATCGATATGGTCTTTCGATTTCTTCTTTTCGATCTCAGGCATTTAGCTCTCTTAAAGTGAGTGTTGGTAGATGGAAGCGCTTTCCACTACGAGGGAAGAATCGGATCTTGTCGATATGAAGCAGGTGTTCAGTGGTTTCTCTAGGAGGCTGTTTAGTAAATGGGATGAACACTACAATTGAAACTCAATACGGTGAATTTTGAATGGTTCGGGTTTGTAGGTCGTCTCGCTGAGGCGACATTTTCTTTTAAACGGCGGGTCAGCGACCCGCCTTACAGTTGATCTGCTCGAAGAAAATGCGACCTATTTAACAGTCTCTAAAGAAAGTTGGGTGCAAGCCATCGAGGTAGGAAAAGGATCATATCTGGGAAGAGGATCACGAGTACCAGGAGAATGAACATGGGGATGAGGATGATCGCAACGTCCTTGATTGCATGAACCATCTTGATCTTTCCAAGGGAGCACGAAATTAGCAGACAGAGTCCGTAGGGAGGCGTGACCAAGCCGAATGCGAGGGAGATGACTCCAATTATGGCAAAATGTATCGGGTGTATTCCTGCTTTGGTCGCGAGAGGAAGGAGGATCGTTCCTAGTATGATAATAGCCGGAATCGCGTCGATGAACATTCCGATTCCGAGGAACGCCAGGGCGATGATAAAGCCTGTAGCGATCGGTCCCGTGCCGAAACCCGCTAGCACATTGACGAGTTCTTGTGGGACTCGGTAGTAGGCGAGGAGCCATCCAAACGCGGAAGCGGTGCCAATGCAAAAAAGGGATATGGAAGCCAGACTCGCTGATTCGTAGAGGACTTTTCGGAATCCATTGAAATCGATTTTTCGATAAATGAGTCCGCCGAGAATCGCTGAATAAATCACCGCAACTACGGAGGCTTCGGTAGGTGTGAAAAATCCCATTATGATACCGCCAACGATAATCGCTGGTGTTACCAGCGCGAATACAGCTCTCCCGACTGCCTGAATGAATTCGTTGAGGGACGCTCGCTGATAGATGGGGTAGTTGCGGATCTTGGCATATATGAAAACGGTTGTCATCATGAATAGGGCCATGAGAAATCCTGGAACGACTCCCGCGAGAAATAGGCCGCCGATCGATACGGACATAAGCCCTCCCCAAACGATCATCAGAATGCTCGGCGGTATGATAACTCCCATTACAGAAGAACACGCAGTGATGGCGACGGAGAAGCTCGTGTCGTATCCTTGCTTTTTCATGGCGGGAATCATTAGAGATCCTATGCCCGCCGCGTCCGCAGTCGAGGAACCCGAAATTCCGGCGAAGAGCATGCTCACCATCACATTGATATGGCCGAGACCTCCAGGAAGATGTCCAACGGAAGCGCGAGCCAGGCCGACTAGTCGCTCCGTAATTCCGGAGGCATTCATTAAGTTGGCTGCAAGGAGAAAGAAGGGGACTGCCAGGAGGATGAACGCATTGTATGATTTCCACATCTCCTGTAGCAACACGATTGGAGTCATCCGAGGATCGAGAATAAAGACAGGAATACAGGCCAGTCCGAGCGCGAACGAGACTGGTACCCGAAGCGCAATCAGAATGGCGAAAGCGCCGAATAGAAGTAGAGATACTTCTCCCGCACTCATAAAGAAGGTCCCTTCCCGGGGTTCCTTATCATTCGAATATCCTCAGCAATTTTTTCAGCCACGAAAAGCAGCCAAGTGAATCCTGCTAAGGGAAACGAGATATAGATGCTGATCATATTTATCCCACTCATTTCAGAGTTTTGGATGTATCCAATTTGGGCGAACTTTACGCCGTAGTAGGAAAAGAACAACGCCAAGACGGCGATCGCTATATGGACGATTAGGTTTCGTTTTCCTTGGCTTCGCTTTGTCTTGGGGTGAGGTAGGAGATCGACATCGAAATGGGAGTTATCTCGAACGGCGATCATCGCTCCAATCATGATAATCCAAACAAAGCAAAACCGAGCAACCTCTTCAGTCCAAATGTAACGCGGGATAAGTCCTGTGTAGCGGGAGATGATCTGAAGGGTAACCGGCAATATCAAGAACCCCATTAGAACGGTCAATATGCGCCTTAATAAACGATAGTAACTGTCTATGAATGAATCCATTGAGATCGAGGTCAGTAGCGACTAGCGTAGACTGTTCACCCGCTCAAGTACGTCAGTGGCGTCGACATCTGCAGCGAAGGCTTCCTTTATCGGTTCTACGAGCTTGAGAAGCGTATCTCTTTCTGTGAATACATGTGTTTTAAGCTTTCCCTCGGATTCCATTTGCGAAAGGAGCTCAGAGTCTAGCTTCGATTCGATTTCGCGCCCGTAGGCTCCCGCTTCTTTACCGGCCTTAATGATAGCCGCTTGCAAATCTTCGGGGAGTCTTCGCAGCGTTTTTGCGCTGAAGCAAAGAGGCCGAACGGTTATCGCGTGTTGAGTGAGCGAAATCTCAGGGCCGACTTCGTAGAACTTCATTTGCTGAATACCAGTCGCTTCATTCTCTGCGGCATCGATTACCCCAGTCTGTATGGCGTTGTAGATCTCGTTGTAGGCGATGACCGTCGGCGCTGCAGTGATGGCTTGAAATATTTTAGTTTGTATTGGAGCTCCCATGACGCGGATATCGAGGCCTTTTAGCTCCTTCATATTTCTCACGGGTTTGTTTACGATGAGATGGCGTGTTCCGCCGCCAGCGTATCCAATGAGCCTGACATCGGCCCTTTCTGCGACGTCATCGGCGATAGGCTGCAGGGCGTCTCCATCGAGTACTCTGTTCCAGTGATTCAAATCGCTGAAGAGAAACGGCATGTCCATGATTGGGGCCGCTTTAGAGAAAGTAGACATGTGGGAAGGAGAAACGATCGCGAAATCAACGCTCAGCCCTTGGCTCATGTAGGCGAAGTAATCTTTTTCAAGGCCCAGCTCGCTGTTCCCATAGATCTCAACGCGAATCGGCTTGCCGTAGTATTCCGTTACGAGTTCTTCGAATTTTCTCAGTGTTTTGTTGAAGGAGTGGCTCTCGTCGAATTGAGAGGCTCCGCGAAGGACGATTGTATCGTCTCTTTCCGAACATCCGGACAAAAATAGCCCGAGTAACGAAGCGAAGATAATGGGTAGGCAGGATTGCAGGAGGCGGAGTTTCATGAAATTAATTTTGGCGTGGAGGCTAAAATAGGGCGGGGCAGTTACTGGTCTAGAAAAGTATCCGGAAACCACTCAACGCTATGTTGGCGATTTGGCGAAGCTTTTATGCACCTTTGCCTGAGGGGCCAAAGCGTCGTGATGGTTTCTTAGAGACTGTTAAAAGGTCAGTGTAGGAGCGGGTTTATCCCGCGATTTTTCATTTTTATAGTATAGGCACGAATTATCGCGGGGTAAACCCGCTCCTACAATTAGGTAGCGGAACAAACCTCGACTTGTTTAACAGCCTCTTAATGAGACTTGCTCAACATGCCTTGGATGCGTTCCAAATTTTCCTTGGCATATTCAAATCCGAGCTTCCGGTTTTTTCCCGGGCCAGGTTCGAATACGAGCCAACCTTGATATCCGGATTTGCTGATAGAATTTGCGAGGCGAGGAAGATCTGTTTTCCCGTCTCCGAATGTCCCAATATCCGAATCGAAGGATTTGAGGTGCATTTGGCAGATGGTTTCGTCTCCCCAATGCTCGATGACGTCGTAGACGTTTTCGCCGACCACTAGCATGTTCCCGGTGTCGTAGTAGACCTTCAGGTACGGACTGTCGATTTCCGCTAGTATGTGATCGATGGCGGGCTGTTTGGTCCTGGATTCGATTCCAAGCGTTACTCCGTAGGCTTCTGCCTCGGAGGTTAGCACGCGAAGCAGGCGAGTCGCCGCTTTGAATTTTGGATCTTCAGGATCGTCGCCGAAACCAGCAGCGTTGAAAAACGGGACTAATAAGATTGGGACGTCGAGCGCCTTGCAGGCCTGAATCGATTGGATGCCGGTGCTGTACGCTTTCTCCTTCATCTCCGGATTCCAGCAGGGAAGTTTGTTCATCTCACCTGCGCACAGGGCCACGATTTCTACTCCGTGCTTAACGCTCGCTTCTTTGAACGAGCGTATGAGCGATGGATAGGAAAGCGGGAGTAGTCCTCGTTCATCCAAAACGCCAGTGAGAATCTGTATGCCGTCGTATCCTGCTTTTTTAGCGAGTTCGATGTTCTCGACTTTCACACGTTTCCCGAAAGCGGATTCCATGACTGCGAGTTTGGGACCTGCGTGAGAAAGCGAGGACGTTAGAATCGCAATAATTGTCAGGTAAATTGCTTTGTTTTGGAAGAGAGGCATAGGATGGTGAGTGGGAAGCTTCTTTGAGAGGCGATTGTTCAGATTAAGGACGAAGATGCTTGTTGAACCACTTTACGAACTGCGGTTCGTCTTCAATCTTGTTCTTCCATCCATGTTTGGCTCCTTCTTTTACGACAAGTTTGAATGGTACGCCATTCGCTTTTGCGATCTTACCGAAGCTCTCGGATTGGAATAGCGGCACAACGGGATCGGCATCTCCGTGGATGATGTAAACGGGAGCGGTGCTTTTGCTGATATGGTAGATTGAGGACATCGCGTGACCCAATTCCTCGCGACCTTCCGCTGTTTCAGACTCGGGGCCGAAGGCAGGTTGCCAGCGGGCTTGTTTACCGACGCCGACTGCCATGTCGCCTGGTTCCGCCCAGTTTCGGTAATCCGTGGGCGGGTAAAAAACGGCTGCTGCTTGAACGGCGCTGTTTGCTCGGTCAATGGGGTCTTTCGCTTTGGGATCCCCAGGGCCTCCTTTGGTGGCCAAGATCAAACTGAGATGACCGCCAGCGCTGCTGCCAGTTACGCCAATGCGATTTGGGTCGATGTTCCATTGGTCGGCATTCGAGCGAATGAATCGAACGGCGCGGTGCATGAAACCCATGATGTCCCGCACTTTGTAGCGGGGTTGCGAACCATGGACAACGGCGAATACCGTGTATCCGCTATCGGTATACGGCTTTGAATAGTCGTCAGTGATCTTAGCGTGACTCGATTTCCAGCCACCGCTTACTATCTTGATAATAGCGGCGCCGTTCGGTTTTTCAGGAATGAAGGCATCAAAGGTCAATGCGACGCCCTCGTTCTTGTGGTAGATGATGTCTCGTTCGCGGACAACGTCGGCGTTGAGAGCCTGGAAAGCCATGGTTGCGAGCGCGACTAGAGGAATGAGCTTTTTCATTTTCAATTAGGTTTCAGGAATTCGAGTTGGTGGTAGGGGTAAGGAAATGCAATCTGCTGGGTCGTTAGCCGCAAAGCTCAATGGATATCCATTCGTCCGAATGCATATCCGTTAGGGAGAGATTCATCGAAGCATTGGTTTCAGGATGGGGTTGTTTAGGAAAGCTAGGGGACTACTGGGGAAGTCCAAGCCAATTCACAATGGATATGATTTGGGAACTAATTGCTCGGTTCTCTGAGAAAGCGGAGAGTTTGAGAGCGATGCTGAAGAAACTGAAGGAAGAGAACGGTCTTCGAGGAAGTTTGAAGTAATATAAGTTGAATACACTTCGTAGCCTCATGAATCTTATCACGATAATGCTGTAGCTTACTTACTGTGATTTCTTGATAAACAATTTCTCTCAATTCCAACAGCACCTAAAATGAATTTTAGATGGCTTTGAGTAATCTCGCCAACAGACGGAATGGTCAGGGTCGCCGAAGGCGACATAGGTGTCGCTGCCGCGATATTAGGTTTCGTTATTTCCGGGTGAGCTCGACCCTCTTAAAACCTTATCGGCATTGGCCGACCTGTATCCGCGAAGCGGATCCTGACAATCAGGTATTCAGTCGATTCATGGAATTCTTAGGTACAAATGTGGATCGCGTTTTTTTGAACCTTGTGGCGATATCTCTATCGCCGAAAGGATATCAATAATCGCATTTACGCGTTTAAGAGTGGAACCGAGGTAATCTTCGTGTAGATAAAGCGAAGAATTAGTGAGCAGACCCCATCGGCCTTCTGAATGGCCAAACAAATTTGCCCAAAAAAATGATCAAAATGAATAATATCCACCGTTATCAAAAAGGAGGTTTCCTCTTCGGAATGATCTGTTTGCTGGCTAGCATAATATTGCCCTGCGCTTCCTTAGCTGAATCGGTCCCGAAGGGTCTAATCGGCGACTGGACCTTAACCCTCTCTACTAATGAACCTGCTTGGTTGAAGGTGGAGGAGAAGGATGGAGAACCTGTCGTTCACATGCGCGTACACGTTCAATCAGCCGGGCCTCACAAGATAATGGAATTTAAAAACAAGCGCTTGACCTTCCCGATTAAGATTAAGCGCGAAGGGGAAAACGGTCCGGAAGTCACGACCAACACGGTCACCGTCGGATTGAAAAACGGAAAGTTGGATGGTGTGATTTTGAATGAATCCCTGAAGAAACCTTATAACCGTATTGCCTTCACGGGAAAGAAATTCCCCTCGATGCCGAAGCGGCCCGATCTATCTAAGGTCCGGTTTGGTCAACCGATTGCCCTTTTCAATGGCAAGGACCTGACGGGCTGGCACCTGTATAATCCTAACAAAACGAATGGTTGGAAGGCCGAGAATGGCATGCTGGTTAATAGCACTCCGAAGACGGATTTCGGTTCCACCGGATCTTTTGGAAATTTGCAAACGGAAGCTGTCTTTGATGATTTCTGGATGCACATCGAATTTCTGATAGATGCAAACCGCAATAGCGGAGTTTATTTGCGCGGCATGTATGAGGCTCAAGTTGTTGATCGGGATAGTAGAATGCAGGGCCTCCAAGGAGTGGGCTCGATCTTTGGAAGGATTGCCCCATCCGTTCAAGCAGGTCGTGAGCCTGGGCAGTGGCAGACTTATGATCTTACATTGGTTGATCGGCATGTAACGGTCGTCCTCAATGGAGTGACGGTTATCGATAATGAACCCGTCGAAGGTCCGACTGGAGGAGCTGTCCACACCGACCCGATGACTCCTGGCCCAATCCATTTGCAAGGAGATCATACTTCGGTTAAATACAAGAACATCTATTTGGCACCGGTCATTAATGACTAATATCTACGGTTGTAGCGATTTTTTAGATACTCGATTGTGCATATCCTGCTTAGTCGTGCCCGTAGTAATGGGCCCACGCGAATTCCTCGCGTAGCTACGTTGCGTTGCGGTGTGGTTTTAGTTGATTTAACCGTAAACACCGTTATGGGAAGATAGTCAGCTAACTTTTGAATATGTTGGGGAGAGTTAGTTATGAGCAGCCTTAAGTGTTTTGGACTGGAAGAGAAAGTCGTTGTAGTGACGGGAGCGGGACGTGGTATTGGACGTCGAATAGCATTGGACGCATTTAGTTCCGGCGCCAAATAAGCAGTGGGAAGCAGCGGCAAGCGTACCTTCTGAGTTGATCCATCGCTTCGCCTGTGACGGCTTCGGTTACTAGAATTCGGCTCACTACTTATTCTAGGTCTTGATAGTTGATAGGTTGCGTGCAGTCCAAAGTGTCTTCGGCTGGTGGCAGTTCGTATTTCAATCCAGTTGCGCAGTTGAATAGGACTGCGGTGTCGTCGGGAGAGATAAGCCCTTTCTCTAAGGATTGTTTGTAGGCGGCATAGGTCGCAGCTCCTTCAGGGCATAGAAGCAATCCTTCTTCCCTGGAAACTTCGTCGAGCCCTGCGGAGATTGATTCGTCGTCTACGGCGATTGCGAAACCACAACTTTCGCGAACGGCACGGAGTATCAAAAAATCTCCTACAGCTATCGGAACGCGAATTCCTGCAGCCACGGTGTGGGCGTTTTTCCAGAGCGGAGCGTGTTCCTCGCCATCTTCGTAGGCTTTGACGATTGGGGCGCAACCGGTGGCCTGGACGGCAACCATTCTAGGGAGTTTTCCTTTGAGCCAGCCCATCTGCGTCAATTCATTGAAGGCTTTCCACATGCCGATTAAACCAGTGCCACCTCCGGTCGGGTAGAATATCACATCCGGAACCTTCCATCCTAGTTGGTCAGCTAGTTCCAGACCCATGGTCTTTTTTCCCTCGATGCGGTAGGGCTCTTTGAGGGTCGAAAAATCAAACCAGCCCATTGCTTCTTTGCCCTCGCCGACGATTCGGCCGCAGTCGTTGATGAGGCCGTTAACGCTCCAAACTTTGGCTCCTTGAGCCGCGATTTCCCGAACATTAATCGTAGGGGTGTCTTCAGGACAGAAAATGTAGGAGTCCATTCCAGCTCGAGTCCCATAAGCGGCCAGCGCTGCGCCGGCGTTCCCGTTAGTAGGCATCGCAACTTTGGTGATTCCCAATTCCTTGGCCATTGATACCGCCATGCAAAGGCCGCGGGCTTTAAACGATCCGGTTGGGAGTCGCCCCTCGTCTTTAACTAAAAGTTCTCCTTTTCCCGCCGCCAATTTCGTCAGGGGGATAATAGGAGTATGAACTTCGCCTAAGCTAACGACATTCTCTTTTTTCCTTACCGGTAAAAATTCTCGATAGCGCCAGAGATCGGCAGGTCGTTTCGCTAGATCTTCTTTAGTAACGGCATTCTTGATACCATCTAGGTCGTACCGTACCAGGAGCGGTTTTCCCGCTTTTGATAAGCCATGTATCGCGTCGGCCTCATAGCGATCGCCTTCCATGCCGCATTCCAGGTGCGTTACGAAAGTGGATCGTTCGTTTGTGAGATTATCGTTTGTGGGCATAGACGGGGATTGGGGGCTTTATTGAAATTCTAGATTTTGACTTTCAGTCATATCATTTGATTCCGGCTACAGTACCGAATCGATTCAACTATGCAACTGTTGGGCTCGGTTGTAACAACGAACTCATGATTGATGCAATGAGGGGCTGTTCTTTCGAATATTCAAAAGGTGGCGAGCCCGCCCTGGGGGTTCATCTATCTACAGGTGCTTGCGCTTTTCATTGTCTGTCAGAGCCTTGATGCAATTTGGAATTTCGAGAAAATGTAGATTTATGCACTGAGATACAGGAAATCTGGCAAATCCATGTTTGTCTCGAAAAGAAATCCAAATTGCGGTTTCCGATCGGCGCCCATCTCGATGGATGGAAAGGCGAGGGCGGTCCCGATATCAGATTAAGTTCGGTTAATGGACGTATCTCGATCGAGGAAAGTTGAATGAGCCGGTTTGCTTGATAGGCGTGATACGCCGATCTCGCAGATATACCTGCCTGAAGCGTGACTTGTGTTTCGCCAACCCCGGCGCTTCAGGAATCTTGGGAAACGTTCAGCTCAGCGCTTCTAGTGGGGAGACTTGAGCGGCGCGTCTTGATGGCAGGTAGAATGCGAATTGAGAAATCAGAGTGATGATCAATGTCGCCCCGAGAATCGAACCGACGTGAAAAGGATCGGTCTCGAATAGGATGCTTTGAATCGCGCGTCCCATTGCGAAGACTCCAATTGCGCCGATCGAAAGCCCGGATGCTAGAAGGAGTATCCCTTGTTTCATGAAAAGATTGGTGATCTGTTGAGGGCGAGCGCCTAGAGCTATTCTTACTCCGATCTCACGGGTCCGTTGCGCAACCGCATAAGCAAGGGCTCCATAGACTCCGATTGCCGTCAATAGTAAGGCGACGCCCGCGAAAATCGTGGAGAGTATAGCGGGAGAGCGTTTTGAAACCAGGCTGTCGTTGATGCGTTCTTCCATTGTGCTTAGGTCGTCAATCGGTAGGCCTGGATCTAGGTTTAAGACGGTCTTCCGCACGGCCGTCATAAGTGATTTAGGATCCATTCCTGCACGAGCGACTAGGGAAAAGCTGCTTTGCGCGCGGTGTCGGAAAGGAAAGTACACGGAGCCGAGATTCGACTGGCGGTCGTCCTCCTCTCGTTTTATGGAACCGACGACTCCAACTATTGTATACGCGTTCTCATCGTTAAGTTTTACGTCGCTGGCGATACGGCGTCCAATTGGGCTTTCGTCGTCAGACCAATAATGGGCTTTGAATTCTTCATCGATTACGCAAACGCGATTATCCTTTTGGTAGTCGGATTCGTCGAGAAGCCGTCCTTCTTTGAGCGGTATCCCCATTGCTTTGAAAAACGTTCCTTGGACGCCCGCATTGTAGTGGGTTCGTATTACGTTTTCGGAATCGTTAACGATTCCTTCCACGGTAATGGCGTTGTCGCTATTGTTGCCGCTAAAGGGTAGGCTCGTGTTGACGCCGACTTCGCTGATTCCTGGAAGCGATTCGATTGCAGGGATGAGTTGATTTAGAAATGCGATGCGTTTTTCTGTGTCGGGGTATCGAGTCCAGGGAAGGGATATTTTTCCGGTGAGCAGCTGCTCAGTATTGAATCCCGTTGAAACCTCCATCGCTTGTTTTAGGCTTACGCTAAGCATCCCGGCGCCGCTCAGTAGGACAAACGATAGGGCGATTTGAATAGTGATAAAACCGTGACGAACGCGTTGGGCTCCGCGACTTGAGGTGCCGCCTCGGGATTCCGACTGCAGCGATACTATAAGCGATCCATGTAAATAGTACCAGATGATCGGTACCGCTAGGAACAGGCCTATTACGACGGATCCAAAGAAGGATGTGAGAATAACTCGTTTATCAAGGGCAATCGTGCTTCCGAGGGGCAATTCGTTTGCGCCTATAGTATCAAGGAGTTGGATACCTATGATTCCTACGCCAATTCCCAGTATACCGCCAAGCAGGGCAATCGTTAGCGATTCGTACAGTGATTCCAAAGCAATGTGCCGTCGCGACGCTCCGATTGCGCGGCGAACCGCTATTTCTTTGGATCGGTTGGTTGCTCGAACGAGAAACAGGTTCGCCAGATTCACGCATCCAATTAGAAGAAGGCAGAGAGCTCCAGCTTGAAGGATGATTAGAGTGGGTTTGATATTCGCAATGTGGTCTTCGCGTAGCGAATCTACGATCGAGTGGAATCCTACGTCCTTTAATAAATGAGCAACTGGATCGGTCTCCATGAGAGTCGCGTTGAACGCATCTATTTGAGCTTGAGCAACTGAAGGCGAAACTCCCTCCGCCAAGCGTGCGATAAAGCTGTAGTTATTCGAGTGTCGGTTGGTCTCCTTGCGATCTTCGATGCTCGAAGTGATTGGAATGAAGAATTTCGCCTTGCTTGAGAGATATCGGAAATCGGATGAAAGCACGCCTATTATTTGTAGTGAGCGCCCGTTTGATTGGAATGTCTTCGATAGGATGTCTGCATCTTCGTCGAAGTAGGTTTTCCAGAATGAGTGTGTAAGAATGGTAACGTTTCCGCTTCCATCCATCATTTCATCTTCAGTGAATGAGCGTCCCATCAAGAGTGGAACTCCCAGGGTGTCGAAGAATTCAAATGAAATGCGACCTCTTTCAATGCGAGTAGGCGAACCAGCTTCACCTATGATGGCACTACCGCCTTGGATGATCGAGACGGATTCGAAGGCTTTGATCGTATCTTTGCGTTCGTAGTAATTGGGCAATGACGCTGACGACTTGTCGACTCCCGCGCCTGGATAGGCGTTGCGTACGGTTATGAGGCGATCTTCTGTTGGAAAAGGTAGTGGGCGAAGTACGATCGCATCGACAACGGAGAATATTGCGATGTTCGCTCCAATGCAGAGTCCGAGTGTCAGGAGGCAGGTTAATGTGAATCCGCGTTGTTGTGCCAATCTTCGAAAGGTTGATTGAATTGCGGAAATGGATAGGAAAGCGCTCATTATGCAAAATACCCCGTTTATATGCGCGAAGTTGCGCGTAGGTTAAAGATTGGGTGTAGAAACTGCTTTTTGTTACGCATCGCCTACGCGTGGCATAGGGAAGGGACAGCTTTATTTTTAAAATAGCAACTACCGGTCCGCCGTCGGGTGAGGATAAATCCGATCAAATCGATTCAGTCTGAGTAGTCTGGATCGTTGAGAGAATTATTGGCCTAAGAAAATAATTTGCGACTTTCGTTTGTTGGGGAGGGTAGTGAGAAGAAACATCCCTATCCTTTTCTATGCTAAACGACATCCGCTTTGCCTTCCGTATGATATTAACGCATCGGCTATTTCCTATAGTTGTCATTGCAACCTTGGACCTGTTGATTCTAAAAACCCTGCAGCGTGGGAAACAGCATGGTTGGGGGATTTCGCAGATCATCGGCCTACGATCGAAGGAAGCTTTGAACATAAAGGAGGGGTCTTTGTATCCAGCGCTTCATAGGCTTGAACGGCAGGGGTGGATAGAGTCGGATTGGGGATTGTCTGAGAATAATAGGAAAGCGAAGTTCTATAAACTGACTGGAGCGGGCCACAATCAACTGGAAGAGGAAACTGCTTATTGGGAGGGGTTTGTATCCGGTGTTTCGCTGGTCCTTCAGGTTTAGTGAAAGAAGAATAGTTAATTTAGATTTCTTTAGAAGTAGTTAATAGATGGATATACAAAGAGAAGATATTGAGGCCAGGCGCAAAAAGCGTCGGATCAAAATGATCGTTGGGAGCATTTTGATTGTCGCTGCAATTGGCTTTGGGTTCAGTCAATTAAAACCGCCAGTCTACAAGGTGGACGAAAGTTCGGTGTGGGTGGAGAAAGTAAAACGGGGGGAGTTGCTTCGGGAGGTAAGCGGTATTGGAACTTTGGTTCCTGTTAGAAACCGACTGATCACCGCTAGTAGTGTAGGTATTGTGGAGGAGTTATTGATTTATCCAGGTACCGAAGTTGAGCCAGGTTCAGTGATTCTTGAAATGAGCAATCCGCAATTGGTTTTGGATGCTGCGAACGCCAAGTTCGATCAAACTGCGGCTGAGGCTGATTTTGAGAGTTTGAAAATACGTTTGGTTGGGACTCTCTTACAAATGGAGTCTGCTTTGACGCAATTGAAAGCGCAGTATGAACAGGCAAAATTGCAATTGGATGTAGATAGTGAACTTTTTGAAGAGGGCCTTGTTGCTCGACTGAGGTTCAAGCAATCTCAGCTAAATGCGAAGCAGTTTAAGGAACGAGTTGATTTAGAACAGAGGAGATTCGATTTTCAGTCTACTTCGAATGAATCCGAATTGACGACTCAGGAAGCTCGATTAAATAGCGTCCGGGGGAGGTTTGGATTGTTGGAAGACCAAGTAGAGCGTTTGAAAGTGAAGGCAGGATTGCGGGGAGTGCTTCAACAGTTGCTTGTCGAAGAAGGACAGCAGGTGGGTCCGGGAACGTTGCTGGCGGAGGCGGCTGATCCGTCTGCATTGAAGGCAGTGATTCAAATTTCGGAAACTCAAGCTAAGGATATCGCAATAGGTCAGCCGTCAACGATAGACACTCGTAATGGAGTTGTAGGTGGGCGCGTGATGCGCGTCGATCCCTCGGTTGCAAATGGGACCGTAGCTGTGGATATCCAAATTTTGGATATTCTTCCTCGTGGCGCTAGACCGGATTTGACGGTGGAGGGAAAAATCGAATTGGAGAATATGGCCGACGTTATTTTCGTCGCGCGTCCTGCGTTTGCTCGGGAAAATAGCACCATGGGGATTTATAAATTCGAACTGAACGGCTCTTACGCTATTCGCACTACAGTGCAATTCGGAAGAAGTTCCGTAGGCGCTATAGAAGTAGTCTCCGGACTAGATCCGGGAGATAGTATCATAGCATCGGATACGTCTCAATTCGAAAACCACAATCGCATTTCAATCCAATAATATTATGAATAATCAATCTCAGGTAGTTATTAAACTAGACAATATCAGTAAGCTTTTTATGACCGAGGAACTAGAGACGCACGCTCTCGACGATATCTCGCTGGAGATTGAGGACGGGAATTTCGTAGCCATTAATGGTCCTTCGGGGTGTGGAAAATCGACATTGCTTTCGATTCTCGGATTGCTGGATACTCCCAGTAGCGGCAACTACCTTCTTGGTGGACGAGAAGTGGCGAATCTCTCGCAGGCGGAAATGGCGAAGATTCGAAATAGAGAAGTAGGGTTTATCTTTCAAAGCTTCAACTTGATAGGGGATCTCTCCGTTTACGAAAACGTGGAGCTTCCATTAACCTATCGCGGCATGAATTCGAGTCATCGACGAAAACTTGCTGAAGAGGCTTTGGAAAAAGTGGGAATGGCTCATAGAATGAAGCATCTACCCAGTCAATTATCGGGTGGACAGCAGCAACGTGTCGCAGTCGCCAGGGCCCTGGCAGGTAAACCGCAAATATTGCTCGCCGATGAGCCAACCGGCAATTTGGATTCTAAAAATGGGGAGGCTGTAATGGCTCTATTAAAAGAACTTAATGAAGAAGGAGCGACGATCTGCATGGTAACGCACGACGACCGCTATTCGGATTTTTCAACTAAGACGATCCATCTCTTTGATGGTAAGGTCGTCGAAGAAGTGCCCGTTTATTAACCTTCGAAAGATTCATCTATATGAAGCGAGTCACATTAGCGGCGTTGTTCTTGTTTGCGAACATACCGTTAGCCGAATCGGCTGAACGTTTGCTCATTTCAAGGCAAGACGCAATGGCATTGGCGCTGGAGCGAAACCTGGGCATTGAAAGGGGGCGGTCTCTTGTCGGAATTGCGGAAGAGGGAGTGTCTTTGGAGCAGGGCGCTTTTGATCCAGTGTTGTCTGGCAGGTTCACCTCTACTGATTCTGGAGGGCAGAGTAGTGATTCCTTGAGCGCTGATCTCGGTGGAAAACTTTCGACTGGGGCTACATACAATATAGGTGTAGATTCGAATGAGAATTTGAATACGAATGGAGGATTTTCATCTTTTGCAGGAATCAGTTTCAACCAACCGCTTCTGCGTGATTTTGGATTTGCGCCAAATCTCGCTGCATTGAGAATTGCTCGGTATCGATTCAATCAGAGCGAATGGGAATTTAAACAGACTTTGCTTGATACGCTTGCATCGACGATTTTCGCTTTCAATGATCTCTACGAATCTCAGGAGAATTTGGAAAGTTCGATTCGAATTCGAGATCTTACGGCGCAAACCGTTAAAGATATTAGTAGGCGTATTGAGATTGGAGATATGGCCCGACTCGATATCGTAGAAGCCCAGGCTCAGCTTGCCTCTAAGCAAGAGCGGGTTCTTTCGGCGGAAAATTTCGTCGTTCGTACTCAGAACAGAATTAAGCAATTGATCTTCGCAAATGCAGAAGATGCTCTGGCTGTCGATCTTGAGGCAGAGTTTTACATTGAGCCCGAGGTGTCGAAGGAGTTTGCAAGCTATTTATCTTCCTTGCTGGAGAAGAGTCCTCGTTATCATGTGGGGGAGATTGCGTTAGAGATTGCCAGACTTCGCTTAGGTCGCGATAGGAATGGAACACTACCGTCTTTGGGTTTGATAGCACAATATGGATACAGTGGATTTGGCAACTCGATAGGAGGCAGTTTAGATTCTGCTGTTTCGGATGGAAACGAAGCAATCACATTTGGCGCGTCCTTTCGTATGCCGTTATTGAATCGATCGGCTCGATCGCAAGAGGCAATTTCGAAACAGCAAGAGAGGATCGCAAAGGTTGATCTGGATATGCTTAAGCAAGCCATTCAGCTCGAATTTCATTCTTCTTACCAAATAATGCAGACGAATTATAAGCGGTTGGATGCTACCCGCCTTGCTACGGAGTTAGCGGAGCAGAGCTTAGGGGCTGAGCAGAAAAAGCTGAATGCTGGGACAAGTTCCACGTTTTTCGTGCTTCGCCTTCAAAGCGCTTTGGCGACTGCGGAGCTGAGGGAAATCTCGGCGATCGCTCAATATAACCGAAGTGTAGCAGATTTTAATCGCCTGAGAGGAGTCCTGGAGTAGGGACTCTGACTCTGCGGATTGGAAATGACGCGGACGCTTATCGGTTGATTGGGCAGAGAAACAAGCATGGCAAACCTGGTCGATATCATTTCAACAATCTTAGACCTGCAAGGAATCGAGATTCCCGATTCAGTGGAAGGCCAAAGATTGCCAAGCGCCACTGATGCAGAATCCAGAGAATATACATTTTATGAATACGACTGCGGCGGCCCTGTCTTCACCTTCGATGACCTCGATTAATTCCCTGCGCCTTACGGCTCTCACGCGCTCCTGAACACGCTTAAGGAACGCGAAGCCGAAAGACTCTGCAAGATGGTTTTCTCGAAAAATTTCAAATCCTGAAGTCGAAATAGCGAAGCTTAGCTCTACTTAGTTGAATCAGTACAGGAGCTCGAGTTTTGATAGGTGCACAGGCATTTTGCCTGTGTTACTCTTAATTTAACAAAGCAGAGTTAGGAGAGTGTCCAATAAGTCTGAGTATACAGATATGGTAGGGCTGCTTGTCCCTAGGCAGCCGTCCTTCTTTGAGTGTCCACGGCTGACTAGGGATGTCAGCCCTACCTTGAGAACAGTCTATAACTGTATTTCCTGACAGTCAGGCATAACCTGATTCGACACATGGAGATAGGAGAGCGACTCTCGTCACGGACATTGTTAGCGGTCGGAGTTTAGCCTTGGCTTTTAGACGGGTCTATCTATTCTTGCCTGTAGCGTTTTCTGTTGTGCGGCGCTTTTCCCATTTCTTCATCTTGTTGGTAATTCTCCATCTCCAATTTACCCCATAGTTTCCCATGCCCTATCTAACGAGTCCAGTAAGTCGGTTTCTCCTTCGAATATCGCTTGTCCTATTTCTGTTTTCGACTGGACCCGCTTTGATTCAGCTCTATGCGGAAGAGTCCCGTTCAAAGGTTTCGATGCCGATTCGGGTTGAAATCTATGAAAGCCAATCGGAAGAAGAACGACCCGAGCTTTCTCTAAAAGGAGGCAAGGGGGCTCTCAACGACGATTTCGTTGCGCCCTATGCTACGAATGATTCGGTCGAGCTGCAATTTCGCGAGAGACCAGACCTCATTTACGGTGCCCCAGCCTTTGGTTTTAGTCGCTTACCTTTCAAATACGACAAAACGGGAGTGAGGGAGCTACGCGCAGGCCCCATTCTATTTCGGGCAACGGTGCAGTTGGAGTTGGCGAAGGGTAGGTATCAGGTTTTGATTCGTACGCGAAACGACGCTCGCCTCTTCATGGACGGTAGGGAGTTGGCGTTTGTCGCCGGACTCCAGGGGACTTCGGACGGGCACAATGCAGTTCGCGATGCGCCTCCTTTAATGGTTCCGTCGATTAAGGAATTCGCGCCGGGCAACGCGGAGACGGTATTCACTTTAAATGCAGACGGCCGATCGCACGATTTCGTACTAGAAACGCTTATCGGCGGATCGAATAGAAGACCGGAGATTGGCGATTTTAGCGTTGCGATCTCGAAGGAAGACGAAACGGATTTTCGCCTTTTCGGTGCTGATCACTCGGTCTTATTTACAGATGAGGGATGGGCTGAGTATAGGAGTAGCGAAGAGCAGCGTTATCTGCACTTGGATTCTCAGGAACGTCAGTTTATTTCGTATCAGGAAAAGAATTACTGGGATGAGCGGCATGTCTACGCCAAGCAATGGCTGGATTTTCAGGAACCGATCGATATACCTTTAGTGAGCAGCTTAATGCCGATCAGCAATGCAATCGATCATTTTGTCGGGCGAGGTTTAGAGGTGGCGGCGCTCCTCCATCATGATAAAATGGAAGCCGACCGTGAGGCTCAGTCCAGGGGATTGGTCCGCTTCCAAGAGGATATCCAACCGATTTTTGAAGAAAACTGCTTCAAGTGCCACGGTGAAAAGGAGAAGGGAGACTTGCGATTGGACTCTCTTGATAGGGCCTTGGCGGGCGGCGAATCAGGCGAAGCTTCGGTAGTGCCTGGGCATCCGGAAAGCAGTTTGCTCGTGGAGTTGATTAATTCCGATGACGACGTCGACTACATGCCTCCCAAAGGGGGTCGGCTAACGGAGGATGAACGAACCTTAATTTCCCGTTGGATTGTCCAAGGAGCTTCCTGGGACATTCGTGAACCTGAGCCGATTGCGTCGTCGCGTTTCCCTACGAAAGCTGAAGTAGCGGACAGCGGCTTGGAACCAATGGAGCTCGTAGACGACCTGTCCTTTTTACGGCGGGTTTATTTGGATACGGTAGGACAGATCCCGACAATCGAAGAGATAAAGGCGTTTGAGCGGAATAGAGATGGGGACAAGCGCTCTCAGGTGATCGAGCAGTTACTTGAAGACGAGCGTTGGGCGGATCATTGGGTGCCGTTTTGGCAGGATATTCTCGCCGAAAACCCCAATATAGTTAAGCCCAATCTGAACAACACTGGGGCCTTCCGATGGTGGATTTTTGAGTCCTTTCTCGATAACAAGCCGATGGACCGGTTCGTTACCGATTTAGTTCGGATGCGAGGCAATCAATATGTCGGTCCGGCTGGTTTTGGCATGGCGACGCAGAATGATGCTCCCATGGCAGCGAAAGCCACCATCCTGGGTGGGGCGTTCATGGGTACGGAAATGAAATGCGCCCGCTGTCACGATGCTCCTTTTCAATCGGTCAAACAGGAGGAGCTCTTCGCTATGGCAGCCATGCTGAAACGGGAGCCCATTAAAATACCGGCTACTAGCGTTGTGCCTGCGGATAAGATGGCCCACCGTAATCCGCTCATCAAAGTATCGCTCAGTCCTGGAGAATCAGTGGAACCGGAATGGGCTTTCGGTGACATTAGTAGAGACGCCTTTCCATCGAATTTCGTTGATGATTGGGAAGATTCTCGAGAAGTCCTAGCGGCTCATATCTCTTCGCCGACAAATACGCGTTTCGCCAAATCTATCGTGAATTGGACGTGGAAGCGGTACTTCGGCCAAGGGTTGATCGAACCTGCTATGGATTGGGAGAATGCGGATGTCAGTCATCCCCAATTACTCGATTACCTCGCTCGAGAATTGGTCGGAAACGACTACGATCTCAAGCATGTTTGCCGTCTTATTCTGAACTCTCACGCGTATCAGAGAACGGTGTTGAAAGAAGAGAGTGCCGAAGCGGCGTATTTATTTGCTGGGCACACGCGTCGCCGTATGACTGCGGAACAGATTGTCGACTCACTGCATCTTGCCACGTCGAGCGACATTGAAAGCGAAGAATTGAATATGGATCAGGATGGTCGACGCCTTATCAAGCACTTTATCAATTTGGGCTCGCCGCGCCGGGCATGGGAATTCACCTCGCTTTCAAACGAACGCGATCGACCGAGCCTGACCCTTCCGCACGCCCAGGTGTATGTGGATGTCTTGGAAACATTCGGCTGGAATGGTTCGCGTCAAAGCTCCATCGCGGAGCGTGACCATGAAACCAACGTAATGCAGCCTTCCGTTCTTGCGAACGGTATTATGAGCCAACGCCTGACTCGTCTTACCGACGACCATGCCTTGACGCAACTAGCCATAGACTCCGATGACCCGAGTGAATTGGTAGAGACGCTCTTCCTGAAAACGCTCGGACGCTACCCGGACCGTGAAGAACAACGGCTCTTCATGAATGTGCTAAATGATGGGTTCGCTGATCGCGTGATTCCTGAATCTCAATGGGCACCCGCTCCCGAGCGAACGCGCTTTCCCTACGTGAGTTGGTCCAACCATTTGCGATCGAAAGCTAACGAAATCAAGGACGCGATCGCTCGCGACATTGAGCAAGGGGAGCCGCCTACGCGGTTTCTTCAAAGTGAATGGAGAGAGAATATGGAAGATGCCGTGTGGGCGTTGATCAATACCCCTGAAATGATATTCGTACCATGAAAAGTAATGCATCCATATCGTCCTCCATCGGGAGGCGTCAGTTTCTCGGAACCTTAGGCGCTGGCGCAGCTGGAATGGCCTTAGGGAACTATCCTGCATTCGCTTCGACGGCTGCTCGATCCCTCCCCATGGGGAAAGCGGATCATTGTATTATGCTCTGGCTAGGAGGAGGCGCTTGCCATATGGATACATGGGATCCGAAACGAAAAGGGGATGCGGTAAAGCGAATCGCGGGTTCGTATTACGATCCGATTCCGACCGCGGTGACTGGAGTCCAGGTTTGCGAGCACTTGCCGCGTTCCGCTAGAATTATGGATCGACTGTCTGTGATACGTACTGTCAATCACAACACCATCAATGAACATGCGGCGGCCGTGAATCGTATGCATACGGGGCGACTCACAAGTGGAACGGTGACGTATCCATCGATAGGATCTATTGTTTCGCATGAACGTGGACCTGGGGCGGAAGGGGTTCCTCCCTATGTGGTCGTGGGGTATCCGAATTTGACGCGCGGCCCCGGATTTCTTGGAGCGAAGGCAGGCTATTTATACATTACCGATACGGAAGCGGGACCAAGAGGTTTGATGCAGCCGGTAGATGTGGATGTATCGCGGGCTTTGAAGCGGCAATCGTTGTTAAACGGATTGAGGGGGCATTATATAGAAAAGGCCCAGCCCGATGAGGCAATCGCCAATTACAATGCGGGGATTGATTCGAGCATGAATTTGGCGGGATCGTCCTTTATGAGCCTTTTCAATCTCAAAGAAGAGAAGGCTGAATTACGTGAATCCTATGGCGGCGAATTTGGACAACGCTGTTTGCTCGCTCGTCGTTTGGTGCAATCGGGCGTTCGCTTCGTAGAAGTGTCGCACAATCTCAATTTCATTAATGGTACAGGCTGGGACACTCACAAAAAAGGGCAATTGAATCAGCATGGATTGATTCGCGAACTCGACGATGCTCTAGCGTCTCTTACGCTCGATTTGGAGGCTCATGATTTATTGGATCGAACCCTAGTGATCGTTGGTACGGAGTTTGGTCGTCCGCCACAATTCGATGTCGAGGGCGGACGTGGTCATCAATCCAAGACGTTTAGCATCGTACTGGCCGGCGGGGGACTCAATCATCGCGGGGTGGTGGGAGAGACCGATGAGCTCGGAGAGAATATCGTCCACACACCTGTTTCCGTACCTGATCTATTCGCGACTATTTTTAGCACGATGAAGTTGGATCCATCGACAGAACTTTACGCAGGCAGCCGCCCGGTTCCGATTTCAGATGGCGGCAAGCCGGTTGCTCAGTTGTTCAATGCTTAACGGCCATAGGAGTCCCATGGCGTGGCCTGCTAAGAAAGATTGGAAGGCTTAGCTTCTTTTGTGATTGTCGTCGCGTGAATTTGCGCCGTCTACGGGCTTCTCTCCGTTTACTACGGCATGGTCAAATCCATCGACGACGCTCTTGGTCAGATACTCGACGCGCTAGAGCGGTTAGATCTCCGCGAAAATACGATTGTAGTCTTCACCTCTGATCATGGAGATTTTGCAGGCGAGCACGGCATGGTCCGCAAAGGTGGGGTCTTCTATGACTGCCTCACTAAAGTCCCTTTGATTTTTTCCGCACCCGGACTCATTTCTCAAGGAGGCAAGGAAGCCAGCATGGCAAACCTAGTTGATATCGTCCCAACGGTCTTTGAATTCCAAGGAATCGAGATTCCCGATTCAATGGAGGGCCAGCCCTTGCCAAGCGCCACTGATGCTAAACCCAGAGAGTATACATTTTCTGAATACGGAAGAGGCGGCCCTGCCTTCACCTTCGATGATCCCGATAAGTTCCTGGCACCTTACGGCTCTAATGCGCTCCTGAATACGCTTAAGGAACGCGAAGCCGAAGGGCTCCGCAAGATGGTCTGCTCGAAAGCAGGGAAATACGTGCATGACCCAATGGGCGATCTTGACGAACTTTATTATCTCGAATCCGATCCCTGGGAACTCCAAAACCTGGCAGGCAAACCGGATTACTCGGACAAAGAAGCCGAACTCCGAGCCGTCCTATCGGCCTGGAGCGACGAAGTCCCAGAATGAATTTTGAGAAATAGTTGAGGCGCACCGTCTATCATTATACTGAGAGCATAGAATACCTGTGACTATTCGCTATTCGCGAATGATGAGCGATGGCTATGAAAGCCAACGTTTCAGATACACGTTTCTAGAACGGTATTCATTCGTTGTTCCATCGATCCTTCGAGGGTGATGTAAGGTATTCGAAATCGCTCTAGGATTGATTCGAATAGCTTGTGCAGTTTCTCGCGCTCTTGCGGGCTTTCGCGTTGGCCTGGATCCGCTTTCCAGGGAATGTCTGGCTGACAGAAGAAATAATGATCGTAGGTGCGGCTTTGATACAATTCATCGACCCAATCAATATGCGTATTGAAATAATGCTCCGCGTAGAGAATCGATGAGAGGAGATTGGAATCGTGGAAAACGTACTTGGCCGCCTTCGCATAGGCGGCATCTTCAAGGCAAACCTGTCCTCGGGCGATGGGCTCGAGATCGGATTCGTCGAGGGGACGGTCGAGTTGATCGACATGCTGGCGCACGTATTCGCTCGACCATGGTTCGCCAAGACGCTCTGCGATGGCTTTAGCGATGTCGCTTTTACCGGTGCACTCCGCACCGATGAAAACGATACGGCGGACTTTGCTAGACTTGGCTTCCACGTTTTGAAAGTTCCTTTCTCCAGCTCGAAAATCCCAATGCTGCTAGGACCGTGAATACGATAAACATCCCGACGGCGACCCAGTAGCCCTGCATGGCCCAAAGAACGATGAAAGCCGCATCTGCAACGAACCAAGCGATCCAATTCTCGATATACTTCCGACTAAGCATCCATTGGGCGAGAAAGGAGATGGAGGTGGCGAAGGCGTCGAGGTAAGGGAAAGCGCCTTCCGTGAACCGGGACAAAACCGTTCCGATTCCGATGGTAGCTAACAGGCCAATCCCGCAAACGGCTATACGCTGTCTAGCAGTCAGTTGGGCGATCGCGAGCGATTCGCTGGAGGAATGGTCTTTGTTTTTTCCTCGAGAGGCCATTCCCCATTTCCACCAACCGTAAAGTGAAAACGGGATGAAGCAGACGTTTAAAGACATCGCCGCGTAAAGCGACACGGAGTAGCTCAGATAAGCGTAGAGGCCGTAGCAAATTATGAAAAAAGGCCACGCAAGGACTTTTTCTTTGATGCTTAAAGTGACCCCGATCAGGCCAGTCGCCGCTCCAAGCCACTCGACCATCGAGGTTTGTTGAATCTGAGTAATGAATGCTTCCATAGAAGTTACTCCCTTCGAAAGTGGAATTTTCCAGATCTGTCCACTCTCGAAATCGAATGGTCGTTTAACGATGACTTGAAAGAGTCGCTTGGCGGAGTCCCAGCAAACCTTGATTTGCACGAGTTCGCGGCGTTGCGGGTGATTTTTACCGAGAGGCGCGATTAATTCTGTCACCTCTTATTTCACAACGGTAACATGGTAGGGTTACTCGTCCCGAGCAACCGCAGCAGTAAGGTTACGGCTTCCACGGCCGCTCGGGAACGAGCAGCCCTACCGAGGTGACCGTCTTAATCGTACCCTTTTGTCGCACGTTCAAGGCGCTCGCTATTGACAAAATAAAAAACGGACTTACCCACTGTACGAATCCTTAGGGGCGACCTGGCATGGGTCTGAGATAGTTTTCTCGCTGATCGGAATTTCGAGCAGCACAGAAGCGGTCCCTTAGAACCTGATCCGGTTGATACCGGCGTAGGAAAAGGAACGAGTCTGGTTTTGATTTCAAAGCTGATTCGCCTTTCTTCGCTAAACACCGGGTCTCAAATACTAAATATTGAGATCCTACATGAAGAATATAAATATAATGAAGACCTTGGCGGCAGGTGGCGTAATCGCGGTTGCAGCACCAAGTTTTACGAATGCCCAAGAAGCAGCCAATGCTACTGGCGACACCATCGAATTGCCCTCCGTTATCGTGACGGGTGAACTATGGCAGACCGAGCTTGGTAAAACGACTGCAAGTGTAAGCTTGCTCGATCAACACGCGCTCGAAAGCCCGGAACTGAGTCATTTCGACGACATTTCAGCTTACTTGCCAAATCTCACCACGACGGGTGGCACGGCTCGTTCCCGATACATTCAAATCCGAGGTATCGGCGAAAACTCGCAGTTCGAAGGCGAAACTCCCGATTCCGCGGTTGTCTTCCTCGTCGACGATATGGACTTCACGGGACTTGGTTCCGTGGGAAGTCTTTTCGACGTGAAGCAGGTCGAAGTCCTCCGTGGCCCTCAAGCCGGAGCCTTCGGAGCCAACGCGGCTGGAGGATTGATTCGCATCGTAAGCGCGGATCCTACTCCCTATTGGACCGGGAAGGCGCAGACCAGCATCGGCGGAGATTCCTTGTTCGGAGGTGAGTTCGCAATCGGTGGCCCGCTTCTTGAAAACGATCCGGAAAAGCTGACCATGCGCTTCGCATTGAAGCACCAGCAAAGCGATGGATTTCATGACAATGAAACTTTGGGTCGCGACGCCACCAACGAGCGCAATGAAACCGCCGCTCGTTTTAAGCTACGCTTGAAGGAAGACAGCTACCAATGGGATGGCGCTTTGTTTTATGCGGATATGAATGACGGCTACGACCAGTTCTCCATGGGCAACGACGCTTTCAAGAGCTTTTCCAACGAACCGGGAAGAGACGAGCAAGAGTCGCTTGGTTTTAGTTTGAAGGGCAAATTCGATGGAGGGGATGGCTACGCCGTCACATCGAAAACGTCCGCAATGAAGACTGATTCCTTTTATAGCTACGATGCCGACTGGACCGATGCGTCCTACGCCGGCTACCTCTCTACGTTGCGGGATCGCAAAGTATTCAATCAGGAACTACGCGTTGATAGCGACAGCAAAAGCGCCAATCGCTGGACAGCCGGATTGTATTATCAAAATCTGCAGGAAGACTCCGACGTGCACTACCGAGACGGCGATCCAAGCCAGGGTGAGTGGGGCTTTGGCCAGGCGGATGTCGATTCGGTTTACGAAACGGAGACCATCGCCGCATTCGGTCAAATGGCGTTCGAACTGAACGAAGGAACCCGCCTCATCGCGGGCTTGCGATACGAAATGCACGACGTCGCATTCGACTCCGAGTCCAACGAACTCGGGTACTATCAAGGCTTTCTCTTTGATGGAAAGAGCAGGAACGACGATGACGTCTTTGGTGGTAAGCTCACCCTAGAGCACGACCTTAGTAGAAGCGTGATGACCTTTGCGAGCATCGCTCGTGGCTATAAGGCTGGCGGCGCCAATAGCGGTACCTTCACGACTCCCGAGTATCCAAGCGTATACGGTGAAGAAACGCTTTGGAACGTCGAAGCCGGTTTAAAAGGAAGCTGGTTGGATCATAGATTGAGCGGGCAAATCACAGGATTCTATCTCATGCGCGATGACGCTCAACTCCGCGACTCCGTAGGCGCGGGAGGTTTCTTCCGCTACTTGACGGTGAATGGCGATGACGCGACGCATCTAGGAGCAGAGGCAGAACTGCAGTGGCAACTCAGCGAAGACTGGAGAATCGACGCAGGTATCGGGTTTTTGGATGCAGAGAGAGCTTCCTATACCGACCCTGGAGGTATTGTCTCTGAGCGCGAATTATCGAATGCTCCGAGCTTCAACTACAACCTTCGCCTCAACTATAATGCGGATTCAGGAATTTTCGGATCCCTCGCATTGACAGGAAGAGACTCTTATTTTGAATCGAATAGCCATACCCAAACGCGCGATGCGGTCGCGACGGTAAACGCCTCCGCTGGTTACCAATTCGAAAACTGGCGCATCTCAGTATGGGCGAAGAATTTGTTCGACGAGAAATACGCGAGCCGCGTGTTCTACTTCGACAACGGAGAAGGCGACCGTCGCTACGAAGCCCTCGCTGACCCAATGCAAATAGGCACAACAATTTCTTACCAATTTTAGAGCTGCAGGCTGGCACTTCGCTCTCCCGCTTAGAGACTGGCGTCAACGTATCTCTATTTGAAGGAATTATTGCAGATACCACGTCGAAGTCTCGGCGTGGCTACTCCGATACGTCGGTGTGATCTCGCGTCTCCTGAACTGGACCAGAACATGATTAGCTTGCCGGATTTCGATTGGTGGAGCGTGGGAGCATAAGTGTCCTCTGTGGTTTAATAAAACCTTAGCGGTGGTTTTTAACAAGTCGCTCTTTGATTTGAAAGGTATCAACGTAACTTCTAAGACGAGACCCTAGCTAACCTCGATGCGCTTTGCCTGTTCCCGAAGCATGCAAACGGCGCGGGCGAATGCGGATTCAGGCGGCCCTACAGGTGAAACGGCATGCGCGGCTGCCTTCGCCTCTTTCCAGCCTGTATCCATCGCGACTGAGTAGCCCGCGATTTCGAACATAGGAATATCGTTTGGCGCATCGCCAAAGGTGGCTAGTTGACTGGCTTCAATGCCGAGGTGAGCAAGCAGGGGTTTCAGCCCGTGGCCCTTCGAAGTGCCGCGACCCGCAAATTCGAAAATCTTCTTCAAGGGGCGAACCTTGTAGAGGTCCCAAGCTTGTATTTCCGGCAAGTCTTTTGCGGCTTCGATTCGCTCCTCGGATCCGATGAAAGTGACCTTGAAAATAGACTCGTTGAGAATCGCCTCCTTGTTTGTTAGCGTTGGTTTGACGCCGGACAATTGGATGTAGTAGTCGATCCACTGGTTTTCATTAAGCGTGAAAATGCCGGTTTTTGCGTATACGACAATTGAATACTGATTGTTCAGGCCTATATCGATGATAGAAGCGGCTTTGTCGGTAGGGAGATGATTGTCGTAAAGGATGGTTGCACGATCAAGGTCCGAGGCGAACGCTCCTTGAGCGGAAACCATCCATTTGACCTGGGGCAATTGGCGGGCGAAAGGCAGCATGCTTATATGGTGGCGACCCGAGGCTAGGATTATTTCCAATCCGCTTGCATGAAGGTCATCGATCGCAGCCAAGTTCGCTTCGCTGATCGTGAGGTCGTGGCTGAGAAGCGTGCCGTCGAGATCGATTGCGACGGCTTTGAAAGGAAAGAAATCATTTAGTGTTACAGGCATCGTGAAGCTTTAAATCTCAGAACCTGCTTGAGTGCACGCGGATTGTGACGGTGTTTGGCTCTTTTAAAGTTCAACTGGAGTGGACCTGCGAATAGTGTAAGGCTCAGGCGTTTTCTCTTGTGGGGAAATTGCGAGAAGCCTGAGAAGTTATTCTCCGCTCCTTGTGTCGCCATTTCGTTCACGAGTTAACAAGAAGACCTGACACTTCGTTCTCGTGCCTCTCACTGGACACAACAAATGACCGCATGAAGCGGTCTGATCTTTTTGGTGCCAGAGGGGGACTGGAAAGGAGACGGGAGCTTTGGGGTTGGTTGGGCAGTCCTGCTTCGTTACTCTACGCCGTGAGAGGCTTTGTTTCGGCTAGCCCCTCGCGAAGGCAGTAGCTGGATCGGCTCATCAAGATTGGGTTTTTAGTATGTTATTTTTTCAAAAGGGCTCAAGTTTTGAAATCGATCTTCGATTGGAACTTATTTCATTGAAATAAGTGAGAGATTGAATCGAAATGGTCGGGCAGTATTTCATTACTGCGGGTGGTCGAACGATTTCTGATAGGGCACATGAATTTTGATATTCGAAAAGCGATTTTTAGACTCTTGGTTTTGTCGATGTCTGTATCATTCTGTCTTAAGGCGGATCGAAATGACGTGGGGGAACCCCGCGTCTTGCAAGGGCCGATGGTGGGGGCCGTCGAGTCGGATATGATCCGAATTTGGGCTCGAGTGACAGGCGAGCATGAGGTCGCAGTTGAGTACGGAGTCGATCCTTTTTTATCGGATTTTCGTCGATCCCGATCGGTTGTGGCAAAAGCGGAGGACGACTTTACCGTAGTGGTCGAGCTAAAGGGATTGATGCCTGATGCCGAGTATTACTATCGCATTCTCGTAGAGGGCGAGGGGCCGAAGTATTTAAAAAACAAGCGCCCGTTTCGTGTGCGTACGGCGCCCGCAGGCGATGCTCGATTTAGCGTGGGCTTCGGATCTTGCGCTCGTTATGGCGAAGATCGCGAGCAGTTAATTTGGCGAGAAGTACAGAAGGCGGCTCCCGATTTGTTTTTCTGGTTGGGCGATAATATTTACGGCGATACGCTGAGGGCAGAAGTCTTAGCTGAGGAGTATCGGAGGCAGCGCGATGTGGCGACTTTACAGCCGGTGATTCATTCGATTCCTCAATTGGCGACGTGGGATGATCACGATTTCGCTCTGAATGATCACGATCGGGAGAATCCCTTGAAGGAAGAATCCTTGGAGGTTTTTAAGCAATACTGGGCGAATCCAAGTTATGGATTGAGTGGAACTCCGGGTGTATTCTTTCAGTACGAATATGGCGGCGTGGATTTCTTTTTTCTGGATGATCGAATGTATCGCGATCCGTTTTCCAAGCCGGATGGGCCGGATAAAACGCTCTTGGGATCTCTGCAAATGAAGTGGTTGGAGGAAGGACTACGAGCGAGTTCAGCGCCGTTCAAAGTCATCGTTAGCGGTAGTGGTTGGACCTCGGCTAAAGGGGAGGAAGGAGATTCTTGGGCAACGGCTTTGCAAGAGCGGAATCGGTTATTCACTTTCATTCAAACTCAGGAGATCGAAGGCGTCGTTTTGTTATCCGGCGATACGCATCGAGGAGAATTCAATGCGATTCCTTGGTCGGAGCGGGGTGGTTACGACCTTTTTGAAATGGTCAGTTCACCCCTTGCTCAGGAGCCAAGCGAAGTAGATCGCCCTATGGTGTGGGAGCCACAAATGAGAGAGCCTTATTCGTATTCGGTAAATTTCGGTCTGCTGACTTTCGATACGACCGCGGAAGATCCGTGGCTTCGTTTCGAACTCGTTAATATTTGGGGCGATTCAGTTTGGGATGCGACGGAACTGAGGGCGAGCGATTTGCGAAACGGAGTTGAAAGTTGGAAACGCGTTTCGTCGCGCAAAACAAAGGAGCGCTATGAAAGCGAGTACACGAATCCATGAAAATGATACATAGAATCTTGGTGATATCCTGTTTGGGTTGTTCGGTCCTTTCGCTTCAAGCGGATTACAGCTACGAACCAGTGAAGCGTTACGAAGCTGAGGAAGCTCGGCAGGGCGTCGCTTTGGATGCGAAGCATTTTTACGCGATCGGGAATTATTATGTGGGAAAATACTTGAAGCGAGATGGTTCGAGGGTGGCTCATTGGGAGTGTTCGGAAGGGGAGCCGCTCACGCATTTGAATGCGGGTTTGGTGGTGGGCAACCGCCTCTACTTGGCTCATTCGAATTATCCAGGAGTGCCGGCTTTAAGTTCGGTGGAAATATTCGATACGAAGAACTTGGAATGGTTAGGTTCACATAGCTTCGGTCATGGATTGGGTTCGCTAACCTGGATAGATCAGAAGGACGGGAAGTGGTACGCTTGCTTCGCCTTCTACGGCAATCGAGCTAAGGAGCCTGGTCGTGATCCGCGATGGACCCAAGTCGTGGAACTCGATAAAGAATGGCGCCGCTTACGGGCATGGACTTTTCCAGCGGAGCTAATCGAAAAATTTGGCGATTACAGCTCTTCGGGAGGAGCCTTTGGGCCGGACGGGCTGCTCTATCTTACAGGGCATGATCACCAGGAGCTTTACGTGGTCGATTTCCCGAAAGGCGGTTCGGAATTCGTTTGGTTGGACACGGTCGATATCGAGGCGGAAGGGCAAGCGTTTACTTGGGATGATGCAAAGCCCTGGACGCTCTATAGTATCCTAAAAAACGATCGACAGGTTATCGTTTCTCGGATCGCCAAAAAAGATTGAGATTGAAAATAGGCTTTTTGAATAAATTGAAATAACCTAATTTCCATTTATTTCATTCGAAGCTTGATCTACTGTTTTAAGCTTCCTTTATTCGTTTCAAATTACCTCGGACTCCTTTTGTAGGATTGTGGGGTAGTGTACCTATATGAAGGAAACTTTGACTGAATCTCGTTTGGAAAAGCCAACGGTTGTAGATGTAGCTCGGGAGGCTCAGGTGGCTCTTGGTACAGTTTCGCGTGTATTAAATAGTCCTGATCAGGTTACCGAGGATACGCGCCGTCGTGTACTTGAAGCGATCGAGCGCTTGGATTACCAGCCGTTGAGGCGAAAAGGTTCGAGAAAAACGCGAGCAGAGCGAACGCCCAAGAAAGCCCGGCAGGAAACGATTGGTTTGTTGCTGATTGGAATGGATGACTCCCTGACTCATTTACCGGTTATAACGGAAGCCATTCATGGAGTGGAGCTTGCCGTAGCGGCCGAGGACGAGAGTTTGATGCTATCGAACGTGCCGACGGCCGATCGAGTCCCTGTATTTCTTTCGAAAAACTTAGTGGATGGACTTATCATCAAAAGTCCTTTGCTGGGGGATTTACGTGATTGCGCAAGCCCGGAGTTGGTGGCTGCGATCGAGCGTTTTCCGCATGTTTGGCTAATTGGTCAGCCTGGTTCGGCTGAAGGTGATGTGGTCGCGAGCGATGCAGAAGCGGGGGCGAAGATTGCGGCGGAGTATTTGTATTATAAGGGACATCGACGTATTGCTTACTTGCATCCTCGTCCCGGACAAACGCGGTCCGAGGGATTGAAGCAGGCATTCGCGAATCACGCTGAGCGTCTGGGGATGAATTTGAGTCGATTGGAAGGTCCGCGACTGGAGAAAGTAGTTTGGCCTCTACCTGCGATTACGAAGACGACCGATTTTGAACCCTTGCTCGATAAGTGGAGTGCCATGCCAGATGCTGAGCGTCCGACTTCGATAATGGTTGGAGCGGATAGTATCGCGGTTCAGCTTTACGCGGCGATGAAGAAACGCGGCCTTCAGGTGGGCAAGGACATTAGTATTCTCTCTTTCAATCACGAGAAACCTCTCATGCTCGCGCTGCATCCTTCGCTGACGACTATTGACATTCAAGCTGAGGCAATCGGGAAACGTGCGGTAGACCAGTTGAGGTGGAGGATCGAACATCCCGAGGATACTTTGTCCTATCGCTTGTTGATTGCTCCCCGGCTCGTCGAAGGCGAGTCGGTCGCGGATCTAAACGCTTAGTGTCTTTTGTACAATTACCCCAATAAAACCTTTCCCCAATAATCCATGAAAAACGTGAAGTATCTCACGGTCGCAACGTTGGTCGCGACCTGTTTAAGTTTAATTTCAATTAATGCCACAGCGGCGGGACCTGAGTCGGATTCAGTTGATGCGAGTGCGTATTCGGTAATTTCTTACGTGGACCAAGCTACCGGCGACGATATTCATGGCGAGGGGACGAAAGACAAACCTTGGTCTTCGGTCGTTCATGCACTCGAGCATTCTGGATACGCGACTGCCGGAAAACGGGTAGCGGTTTTGGTCTCCCAAGGTCATTTCGGAGGACCTACTTTTACGTTGCGCTCCCACGTTGATCTTTACGGCGGATTCAAGGTTCCCGGTGGTGTTCGTGATGTGAACAAGTATCCGACGATTTTAGACGGGGAGGGAAGTCGTCGGATTCTTTTCGGGTCGGACAATGCTCGTTTGGATGGCTTTCATTTGATTGGCGGGCGCGTTCGTGGAAAGGGTGCGGCCATTTTGTGCGATGGCGTTTCTCCCGTTATAGCGAATTGCGTGTTTGAAGACAATCGCACTTTGATTCCTCAGCCTTGGCAGCCTAAGTTGTTACACGAGACAGGTCACGATGGCGGGGCAATTATGATTCTCAATGGAGCGGAGCCGGTCATCGAGCAAAACTATTTTTATGATAATGCAACTGAGTGCGGCCGCGGCGGAGCAGTGGCAATCGATCTTCGCGGTTCGCCGAAACTGAATCGCAACGTATTCGCCAATAATATCGCGGGACTACATGATCCAACACGAAGCAGTGATGGCGGGGCGGTTTCGTTCTTCGATTGGGCCGGTGGCGAGTTCATTGGCAATGTGATCGTAGCGAATGAAGCGTTTGCGAATAACGATGCGGGTGGGGTGTTCATCGCTATGTGGGCTGAGCCGATTGTGGCAGACAATATATTTGTCGCCAACGTGAGTGGTGACGATGCGGGTGGATTGTTCATCGGCGGACAAGAGCATCGCTATGACGCGCCGTTGGACGAGTATCCATCCGCCAAGGACTTTAATGTGAAAGTCGAAAACAATATCTTCGTCGGCAATGTGAATTCGTCGAGCAATTCCGGAGCGATGCGCATTACGATGGAATCGCGTGTACATTTTAAAGGAAACCTGATCGCTGAAAATAAGGGCGGTTTCTATCTGCAGCGTTCAGAAATGACGGTCGAGAATAACACGATTTGGCAGGATTGGATGTTTCTAGAAGACAAGCCAAGCCTCGGACCGAGTGTGTTTAAGGGCAATATTTTGAAAGGACCGGCTGGCGATGTCGAAGCGCGGGTTAGCTTCGAGAGGAATATGATGGAATCGACGGTTCCGGGTAGCGGGACGATCCCGGTCAAAGACGTATTTGTCGATGATAGTCTCTCTGGCGAAATTGTAAGCACGCGGTTTGACTACGCCAATAATACGACGATTTTTGAAACGAAGAAGGCGCTGCCGCGCAAAGGTGATTTAGTAAACCGCTGCGTACGAATTAGCCAAGATCACGATGGCGGTCAGTGGCGCGTGGTGAAGTCTGCCAAAGGCAACCAACTCGTTATTTGGGGACACCTAAGGGCGAGCACAAGCACTATGGAAGCCTTCGATATTCTGCGAACGTTTACCCTCCGATCCGATGCTCCGAAGGGCGTTGGTGCCGGCTCATGATTTTTCAAAACGATAGAACTCCAAACCCCAAAAATATGAACCGATTAGTCGTTTTTTGTTTAGCAATTCTAGTAGCATCTGCATCGGCCTGCGCTGCGGAAAAATACTCGGGCCCGAAGCGCTTGAATAAAGTGATCGAGCTATTGGAAGCCGGGCAGCCGGTCTTCTATACTTATGGAGCGAAAGGAGGCGATCCGGCTCGAACGATCGAGGAAATGCACGCGTTTGGGAAATCGCTTTCGCAAACCTGGGCGGACGCGATCATGTACAACTTGGAGCATGCGGCCTTCGATTATAATTTGCTCCGTGCGTTTATGCAGGGTTTGCATGATGGTGGACCTACGCCGAGCGGGCATTTGACGCCTACCGTGATCGTGACACTGCCGGTGCTTGGTCTTGATGTCGATACGGTCAAGGCGAATGGTTGGATGATCCAGCAGGCTTTGGCGGCCGGAGTGCATTCGGTTCATCTTTGCCGAGCTCGTGATCCGGAAGCTGTACGTGAATTCGTGAGACAGGCTCGATATCCGATTCATTCTCAAGGCGTCGACCTCGAGGGTGGTTTACAGGAAGGTGTTCGTGGAATGGGGAGTGATAGTTTCGCTCGGACGATGTGGAATATGACGCGCGAGGAGTATTTCACGGCAGCGGATGTCTGGCCTTTAAATCCGGAAGGGGAGATTATTCTGGGAGTAAAGATCGAAGATCCGCATGCCTTGCGCAATTGCGAGTCGACGGTTCGGGTTGCCGGTTTGGGCTTTTGCGAATCGGGACCGCGCGACATGAGCCTTTCCTATGGATATTTGGAAGGACGAGCGGATCCTCCGTTACCTCCTGAAATCGTCGCGGCGAATGAACGCGTCCTGGCTGCGGCAAACGCGGCGGGAATTGCTTTTCTTAACAATGTTTTGCCGGACAACGTAATCGAAACGATCGAGGGTGGAGTGGATATCGGAGCTGGTGGAAACGAAGAGGCTGCGAATATTGCGCGACGCCATAGCGGTCGCCTGATGCCTTGGTAACTTATATTTAACGACAAAGAAAGCATATGAATCTCGAACTTATTGATTGGCTGATCGTATTGGCCTACTTGGTCTGCATCGTTAGTATTGGATTGTACGTATCCAGAGGACAACGTACGGTGAGGAAATTCTTTACCGCGGATCGCTCCATTCCCAGTTGGGCGGTGGGCTTTACCTTAATGGCGACGATCGTGGGAAGCGGTACATTCGTGGGTCACACGGGAACGGCATACGGTAAGGGGATGATTTTGTTTCTGCCGCATATGCTTCTGCCGTTCGTTCTGATGATCGTGGCGGTTTGGATCGTTCCGTTCTATCGACGCGTAGTGCAAATGAGCGCTTACGAATTCGTGGGAAAGCGGTTCGGCTTGGCGAGTCGGATTTATACGTCGTTTGGGTTTCTGGCGGATCGCACGTTCGATTTAGGAGTTACTTTGCTAACGACGAGTATCGCCCTGTATGTGTTCACTGGCTGGGATCCGATCTATGTTATTTTGGGTACAGGCTTGTTTACGCTATCCTATACGATGATCGGGGGAATTACCGCGGTCGCTTGGACCAATGTAGCTCAGGGAATCATTCTTTCTGGCGGGGCAGTTGTAATTTTGTGTCGCGTTTTGTTCGCTCCTGAAATTGGCGATCCGGTTGGGATTATCCAGACATCATGGGAGGCAGGAAAGTACACTTTCGGGTCTTGGGAAATGTCGTGGGACATGCTGTTCGATCGTGAGACGACCACGATTTGGATTTTCTTTTTGGCCTACTTTATTCAATGGAGTCGGCGCTACATTACCGATCAGCATATCGTGCAGAATTATCTAATCGCGAAGACCGATCGCGATGCGAGCCGCGGGGCGTTCATAGGGGCTCTTTCGTGTTTGCCGATTTTCTTCACGTTCATGTTTATCGGCGGAAGCTTCTATGGGTTCTTCGAATTGCTTCCGGGGGATGCGGGTCCAGTTAATACGGATGAAGTGATGCCGTATTTTCTAGCCAACTACATTCCAGCGGGTCTGCTTGGTTTGATCTTGGCGGCGATCTTAGCGGCGGCAATGTCTTCGGTGAGCGCTGACTTGAACAGTATTGCAACTGTATTGACTACGGATTATTTCGGAAATATTTATCCGAATGCTTCGGAAAAAGTTCGCCTTTTGTTTGGGCGATTCATGGTGTTGGTCGGTGGCGTGTCGGCATCAGTCATCGCTATTATGTTAATTCCTGAAGACGGAGCGGAACCGCTGATGCAACGAGCAATCACCATCGCGACGATTATTTCGGGAGGTACTTTGGGGCTTTTTTGTTTGGGCTTTCTTACGCGTAGAGCAACTAGGGGTGGCGTCTATTTTGGAGTTTCTACCTGTTTGGTTTTTACGTCATGGGCCTTGTTGTCCAAGGCAAGCGGCGATGGATCTCGTATTGTAGATTTAGGATTCAATTGGGAAATGAATTCGATGTTGATTGGCGTTTTCGGTCACTTCATCTTGTTTGGTAGCGGGTATCTTTTTAGCCGTATTTTCGGTGGGTATATACCTGAGGATATTGAGGATCTAACGATCCACAAACTGCGGGAAATAAAGAAGGCGGAATCAGCTTCCACGTGAGTGAGAGCACTTCAATTCGGTCGAATGTACTGCTCGTTGTCGTTGATGACATGAGTTCGTTTCAGTTGGGTTGTTACGGAAATCAGTATTTCGAAACACCTCACCTGGATGCGTTTGCCGAAGAAGGCGTACGCTGTTCGCGTAGCTACGCAACAAGTCCCGTTTGTTCGCCAGCCAGAGCGAGCATCTATACTGGACGTCATCCAGCACGTTTGCATTTGACGAACTACATTCCGGGAACTGTTCCTGACAATCCGCGTTTAATCACTCCAGATTGGCAGCGTGGATTACCTGTTTCCGAATACACGTACGGAAGAGTTTTCGGGGAAGCAGGTTATGAAACCGTACACTTTGGGAAATGGCATTTGGCCGAAGACTATAGTTACGTTCCTAACCGAAATATGGATCCTGAATCCCATGGATTTGAGAGGGTTTTCGTTACGATGAAACCCAAAGCGAATGCTGATCCGGAAGCGGATGCTCACAATGTCGAGAAGCTGACTGAGAAGACGATCGAGTTTATTCGAGGACCGCATGAGCGGCCGTTCTTTTGCGTTCTTGCTCATAATGCGATTCATCGGCCAGAAATGGCGCCAGCGAAACTTGTCGAAAAATTTGAATCGAAAGTTGCACGAGAAGGGGATTGGCGTGAACCCGTTCTAGCCGCGATGACTTCTCAGGTTGACGATTCGTTTGGGCGATTGATGGAAGCGCTAGAAGACGCCGGTTTGAAGAATGATACGATCGTCGTTTTTACCGCTGATCATGGAGCGATGAGCCGAAGCGAGGAGCGAAAACCGTGGAGAGGATCGAAGGCGGATTTGTATGAAGCTGGATTGCGGGTGCCTCTTTTGATTCGTTATCCGAAACGTATTGCTAGGGGTTATGAATTGTCGGGTGCGGTATCGTTGACCGATCTCTTTCCAACGCTTCTGGATTTGACTGGAACGGACTTTTCGGAGGCTGAGCTTGATGGAGTAAGTCTGAAACCTTGGTTGGAGAAGAAACGGCACGGTTCGTCGCACGAGGCATTGTATTGGCATTTTCCGCATTATCATCACCTGGGGCTAGCTCCATGCGGATCAATGGCGAAGGGACGCTTTAAGTTAATCGAATGGTTTGATGGAAGTATTGGAAAATTAGATATGATATCCAATTATGAACTTTTCGATATGGAAAACGATCCGTGGGAAGAACGAGATATTGCGGAGGAATTTCCCGATATACGTGATGAGATGGCTTTGGCTTTGAAATGTTGGCGCCAATCAATAGGCGCTCAGGAAATGACGCTGAACGAGGAGTTCGACCCGACTCGGGGAGGACAGCGTTCGGAACCGCCGGTGGGTGATAGAAAAATGAAAGCGAATTTATGAATAGAGTTATTTTACAGCAACCGAAACGACTATTTATAGGAGCGGGCTGCGTATCCGATTCTCTTGATGAGTGGCGTCGTCACGGATTGAAGCGGCTTTTCGTGATTACTAGTGCGGGTTTGGATGCTTTAGTTGATCAGGTTGTAGCTCCTTGGCGCGAAGCTGGTTTGGAGGTCGAGGTGTGTTCGGAAGTGAACCGGGAACCCGATTTGGCTTTGTTTTCATCAGTCGTGGATGCGGCTCGAGCGTTTGAGCCAGAGGGAGTTATCGGCCTTGGTGGTGGCAGTCCGATCGATGTAGCGAAACTTTTGGCGGCTTTATGGAATGCAGATCAAACTCCGGCTGATGTTTTTGGCATTGGGTTGCTGAAAGGGCGGAGTACCTACATGGCGTGTATTCCAACGACGGCTGGTACGGGTGCCGATGTATCGCCGAATTCAATTTTGCTCGATGAATCGGATCAGTTGAAGAAGGGCGTGGTTAGTCCATATTTGGTTCCTGACGCATCATTTGTCGATCCGGAGCTCACGATGGGACTGCCGCCGGCGATAACTGCTGCGACGGGTTACGATGCTTTGGTGCATTGCATGGAAGCGTATGCGAATGTTCATGCTCATCCGATTGTAGATGTTATCGCTCTAGAGGGAATTAAACGAATCGGTGCGAATCTCGAAAAGGCCGTCGAGGAAGGTTCGAACGTCGAAGCGCGCGGTAATGTAATGACGGGAGCTCTCTATGGCGGATTGTGTCTTGGTCCGGTGAATACGGCGGCGGTTCACGCATTGGCTTATCCTTTGGGTGGCGCTTTTCATGTGCCTCACGGCGTATCGAATTCTCTGCTGACGCCTCATGTGTTCCGATTTAATCTCCCAGCTGCGGTAAGTCGGTACGCCGATATTGGCCGAGCACTCGGTGTAGACGAAAGTTTGTCTGACGAGGAAGCAGGGGAAAGGGCAGTCGATCGACTGACGGAGTTGTCTATCAATTGCAGGATTCCGCAGCGACTACGCGATGTGAATGTCCCAGAGAAATCAATTGATGTTTTAGCGAAGGAATCAATGAAGGTGACCCGTTTACTTCAAAATAATCCCCGAGTATTGTCGGAGGATGATGCAAGGAAAATATATCGTTCAGCTTGGTGATATGGTGAATTTAGAAAACAAAAAATCGAGTTTGACGCCGAAAGCGCTCCGAGGGTCCGCCTTCGTTTCTATGCTCACGCCTTTTGATAATAATGGTGAGCTTGATGAGAAAGCGGTAGGTCGCTTAATCGACCATATTCTTAACGGAGGTTGCCAGGGGATCATCGCTTCGGGCACTACGGGTGAAGCGGTTTCTATGAGTCGAAAAATGCGTATCCGGCTTGCGAATATTTGCGCGAAGTCGATAAAGGGACGAGGTGTGTTTCTTTTTGGGATTGGAGATGATTCGCTGGAGCAATCCGTTGATATTGGAAAAGCGGCGATCAAAGCTGGTGCGGATGCCCTGCTAGCTCACCTGCCATCGTACTATCCGATAACCGAGCCTCAAATGGAGAGTTGGTTCATCGAATTGGCCGACAGAATCGATGCTCCGATTTTTCTCTATAATATTCCCCAAACGACAGGGCTCTCTTTGTCATTGGCCGTGGTTAAACGATTGAGTCATCATCCGAATATTGTCGGGATTAAGGACTCGGATGCAAACGAGGGGCGACAGATTAAGTTAGGACGAATGTTCTCCAAGAGGAATGATTTCGCGTATTTATGCGGATCGGGTGCGTTGGTGAATTCGGCCGTGCGAAATGGGGCTGTCGGGTTTACGCCTTCCTTGGGAAACCTGAAACCTGAATTGGTCGTCGAGTTGATGAAATGTCATTCGACTGGAGACGAAGAAGGCTGCGATACCATTCTGAACTCTTTAAATGAACTAGCGACCGTGCTGGATGGTGGGCACGGCATGAGTCACAGCCTTTGTGCTCTGAAAGCGGCGGCTTCTCGAATGCGATTGTGCAGATCGAATATGCTTAAGCAGCTTTTGGGTCTTTCGAAAAGCGAAATGACCCAATTGGGAAAGGCCCTTAAAACAATAGGATTCGAGCAATAATGAATACACGACCAATACTTGCTGTAACAATGGGAGACCCTTCCGGTACTGGGCCGGAGTTACTCGCGAAGGCGCTCACCGAGCCCGAATCTCGTGAGTATGCGAGACCAATTGTCGTAGGCAGCGCTGAAGCGATGCGGGAGGCTGTTAGTTTGGTTGGGATTGATGCAACTATCAATTCAATCTCATCGCCAGCGGAATTGGCGGATGAGGCTTCTGTTATCGATGTATTGGATCTCGATAATGTGGATATGGCTGGGCTGGCGCGCGGCCAAGTGAATCCGAAAAATGGTGAAGCTGCCTATCGCTATATCGAACGAGCAGTTGAAGTAACAATGCGAGGAGAGGCACATGCGGTCGTTACTTCGGCTATCAATAAGAAGGCATTGAACGAAGCTGGGTATCATTTCGATGGGCACACAGAGATACTTGCGCATCTAACAAAAGCGCCTCGGGTTACGATGATGCTCGTCGCCGGAGATCTGAGAATTTGTCATGTAAGCACTCATGTGTCGCTTCGCGAGGCGATTGAGCGGGTGCAGCCGAAACGGATTTTGGATGTTATTCGCTTGGCCGATCAAGGAGTGAGAGAAATGGGAATTGAAAAGCCGCATATCGCGATTGCAGGGCTGAATCCTCATGCCGGTGAAGGTGGATTGTTTGGGACCGAAGAGGACGAGTTTATTTCTCCCGCGATTGTCGATGCTAACGAACGCGGGTTTCATGTTTCAGGTCCGTTTGCTGGGGACACGGTTTTCTTTCGGGTTTTGAAAAAGCAATTCGATTGCGGTATCGCGATGTATCACGATCAAGGGCACGTAGCTGCGAAGATGCTAGGTATCTGGCTAGGCGTTAACGTAACCTTGGGCTTGCCCATTATCCGCACGTCCGTTGAGCACGGAACGGATTTCGATAATGCAGGTACGGGTCGAGGCGATCCAAGAAGTTTGAAGGAAGCCATGAAGTTGGCAGCGACTATGGCATCCAATCGCATTGAGAGTACTGGCTCGGCGATCGTCGAGGTATAGTAGCAAATTCTGAAGGAATTTCCCGAAATGAAATATAGTTTTCCCATCTTCTCAGCGCTTCTGATTTTTTCGATCGGAGATTTACGTGCGGAAACGACGGCGCTGTGGTTGTTCGACGAACAGGAGGGGCTTTATCCTAGTTGCGCGCTTTCGGAAGCGACCTCGAGCGACCTAAATCTAGCCCTCGGGCGGGGCGGTGGGCTTGTGCCGGGGCGTTTTGGTCGAGCATTGAGTGCGAAGACCCCCGATACGCTCGACTCGATTGCCGTATCGCAAAACGAGGCTAACAGAATCCGCTTTGGCCTGCAGCCTCCGCCGGCGATTCCAGGAAGAAGGATGGAGCCGCTGACCTGGGAGAATAATCGATTTGCCGCCCTGTTTACGAGTGGTGATGTTCATCTGAGAAGACGTCCTTTTGCCAATGCAACGGATTCGCCTGTTAATTTGGGTGCCTTCGATTGGACGGTCGAGTTTTGGTATAAGAAAGATGGAGACGCCCGCGGTCGAGGAGTAGTACTGGAAGTGGGCCAAGGTCCTCGGGGAGAGAATGACGAGGTCACGCGGCTGACGGTTCTTTATGATGAGAATGCCTTTCTCTTAGAAAACGCAGCATCGGATTCAAGGGTTCGTTTGTCCTTCGCTACCGAAGCATTCGATTCGGGGTGGACACACTGTGCGTTGGTCTATGCTTTTGGCGATCGGTCGATCGGGTTGTATTTAGATGGCCTCGAAGTCGCTCGGAAGCCGTTGACGATGCGGGCCTTGCCGTCGGGGGAGGAGGCCTATTTCTCAGTGGCGAGAGATGGCTTGTGGGAAAACCCTCTGGCTGGGGCGATTGATGAACTCCGCTTTTCTGATGTTGCCCGCTATAAGAATCGCTTCGAGCCTCCAAGCAGCTTTTCGAAAATCTACGCTGAGGGTCGACGTGTACCCGAATTAAAGGTGGGGCGTCCTTTGTTATTCAGCAAAAGCTCGATGAATCAGGAGATCGTCGACCTCAAGGACCGAAAGCATCTCTTCCTTGATGAAGTTTTGATTGCCAAGAAACGCAATATCTCTCTGCAGGCTCATGAGGCTCGTATGGAGGAGGTCGTTATCGATCAGGGAATTGGTTGGGCCACTGTTCTTGAGGATGAAGACGGATTGATTCGGATATACGGCGAAGGCAACGAAGGTGTAGAGGTCTGGACCTCTCGGGACGGCAAGACTTTCGAGGCCCCCGATTTAGGAAATGGACGAGGTAACGAGGTGATTTCGAGCCCGGGGCGTCGCGGTTCGGTTTTCATCGACCCGAACGGACCCGACGATGAGCGCTGGAAGGCTTTAGTAGGCCTTCACGAGCGTGGAGGCTGGTACCTGTACACCTCGCCTGATGGTTGGAATTTTAAGCGACACGAAGTGGCTGCCCTTCCGTTTTGGCCCGGTTCGGCCTCTACGATTTTCTACGATGATCAACGGCAGCTCTATGTGGCACACCATCGCTCGGATTATGGCATTACACCCGGAGGAAAAACCGAACGTTTTTTCGTGCGAACCGAAGTCAAGGATCTTGCGGGCTCGTGGCCATTTTCGCCGATGACCCGAGAGAAGTCGATTGCGATGATGGAGGAGCATCCGGTGCAGGTCAATAAGCTTGACCCCTGGTGGCTGGATAATGGGCCTTTGGCTCCTCCTGGATTCGGTATCGAGTTTCCGATTGCGATGGGGGCGGAGCCTGGTTTTGACCCAGAGGCAACTGATCTCTACAATATTCGAGCAATGAAGTATCCATGGGCCGAGGATGCTTATGTGGCTTTCCCTCTGTGGTTCTTCCATTATTATGGAGATGGTCCGGTAGCTCGGCAGATATTGGCGGAGGAGAGCCGTGGTATGGGTACGGGTTTGGTGGAGACTCAATTGGCAACGAGTCGCGATGGCCTGAATTGGAATCGGTACCCACGGCCTGCTTACATTCCGGTCGGGGACCATGAAGGCTTCTCTGTGAAACGACCTTATATACTTTTCGGTATGGTTCGCCGCGGCGATCGAATTTTCCAATATAGTTACACCCGCTCTTCCTATCACGATGCCTGGAGTAGGAATACGCCACCGGCGGTGGTGCATCGACTTTCTCAAAGGCTTGACGGATTTGTTTCGCTGAGAGCTCCTTATACGGGTGGAGAATTTGAAACGCGTCTGATACGGTTCAAGGGAATTCGACTCGAGCTTAATATCGATACGGGAGCAACGGGTTACGCTCAAATTGGATTCCTCGATGAAACGGGTCGAAGCATTCCAGGTTACGGTGTTGATGACTGTGTCTACATTAATTCGAACTCGACTGATCACACAGTCGAATGGCTGGGGAACGGGACCGACTTGTCGAGTGTTTCGGGTCGTCTGGTTCGATTGGTGGTTAGTATGCGGGGGACTGATCTCTACGCGATTCAATTCAAATAAGATAGAAGACGAAATAACCTTAAAATGATGAAAACTAAAACGAAGCGAATTGTATTTGTGGCTTTGGCACTGGGATTGACGAGTGTTGCAGTTGCAAATGAAACTGTAGCCCTCTGGTTGTTTGACGAACCGGAGTGGTTGTATCCAAGTCATACTATTGATTCTAGCGCCGGTTTGGATTCTCCGATGGTCCTGGGACTGGGAGGTACTTTGACTCAAGGCAAGTGGGGGAACGCATTATCTACAAAACCTCATCCTCCGGTAGATATTCCTGATCATGGCGAGGAGACTGCATCTCTGAATCGATTGGCAGTTCCTGCAGGGCGTACCCAAGAACCGTTGACGTGGCACAATGCGAATTTCGCGGCTCTGATGACGGGAGGAGAGCGGCATTTGAGAAAGCAGGTCGGTTTCGTGAATCCGACCGATACGGATCTCAATCTAGGCGATTTCGATTGGACTGTCGAATTTTGGTTTCGGTCTGATTCGAAAGCAAAGGGCGAGGGCGTGGTATTCGAAATCGGAAGCGGTCCTCGCGGGGAGAATGACCAATCGACGCGTTTGACGGCGAATACGAAAAGTGGTATTTTTACTTTTTCGAATGCAAAATCAAATAGTAAAGTTTCCTTAAAGAGTGCGGCAAAACCGTTAAAAGGAAAGTCCTGGAATCACTTTGCTTTCACGTATCAATCGAGCAACGACACGTTAAGTTTGTTTGCCAATGGGCGAAAAGTAGAGTCGACCGTGTTTAAGGTCGAGCGACTGGAGTCGAGCGATGAATCCTACATGAGTTTCGGACGAGACGGTCTTTGGAACAAACCGTTGGCTGGTACTATAGATGAGCTTCGGTTTTCGAACGGATTGGTTTATAGCGACGATTTTAAAGCGCCTGGTAGTTTCGCTCCCGAAGTTCCGGAAGTTGAATTGACGAAGGGCGTTCCGCTTCGGTTTGGGGAGGATTCGCCGAAAAATGGTACACTGGATTTCGGTCATTCTAAGCATGTCTTCTGGGATGATTCATTATTGGAATCAAGTAAGGGGCTCACTTTTAATACGCATCAGCCCAAGTACATAGAACGCGTGGTGGAGGGATTGCTTGGTCAGGTTCGAAAGCACCTGACGGTAATCGAAGACGAGCAAGGGATGATTCGAATCTATCATGGTGTCGCGGACGACTATTTGGGAATTCGCGTATCGCATGATGGCGTCAATTTCGTCGCTCCAGATACTGGGTACCATTGGAAGGGCGACAAGAACGTCGTTATCCCCGAGCCTGCTCCTATGGGAAGACCCATGATCGATCCGAATGGACCGCCAGAGCATCGTTGGAAGTACGTTAGCGGCCTGGAAGGGCGCGGCGTTTACCTTTATACATCTCCAGATGGTTGGAAATGGAAACGCCATCGTACGGCCGTTCTTCCATTTCGTTCCGGTTCGCAGTCGAGTTTGTATTACGATGAGCAACGGCAGCTCTATGTTGGGTTTCAACGTACTGGGCACCCCATGACGGCTGGTGGAGGCACTAGTCGTGAGTTCGTTATTTCGGAGACGAATGACGTGTATTCGCCATGGCCAGTGGATCCGTTGACGCAGGCTGAAGCGATGAAAATCGCTGAGAAGCGGCCGTTGCGTTATCCAATTCCTTGGTGGATGGATAATGGACCGCTCACACCGGGGGATTTTAGCGTAGAAATGCCGACCGTCTTTGCTCCGGACGACAAAATTGATCCGGGTGGCAGTGGAATTTATAATCCGAAAGCGATGAAGTATCCATGGGCTGAAGACGCGTATATTTCCTTCCCAGCGATGTATTATGACTACGAGGAACCTCAGCAGCCGTTGAACCGCCGCATACTGTATCACCCGTCCTACAAAAAAGGCTCAGGAACGATGGAGTCGCACGTGGCGGTGAGTCGCGATGGCGTATCTTGGAATCGCTTTACGCGTCCTGCCTACATCCCAATGGCGAAGTATCAAGATCGCGATATCCACCAAATCTATATGACGGAAGGAATGATCCGTCGGGGGGACGAAATATGGCAGTACTTCTATGGTCAGGTAGAATATCACTCGACCGCAGTCCGCAACAAAGCTGGCAATGCTATTTATCGGGCTGTTCAGCGCTTGGACGGTTTTGTGTCGGCGGATAGTCCTTATGAGCGTGAGGTTACGGTAATGACTCGCCCGTTTACTTTCGATGGAAACCGTCTCGAATTGAACATCGATACAGGTGCTCTAGGTTATACATTGGTGGGTATACTTGACGAAAAAGGAAAGCCTATCCCTGGTTTTGAATCGGACAATTGCATTTGGATTAATGGAAATTACGTCACGCACAAAGTGGAGTGGCTGAACCCAGATGCCGACCTATCTGAAGTTTCAGCTCAAGGAGCGAACGAAATGAGATACTCTACGGTTAACATCGATAACGCGACTGTTTCTGATTTAAGTAGTCTCGCAGGGAAAACGATTCGCCTTCAATTAAGGATGCGCGGAACGAGTCTCTACGCCATGCAGTTTGCCAAGTAATGAAAAGCGGTTTCGACAGTTGGTTTCTGGCTGATGATTTCAGCGGAGCGTTAGAAGTTGGCGCCTCTTGGCGTCAATCGGGACACTCTGTGGAAGTAGGTTTCGATGCGAGTTTCCCATCGAGCCATAATTCGATTTTTGGTTTGAGTAGTGAGTCGCGGAATTTGGATACAGGGCTAATTGCTGATCGGCTTTCAAGCATTCTCGATGAGACCTCGAATCGTTGGTTGGAGTATAAAAAAATCGATTCGACAATGCGGGGACCGATTGGATTGGAATTATCGGTGATCGTGGAACGGATGCCGGAACGACCTGTTTTGTTTCTACCGACTAATCCCGATGCTGGTCGTAGCGTAAAAAACGGATGTTTGTACGTCGATGGGATGCTGGTTGCGGAAACGGCCTTTGCGTCGGACCCGACTTCACCGGTACTGGAGAATCGAGTCAGTCGATTGATTGCCGCTTCGGGTGGCCCGAAAACGAAGGAAATTGAATTGGACCCAGATACGGCTACGGCGTTGGAGTTTAAAGACGCGTTGGCCGCGGCGTGGCAAGACGCTCCCGTCGCAATTGTCGACGCGACTTCCCGAAAGAACCTTGAAGATTGGGCAATGGCTGCACGCTCGGTTTCGCCGAACTTTTTGGGTTGCGGTTCTGGAGGCTTAGCTCGGGCAATGGATCGAATCGGTTGCTTAAGAAAAGGGATAGAGGAGAGTGCTTTTGTACCGGTGTCGGAGGCAGCTGGATCAGTTTTATTCGTTATCGGTAGCGCTCATCCAACTAGTCGAAATCAACTGAAGTTTGGAGAATCACAATTGCAGTTGAAGAACGAGACTGTGGTGTCCGATGTCGCGATTTGGGGCGCTGGAGAGACTGCTAAACTGGAAACGAGAGTTGCTACTAATTTGAAGTGCTCGGGTATGGCTGGCATTGTGAGTGAAACTCCAAGCCGCTCACATTCGATTGATTTTAGAACCGCTGCTTTAATGGCAAATCGATTAGGTGAGATTGCAAGTCGATTGATCAAGCAGGGATTCGTGAATACGATTTTCGTTACAGGTGGCGAAACCGCTCGAGCGGTTATGGATGCTTTGGGAGCACGGTTTTTGTCCCTTGAAGAAGAACTCATGCCAGGGGTTGCTGTAGCTTCGGTTGAAGTTCAAGGAGAAGGTCGAATCACTATGATCGTGAAACCAGGAGGTTTCGGGGAATCTGATCTCTTCCGGCAAGTTTTATCGCGTTTTGGAGGCAGTATTATTAATCAGTCATGAATATTTCAATTCGGAGTTCTCACAAATAATTTCAAGCAATAATTCTAACCCCAATACATTATGAACCGGAGAAAATTTTTCACGCAGAGTTTGACTGCCGCAGGCGCGGCCAGTCTGGGAATACCAACTCATGGCCAAGCGGGACCATTAGAGCGAACATTCGAGGATGCTAAACCGCTCAATTTGAAGATCACCGATCTTAAGACATTTTTGGTGGACGCTGGAAATGACGAAAACTATGTCTACGTAAAGCTCTACACAAACCAAGGCATAACCGGTTTGGGTGAAGGAACGCTTTCAAATAAAGGTGGAACGATCGCCGCGGCGATACAGGAGCATAAGCGTTATTTAGTTGGTAAGGATCCGACCGAGATTGAACGTCATTGGCGGGGAATGTTCATCGGGCCTCGTTATCGTGGCGGACCGGTATTGATGAGTGCATTAAGCGCCATTGAAATCGCTTTGTGGGATATCCTTGGAAAAGCCCTGAATCAACCGATTTGGAAACTGCTTGGCGGAAAGGCTCGCGATAAGGTGAGACTGTATTGCCACGAAGGATACTTGGAGCGAATTAGCCATAGAAAGAAGCGTCGCTTTAAGGATGTTGAAGAGGAGCTCGCTTTGTGGGTGAAGAAGAAGGAAGAAGGCTGGACCTGCATTAAGGGAGGATTTTATCCATCGCAAAGCGGTGTTATGAATCACCGTCACGCTTTAGAGAATGGATTGGCTCATTTGGAGAAAGTGCGTGATGCAGTGGGACCGAAATTCGATATTATCGTTGAGGCTCATGCGAAACCGAACCCCTCCGCTGCGGTTGAGTTTTGCAATCGAGTAGAGGAATTTCGCCCGCTTTGGGTTGAAGAGGTGACTCAGTTAGAAACTGAGGTAATTGAAGAAGTTCGGCAGATTCGAGCGCAAACGAGCGTGCCTTTGGCGACTGGCGAACGGCTGACTTCACGTTATGACTTTGTGCCGCTATGCAGTGAACGTTTGGTCGATGTGCTCATGCCTGATGTCGTGCACTGCGGAGGGATTTCCGAGATGCGCAAGATTGCTATTATGGCGGAGTGTTTTCGCGTAGACGTGTCACCTCACAATCCACAGAGCGAAGTGAGCACTTTGGCATCGATGCATGTTTGCATGAGCACTCCTAATTGTACGATTATGGAAATGGGAAGCGGACAAGATCCGTTTTGGAACGACTTATTCTATGGTGGTCACTTCAAGCGCGAAGGAGGGTACGCATTGCCGCCAACGCGTCCTGGATTGGGGATTGATCTGGATGAAACAGTTGCAGCAAAATTCCCTTACCAAGAAAAGAATTGGCATACACTGCGTTCAAGTGACGGAGCATTCGTGGATAGATAGATGTCTCAGCGGATACGCACCAGTTATATCGATGGCAAGTGGCTCCCGAAATCGGGTCGCGTAGTCGTTCGTGAAAACCCAGGAAGGATCAACCAGGTTGCAACTCGGTATTGTGGCGCTTCCGTTGGTCAGGCTCGTAGAGCTATGGATGCTGCGGAAAAGGCATATTTTGGTTGGGCTGAAACGCCGCTCTTTGATAGAATGGACGTGCTAAATCGTTCCTTGGATACGTTGGAGAGAGATCGCGATCGTATTGCCAAACTGATTACTAAGGAGAACGGAAAAACGTTGAACGATTCCCAAGCGGAAATTGTCGCTGCTTTAGGCGATGCTCGCCATCACTTAGCGGATGCTCGTCGAGTTTTGAAAATTCGGAATAGACGTTTGGGTAAAGGGTTAACTACAGCCTTACGTCGAGAATCTGTGGGTGTTTATGCCCTGATAACGCCATGGAACTTTCCTCTAGCGACGATTTTAAGGAAACTTATTCCAGCTTTGGCATTTGGGAATACGGTGGTCGTGAAGCCTTCCGAGCTGACTTCGGGAATTGCTTGCGAGTGGTTCTCCCTATTGGCAGCTGAAGGCTTACCTTCGGGAGTTGCTAATCTGGTTCTAGGAAAGGGTCGAACGTTGGGTCCAGCACTAATCGAACATGAGGCCTTGCGTGGTGTTTCGTTTACAGGGTCGACTGAGAACGGGCTGGCTCTGTCGCGGTCCGTTGCCGGTCGGGACGTGCGATTGCAGGTTGAAATGGGAGGCAAGAATTCGCTCTTGGTTCTCGCGGACGCGAATTTGGATGCCGCAGTAGAGGCGGCTTTGGTGGCTGGATTCAGTTGCGCGGGACAATGGTGTACGGGAACTGGCCGAGTGATCGTGGAGGCACCGATCGCAAAGCGATTTTGCGAACTCCTCATAGAGCGTGCGTCTGCTCTCTCGGTGGGACCGGGTTTCCGTAATGCGTCAAAGATTGGAGCGTTGATTTCTAAAGAGAGCGTTCGCTCGGCGAAGCAGGTTCTTAAGCAAGCGATATCTGATGGAGCGAAGGTCGTTTGCGGTGGTAAGCAAGCGAAAGGCAACGGCTATTTTTTCGAGCCCACGGTTTTGACTGGAGTGAGCGAATCATCGTCGGCGTTTATGGACGAACTTTTCTTGCCCATTTTGCCAATAGCAATCGCATCGGATTTCGATGAAGGATTGCGCATGGCGAATTGTGGGACGTATGGATTGTCGGCGTCGATTTTTACGTCGGATCGCGGCAAGGGTGAAGCATTTTGTCGAAAGGTCGAGGCGGGCATGGCGCATGTGAACCTACACACGGCGTATCGAACTTCGGATCTGCCAGTAGCTGCTTGGCGCAATTCAGGTCGGGGCGTACCTGAATGTGGTGATTTCGCTAAGGATTTTTTTACTAAGCCAAGGGCTGTGTACATTAAAAATTAATACAAAAAGTTGAAAACAAAATGATTATAAAAAATTATAAGGAAGGAAATATTCTCGATGTTGCTGGGCTGAATAAAATCACTGTTTTATACGATCGGGGTGATACGGAGTATACGGAAATTGGGCACAATGAATGGCGTCCGCATTTGGATGGTCCACCGCACTATCACGACGAGAAGGATCAAGCCTTCTATATCACTTCGGGTGTCGGGATTGTCAAATTGGGCGATGAACAGCACGATGTGAAGGAAGGGTGTTTGTGCTTTGTGCCGGCAGGTTTGGAGCATCAGACTATTACGACAAGCGATGAGCCATTGTGCTATCTGTTGTTCAATATTTACAACAGCAACGAGAATATAACATTCGAACAACACATTGAAAAGGTGCGTTCTGTGCGCAAGGCTCAAGCGGAAACGCAGAGTTTCGGAGAAAGCTCGAAAATAACAGAAGGCAAGCGACCCGCAAAGTTCTTCGATGATATTGGCACAGGAAAGCAATTCGATTTCGTTTCAAGTCGTTCAACTCTCCTTGTGGATCGAAGTGAGTCGGAGCGTATGGAAATTCTTATGAGTGAGTTGCCGGCTGATTTGGAGGGACCCGTGATTGCTCATCCGGATAAAGAACAGACGTTTCTTATTCTTGAAGGGGATGGATCTATTACGATAGACGGCGAGTCGAGCGATGTGAAGGTTGGAGACGTTGTCTTCCTTCCTAGTGATGGGGCGCATAGCTGGAGTTCTGGTAAGCAAGGGTTGAAGTACATCTGTCAGAGCACCTATGTTGAAGATCCTTTGGACGATTCGTTTGAAGAAATGCATGCTCGTATTGCTCCTGATAGAATTCGTCGGTCTGAAGAAGGCAGCTCGGAATTGGGGGAATAATCCTGAAAATTTAACGTATCTAATTTGCTATGACTAAGACGCTAATCTCGATTGCTATTTTATTAGGGCTACTACCTTTCTTTGGATGCCAGCAGAAGGAAGAAAAACTCACGGAAGCGCAGCTCGATGAGATTGCGGAAAAGTATGGCCAATTCGCTCCCGACGACGCTTGGGAGGGAGATACGGGTTTCGCGTATTATGGCAGCGAAAACGAGTTTTCCCGCCGGCAGTTCACTGAAGTGAGCGCGGAGCGTCTCTACAAGCGCCGCGGTCAGCGTCAAATGTTGAAAATAATCGATGGAGATGTTGATGAAGCAATCGCTCTCGCTGAGTATCGCTTGGGAGAGGATTCGGAGGATCCGGAGTACTATTTCATTTTGGCAGTAGCGTATTCGCAGAAAAAAGACATCGAAAAGGCTATGGATTCGATGCGAGGAGCAATTGAGCGCGGCATGGATTTCGGACGTTTCTTGGCAGGGCCAAGGGATTTACTGGAAGCTTTGACGGGTTCGAGTGTTTTTCGGGAATATGCGGCGGAAATTGGGCAACGATTGTTGCATGGCCCCATGCTTGGGAGCGTCTCTTCGACGAGCGCTCGGTTCTGGGCCAGGACCTCGGGCGAGAATCAGGTTACTATTCGTTGTTACGACGGTGCTGATCAACTGATAGCCGAGCAGTCCAGTCAATCTAGCGCCGCGAGTGACTATACGGCAGTGGTCGCGGTTTCTGGTCTAAAGCCTGATTTGGAGTATCGATACGAGACATTGATTGACGGTGAGCTTGTCGAGTCGGAAACCCCACTTCGGGTAAGGACTTATCCTCGTGAGGGACAGGCTTCCGCATTTCGTATGGGTTTGGGTGGCTGTGCCGGTTACACGCCGATTTACGAGCGCATGTGGTCGACTGTGGCATCCCATGATCTCGATGCGATGCTCATGCTTGGAGATAACGTATATCTAGATCTTCCTGAAATGCCGGGAGCTTTTCACGATTATACATACTATCGTCGCCAGTCCAATCCGGATTTCCGGAAGTTGGTGGCCTCTACCCCGATGTATTCGATTTGGGATGACCATGATGCGGTGATTGACGATATCTGGATGGGCCCTTTTAGGGATAAACCGGACTGGAAACAGCCGATGGTGAATCTGTTCAATCGAAATTGGGTCAACCCGGGCGAAGGTGTTACCGAGTGGCCTGGTTGCTGGTATTCGTTTTCGATCGGCGATGTGGAGGTTTTCATGCTCGATGGCAGAACCTATCGCACCAATCCCCTTAAGGAGGAGAAAACGATGCTGGGTCCCGTTCAGAAGAAGTGGCTTTTCGATTCGCTTAAAGCATCTAAGGCGACGTTCAAGATAATCGGTTCCCCTGTGGCCTGGGCGTCGGATTCGAAACCTGGAAGTATGGATACATGGAACGGATTTATTGGCGAGCGCGAAGAGATCTTTCAATTTCTCGGCGACAATAAAATCGAAGGCGTTCTATTGTTGTCGGCCGATCGTCATCGAACGGATTTCTGGAAGAACGAGCGTGCGGGAGATTATCCATTGTATGAAATAATGAGCGCTCGTTTGACCAATGTTCATACTCACGAACTGATGCCGGGAGCCTTGTTTGGCTATAATGAGAAATGCTCTTTCGCATTGTTGAACATCGATACCCTCAAGGCGGATCCAGAAATCGAGTTTAAAATCATTAATATCGATAACGAAGTTATGAATACCCACGTGATCAAGCGAAGTGAGATTTCCTACTGAGTAGTCGTGATCGTTTAATCGCTATGGTAAGGATATCGCGAATTCTAGTTGAGACGGTTAAATTGCGCGCGAGCATGAGTAACGCTGCGGTAAGTTTTGCGGGGTTGACGGGTTCGATTGTTGCCGTTTTCGCTGAAGCAGGCGATGGGCGAGGGGAATGTGTTGGTTATGGCTTTGGTTCGATCGGACGTTATGCGCATACTGAACTTATCAAGGAGCGGTTTGCTCCGCGATTGCTAAATTCGGATCCGAGCGAATACTGCGATGAAGAGGGGCGCTTGGACCCGGTTCGAGTGGAGGCAATCATGCGTAAAGACGAGAAACCAGGTGGGCATGGAGAACGTCCGGTCGCGATTGGGGCGATTGATATGGCGGTTTGGGATTTGATCGGTAAGCTAGAAGGGAAACCGGTCTTTCAGATTCTTTCGGAACGATTCAACGGGAGCTCGGTGGATAGTTCGGTTTCGGTATATGCGGCGGGCGGTTATTATTACGCTGATGGAGGTTTGGGTCGATTGAAGGAAGAGCTCGAAGGGTATTTGTCGTTGGGATACGATGCCGTTAAGATTAAAATTGGAGCGGGTTCCATTGAGGAAGACCGTGAGAGGATTGAAACGGCTATTGATAGCGTTGGGAGCGGGGCGTCGGTGGCGGTTGATGCCAATGGTCGGTACAATTGCGACACTGCGATAGCAGTAGGAGACGCGATAGAGGGGTATGGACTCAGATGGTATGAGGAAGCGGGAGATCCGTTGGATTATCGTCTTCAGAATTCTCTAGGGGATACATATAAGGGAGCGCTGGCGACAGGGGAAAACTTGTTTTCGATTCAGGATGTACGGAATTTGATCCGCTACGGAGGGATGCGGCCGGATCGAGATGTTCTGCAAATGGATCCGGGACTTTCGTATGGAATTCCGGAATACATTAGGATGTTAGCGTATATCGAGTCGAACGGTTGGTCGCGTCGCCGATGTTTTCCGCATGGTGGAAATTTGTTTAATTTGCATGTGGCTCAAGGATTGCAGCTCGGAGGAACCGAAGCGTATCCGGGGGTGTTTGAGCCGTTTGGCGGTTTTGGCGATGATGTTCGTGTTCGTGAAGGACGTGCGAGTCTATCGAATGCGCCGGGGATCGGTTGGGAGTCAAAGCCGGAACTGATGGATTGGTATTTGGGAATGGAGTGACGGGTTGATCGAATTCTTGAGTGGCTGCACGACACTGTTGCCAGGGACGGTGATTTTGACGGGTACGCCTCATGGCGTAGGGAACGCGGCGAAACCGCCTCGATTGTTGAAAGCAGGCGATGAGGTGACGATCGAGATCGAGAGAATTGGCAGTTTGACCAATCCGGTGATCGAGGAGCCGGTTTAGCTCTACCTAGATTAAGGAGAGAGGTTGGAAAGGGCGTGGCGGAAGTGGTCGTCAAGCGCTTCGCGAGCTGCAGCAGAGTCGCCTTCGATTATGCGATCGACGATTTCCTTGTGCTCGCTGATTGAGTTTTCCATGACTGATAGATCCTGGCTAATGAGCATCATTCGATCTCGAATGAGAAGCGATACCTGCTCGTAAAGCATGTTGATAATTGGATTTCCCAAACCTTCGACCAGCGCCGCGTGGAATTCCAAATGGACCTTGTTGTAGAGTTTCGCGTCTTTGCTGGTCAGGGCTTTCCGTTGCGTTGCGAGATTCTCGTTCAAGGTGTCAAGTCGGGCAGAATCTTGTTTGTTCGCTAGGTAGGCTACGGCGGAACCTTCGATCAGAATTCGAAATTGGAGAATGTTCACGAGCGATGCACGGGCGTCCGACAGATAGGATCGGACGTTGTCCATTATGGAGGCCAAGTAGAACTCGTAGTCGTTTCTTGCGACGTAGGCTCCAGATCCCTTTCGGACTTCGATCAATCCTTTTGTTTCTAGGATCTTTAGGGCATCGCGTATGGCTCGACGGCTAATGCCGGCTTGTTCTGCCAATTCGCTTTCCGAAGGGAGCTTGTCGCCAGGCTGGCAGTCACCGTTTAGGATCTGTCCTTCGATCTGATTGACGACCTCGTCGCAAAGACGAAGTCCTGATATTCTTTTGAGCGATCTTGCCATATTGATTTCGCCAAATAGCCGTTGACATATGTCATATGTCGCTATCCTTGTGCTTACGTTTGAAAGGGAATTTTCCCCAATCTTCAACACAAACTTTTTAAATACCCCTTTTGAAGCGCGAAGTAGCTATGCTAATGGAAAGCGGAGCGTTTTGGTTTAATGGCCTAGATGGGCGGTTTTGCAGGCAGATTCTCCTATCTTTTTGGAGTTAATATTGAAGGACTAACAGTATAAGGAGGCACTATATGAATCGTCGCAAGTTTCTTGGAATGGGAGTGGCTGGAGGTATTGGCCTGGGAGTCAATGGGGCTATTGGTCAGGCTGCATCTCTTGCTGAAAGCTACGAAAAGGCAGGTCTCCTGAATTTGAAAATAACGGACTTGCGAACCTTTCTTGTGAATTCGGGAAACGACGAGAATTTCGTCTATGTTAAGATCTACACGAACCAGGGGATAACGGGTTTGGGTGAAGGGACGATGACCGGGAAAGCTTTGACGGTTGAGGCAGCAATCCAAGAGCATAAGCGGTATTTGATCGGGAAGGATCCGACGGAAATCGAGCGATTATGGCAGGCAATGTTTCGGGGGCCGAGGTATCGAGGCGGACCTATTTTAATGTCGGCCTTGAGCGCGATCGACATCGCATTGTGGGATATTCTTGGAAAAGCGCTAGGGCAGCCGATTTGGCAACTTCTCGGCGGGAAGGCCCGTGATAAGGTTCGTGTGTATCCGCACGAAAAAAGCGGGAATCGGGTTATGCCGTATCACTTGCCGCCTGGGAAACGCGATTCGATGGAATTGTCCTATGCGGAGATGTTTTTGAAGCGAAAGGAAGAAGGATGGTCGGCTTGCAAGGCGGGTTTTCTGTTGGCAGTCGACAATCGGGTTGAACCGTCGCGAATGGTTCGTGACGCGATAGAGCGTTTACGATCGGTACGTGAAGCGGTTGGTCCGGATTTCGATATTTTGATCGATGCTCATGGAAAGGCGACCACTCCAATGGCGATCGATTTTTGCAAGCGAGCCGAGGAGTATAATCCGTTTTGGATCGAAGAGGCGACACAGCTTGAGGATTTGGGCGAGTTAGCGTTGTTGAGGCAGCAAACGTCGGTTCCGCTCGCCACGGGAGAAAGGCATTTAACTAAGTACGAATTTTCCGAGATCTGCGCGCGTCATCTTGTGAACTACGTGACTCCCGATGTGGTTCATTGCGGAGGCATCACGGAGATGAAAAAGATCGCGGCGATTGCCGAGGCATTTCGAATCGAACTTTCGCCGCACAATCCGCAAAGCGAAGTTTGCACCGTCGCGAGCGCGCATATCTGCATGAGCTCGGCGAATGCGACATTACTAGAGATTGGATCGGGACAAACTCCGTTTTTCGAAGATCTGTTTCGTGGAGGAAATATCGTATTTGAAAATGGATACGGAATGCTTAGAGACCGACCGGGATTGGGGCTCGATCTTGATGAAAAGATCGCCGCGAAATATCCTTATCTAGAGAAAGATTGGAGCGCTCATGAGTGGGGGGATGGTTCGGTAGGCGATCGTTGAAGAAGGATTACCTGTGAATTGCTTAGGGATTGCCGTTTTGAATATGAGGAAACTTGGGAAAGTAACCCTAAGGTTCGGTGCAGCGCTTCTTGCATGTATACTGCTTCCGACTGTAGGGGCTGATGATTTGCGTGTCATCTCGGGGGATTTGCCGAATGGGGTTCCGCCAGAGAAGATGATGGAAACCTGGCTGAAACAGAAAATGGTGGCGTCATATGCCGATTGGCAAAGTGAATTTATTCGCCGTCAAACGGAGGGTGGCTGGGATGAGCATCATTGGAAATTGCGAAATTCGCTTATCGAGTCGATTGGCGGATTGCCAGATCGAACTCCATTGAATGCAAAAGTGACGGGAGTTGTTAAACGAACGGAGTTTCGGGTCGAGAAGATCCTTTTCGAGAGTCGTCCTGGTTTTTTCGTGACAGCATCGCTCTATCTTCCGGATGAAGATAGATTCAAGGGAAAACGCCCTGGCGTTTTGATTCCATCCGGGCACGCAAAACCGGCAAAGGCTCACGATGAGTACCAATCGATGGGAGCCTTGTTGGCTCTAAATGGTTTTGTCGGTATGGTCTTCGATCCACTTGATCAAGGCGAGCGCATGCAATACAGGAAAGAAGACGGAAGCATGCCCTTTTACGGGACTCACATGCACATGCAGGAGGGAATCATAGCGATGCTTCTTGGCGAGGGCCTGATCCAGTATTTCGCGTGGGATGGTATTCGCGCCTTGGATTATCTTTCCAGTCGTCCTGAAGTGGATGCCGATCGATTGGGGATATCCGGTAACAGCGGTGGTGGAACGCAGTCATCCTATATTTTCGCTTTGGACGATCGCCTAAAAGTGGCGGCGCCGAGTTGTTGGCCGCATCTCGCGAATCGGCAGGTCTACGATTCCATGGGAGATATGGAGCAGATGAATTACGGCATGCTGGCGATGGGTTTGGAGCATCCTTCGTTTTTTTTGATGCGAGCTCCAGCACCAGTTAAGATTCTTGGAGCTACCCATGATTTCTTTCAAATCGATGCAGTATGGGAAGGTTTTCGCTACATTAAACGCCACTACACCGATCTCGGGTATTCAGAGCGTGCGGACATCTTGGAAAACAATGCGGATCACAATTACGATCGGACGCAGCGCGAAGGAGCGGTTCGTTGGTTTAATCAGTGGTTAATGGGCGACGTATCCGATATTTGGGAACCGAATATTGAATTGTTTGCTGAAGAGGAACTTTGGTCAACTTCGTCGGGACAGGTGATGGATCTTGATGGTGCTCGCTCGATCTTCGACGTGTTTAGGGAAAAGCTCGCACTCGCTCAGCCGGGTCGGGAGAAGGTCTGGCGTTCGGCATCGGCGAAGGAACGTAGGGATATCGTGCGAGAATTGACTCAAGTTCGAATTCTGGACTCGATCCCCGAAGTTACGGTTCATGAAAAAGGGGAGTCTCAGCGTTCGGGCTATGTTGCTCGTAAGCTATTATTAGAGACGGAAGAAGGGGTTTTTCTTCCACTAATTGACGCGCGTCCAGAAAGGCCAAGCTCGGAGGCACCTTTGGTGCTCGTGAGCTCGGGAGGCGCAGCAGCGGCGTTGGTCGAGGGTGGCGTGGCGGATGCCTTTCTGCAATCGGGAAGACGTGTCTTTGCGGTCGACCTTCGAGGCTTTGGTGAAGCGAGCCAAGGTTCGGAATCGGGACAAGGTTCTTTTTTCGGAACGGATCAGGAGGACTTTACGGCGGCTTATCTACTAGCTGAATGTTACCTAGGAATGCGCGTTGAAGATATTTTGCGGACTTTGCGATTCGTGGAGCGATCGGCTGGGCAGAGTAGAGGAACAATCGAGCTATACGCAGAAGGACACGTTGGCGTGGCCGCTTTGCATGCGGCATTTTTAGAGCCAGAGCGACTCAAACAAGTTCGAATTCGCGGATCGCTGAAATCATGGGAAAGCATTGTGGAAACGAAACGTTCTTATCAGCAATTGGCGAACACCGTTCAGGGTGCTTTGTTGCATTACGACCTCCCTCACTTGGCTCGGTCTTTAGGCGATCGATTGAAGATTGAATTGCCGGTTGATAGTCTCGGTTTCGATGACCTGTCGGAGGGAGAGAATCCGCCGATTGGATACGGCGATCCGACTTTGATGGGCTTGGTTGGAACATTCTTTGGAAATTCGAAGTTCTTGAACCCACAGGGAGAACATTCTCTCCAGGATCTTTTTTTGGATTACGATAACGCAATCGAGAAACGTGGGAACGATTGGTCGGGCATCTGGCATGGCTATATTATTGGTCCAGCCGATGGGAAGGTACGCTTCTCGGGGAAGAGCGATCAGCAGATGTCGGTCGCGATTAATGGGCAAAGCGTCTTGTCTCTCGATGATTCCCCCGGCGTTCGAAGCAACGTTTTCGAAATGAAGGAGGGTGAGGTTTATCCGATCGAGGTTCGTTATGCACTGCCTTCTGGTGGGTTGGGCTCGTTTGATGTTCAGTGGTCTTGGAGCGGACAATCGGCAAATACGGTGGGGCGGGAATCATTGCGTCACTCGTCGCGCCAGGAAACCGAATTGAAACGGGCATGGAGGTGAACTGGACAGTGCGAATTTTGGTTTTATGTTCAGTCATCGTTTTATTCGGGAGTGCCATGGCAGTGGAGGTTCGAGTGAATCGCGAAGAGACGGTCGTTTCCGATATTCCATTTTTCAAGAATGGGGCTTCTCCTGGGTGGAATAATGGTTCTCCGATGATTGTTCGTAAGGGTGACGATGTTTGGTTTTCGCTTTCGCGGCCGGTCGAAGGCGTACCGGCCTATGCCAATACGATTTGGCAGATCTACAAACGCAGGGATGACGGGTGGAAGGTTGTTTTAGAGGCTGATGGACCGGACCAGAGAGAGCCTTGTCAGTTGGCGTTGATCAATTCTTATACGCTTGCGGTATTCGTGAATCCGAAAACTAGTTTCTTGCGCTTCCGTCACGAAAACCAGGCTATCCTGTGGAATTCGCATCCTCATTTGCTGGCCTTTCCTTTGGCTATGGAGTCGCCGGAGACCTTTCCAATTGAGCCTCTATTCTCGGGTAGCCCGACCTTGCGCGAGCATACCTATCGCGGGCTTGCGGTGGATTCTAGAACGAGCGAGGCTTTTGTCCTGGTAGTTGATCCGGACTCGGAACTGTACCATCCAAGTTATTTGGATGCCGAAGGGGAATGGCATGCGATGGATGCGTTTACTTTTCCGATTCGCGGTTTGTATCCGAATCTTTATGTACGTGGTGGAGCGGCTCATATTGCCGCTGTTAGCGACATTAGAGAACCGGTTCAGGCATGGCAGGATGCGAAATACAAAAAGTTTCAACGTCATTGGGACTTTGCGTATCGTCATATTTATTATTCCTGGACTCCTGATGCTCGTACGGGTGGATTCGAAACATCATTGCTGATCGATGATATCGAAGACCGGCCTGGTAACGCTCGGAATTTGGACTTGCTGGTCAATGACGACGGAACCGCTCATTTGCTCTACGTGAAGCACCGGTTTCAATATGAGTTTCTTCGAGACGAATTTTTCCCAGGCGAGCCAATGACGGATGAAATTGGATACGCTCAAGTGAAAGATGGGCGATTGATTCAATTGCAGACGATTGCGAAAGGAAACTCGGAAACCGAATTGAAGGACTTGGCTCCTGGTGAAGCGGGAAGTCTTAAGTGGGGTCGCCTACATCGTTTGGAGAATGGCCGTGTCGTTGCGATCTATTCAGGAACGGATAGGGGCGGAGATGCTATGTGGCTCGCCCGTTTGAGCAAAGATGGCTCTGTTGACGATGTTGCGAAGATCCCCATGGAAAACCCTCTCGGTTCGCACTATTTCACAAATACGCAACGAGGAGGTAGTGCGCCTAGCAATACGATAGATTTATTGGAAATGAACTATGGGACTGAATTTCATTCGGTTCGTTATGCTGAAATCGAGGTCGTTGAATGATGAAAACCACAATCGCACGTAGGAAATTTTTTCATAACTTCGCCGTTGGGGCCGCAGGGGCGATGGCATTCCCCTACATTGCGCGAGCGGCGGGATCGACCGGCAAGTTGAATGTAGCGTGTGTTGGGATCGGTCACCAGGGCTATAAAGCCATCATGGCTGCGAAGAAAGAAAACTTGGTCGCAATTTGCGATGTGGATTTGCGGAACCAGCCGGGTATCTTCGACGATGATGAACCGAGTCCTGCTGAGACTTTCGCCAGTAGTTCTAAAATTGCCCAGTTCACGGATTTCCGGCGGATGCTGGACAAAATGCACAAAGAGATCGATGTCGTATTGGTATCCACGCCGGACCATACGCATTTCCCGATTGCGATGGCGGCGATGGAATATGGGATTCCGGTATTTCTCCAGAAACCCTTGGCTCATAATATTTGGCAGGTTCGTACGCTACGGAAAGCAATGCATCGTTACGGCGTAAAAACCGTAATGGGAAACCAAGGACATACTAGCGAAGGGATTCGACTGATAAAAGAATGGTACGAAGCGGGCGTCTTGGGGGAGGTTCGAGAGGTTCACTGTTGGACGGATCGACCTCGATTACCGTGGTTTGTAAAACCTGATTCCATTCCGCCTAAAAAGGAACGCGTCCCGAAGAATATCGATTGGGATCTGTGGCAAGGGCCTACGAAGACGCGGAGTTTTAGTAATGAATTTATTCCTAAACGTTGGCGCGGTTGGTGGGACTATGGGGTTGGTTGCCTGGGCGATATCGGGTGTCACTCTTTGGACGCGCCATTCTGGGCATTGGACTTGGGCATTCCTACAGCGGTGGAGGTGAAGTTAGAAGAACCTGCCAATCGGCACTACACGCCGTTTGCAGCGCATGTTACGTTTCATTTTCCAACTTGCGGAGAAAAACCTCCGGTTATCTTGCATTGGTACGAAGGCCGTGCTCGTCCACCGAAGTTGGATGGAATGAAGGACCTTCCGGCGGATGGAATGTACATGATTGGTTCAAAGGAGATCCTTTACAACGAAGGCATTTTTCCAGAGAGCCCGCAATTGTGGCCGAGGGCTCGAATGGCCAATTATAGAGATGTTTTGAGGAAGCGACCGTTGGCTCGAGTTGGAGGAGGGCCTTTTCAGGAACTCTTTAGTTGGATTAAAAACGAAGGTCCGAAGACGGGTTCGAATTTCGATTACGCATCGCAACTGACCGAGGTGGTTCTTTTGGGGGCGATGGCGATCCGATCGGGGCGTAATCTGAAGTGGGATGTTGAAAATATGGTTGTACAAAATGCTCCGGAATTAAGCGAATGGGTGAAGGAGCCTGTGCGCAAGGGGTGGAGTTATGGAGAAAATCTTTGGATATGAATCGTCGTAAATTTCTATTATCATCTGCTGGAGGTGCTTTGGCTGCTCCGTTCATCGTCAATGCGGCATCCAAGAAACCGAAGATTCGGATTGGCCAGATTGGAACGAAGCATGCGCATGCTTCGGGGAAAATCCAAGCGATCCGTGAACAGGCCGATACTTTCGAACTAGTGGGAGTCGTGGAGCCTGATGAAGCCCGCAGAAAAGAGGTCGCGCAAAGTGAGGCTTATCGGGACGTCACTTGGATGAGTGAGGAACAGTTGCTGAATACGAAGGGATTAAAAGCGGTCGCGATCGAAACGGAAGTGTCGAAGCTTGTGGCTACTGGGAGTCGGGCGATAGCGGCAGGAATGCATATTCATCTCGATAAGTCGCCAGGCGATTCTTTGGAGGCATTTCGAAAATTACTTGAGCAAGCGGAAGCGGGCGAACGGATTGTTCAGTTGGGTTATTTTATACGTTATAATCCCGCGTTTCAATTCATGTTTGCAGCCGTTGAAAAGGGTTGGCTAGGCGAAATTATGGAAGTGGATTGCATGATGGGGAAGCTCGGGTCGGAGCAAACGCGTCGAGATATCGGTCTCTTCCCTGGCGGAGGTATGTTCGAGTTGGCTGGGCATGTGATTGATCCGATTGTTCACATGCTGGGAAAACCGTATTCGGAAACTGCTTATACGCGCAGAACGCAGTCTGATGACGTGGCGGATAATCAATTTGCAGTTTTCGAATTCGAAAAAGCGATTGCGACGGTCCGGATAAACCACATGGACCCATTTGGATTTCCACGACGACGTTTTCAGATTTCAGGTGATAAAGGAACCATCGAGATCCAGCAGCTCGAATCGGGTAACCTCACACTTTATCTCGATGAGCCACAGGGGACGTACAAGCAGGGCGAGCAGAAACTTCACATGCCGCCGAAGGGTGGGCGTTATCGCGGAGAATTTGAGGATCTGGCAAAAGCGATTCGTGGAGAATCGGCACTAGGTTGGACGTATGCTCACGATCTGAGTGTTCATGAAACGCTTCTCTCGGCTTCTGGTATGTTGGAGAAACGTTAGTTTTTAGAATAATAGTAAATTGAAAATGGAACTAGAATGATGAAATTGAAAAGAAATATCCCTCGAAAACTCAACGGCCAGGTAGTGGCTCGAGTAGTGGCTGTCGCCACTTTATTTGGTATGATTGGATCCATCGATGCGGTTCCGCCTAAGTTGAAACTTTCAGGTTCGACTATTGCCGAATATGTCGGCACGGAGGATACGGATCGGAATACGTTCCATGGCGGACTACGGCATGTGGTAGGCGTTCACCGAATACAGGCCATGCGTGCGAATCGATCATATCCGCCTGAAGTGAGTAGCGAGTACGTCGGGTGGACGTATAATCACGCGCCAATGCTGGCATATTGGCAGGGACGGTATTGGGTCGAATACGTGAGCAATATGAAGGAGGAACATGGCATTCCGGGGAGGACTGCTTTTATGTCGTCTTCCGATGGCTTCAACTGGACGGCGCCTGAGGTTGCGTTTTCTCCGTTTCCTTTGCCGGAGATTCAGCCGCCAGCTCGTTACTTTGCCGGGGAAACGCTTGATGTGATTCCTGCTGGATCACCGCCGATTATGCATCAGCGTATGGGGTGGTATGTTGCCCCAGATGGGCGTCTACTAATGTTGGGCTTTTATGGGTATGTGCCTAACCCGAGATGGGGTCCAAATCGTGGGCAAGGTCTAGGGCGCGTTGTGCGTGAAGTCTTAGAAGATGGATCACTTGGAGCGATTCATTCTATTCGCATCAATGAGCAAGCCGGGTGGACGGAATCGGATCTGCCGTTCCCGTTCTATGAATCGAGCACGGATAAGGGTTTCGTCGCGGCATGCGACGCCTTGTTGAAAGACAGGCTTATGACCTTTCAATGGTGGGAAGAGGATCGCGCGTCCGACGGATTTTTCCCTGAAATACCGGAAGGTATACAACCCAAGGCTCTTAGCTTTTATGAGCGGGCTGACGGAAAGATGGTTGGACTATGGAAAGGCGGCTTTGCGGGGCTAACAACCGATCGCGGTCGGAATTGGGAATTTGGACGGCACAATATCCCTGAAGTTAATTCCAAGGTTTGGGGGCAGCATTTGAGCGACGATACGTATGCGCTCGTTTATAATCACAGCGCATCGGGACGTAGTCGGTATCCCCTTTCGATGATAACCGGAACGGATGGAGAAAAATATGATGACCTTCTGGCGGTTCATGCCGAAGTGCCGCCAATGCGTTATCAAGCTATTCATCGAAATCAAGGACCTCAATACATCCGAGGTATCATTCCCGGAAATGGAAATCCATCGGATGGCGATCTCTGGCTGACTTATAGCGTAAACAAGGAAGACATTTGGGTTACTCGAGTGAAGGTGCCGATTAGGAGCACAGTGGATGAGCCAGTGAATGAAACGTTTGAAAAAGTGAATACAATTACCGATCTGGAGGATTGGAATTTGTATCTTCCCAAATGGGCTACGGCATCGTTGGTAGAAGATCCCCGGGAACCGGGCAACCGCAGTCTTGAATTGTTGGATGACGAACCGTGGGATTATTCGAAAGTGGAACGTCCGTTTCCGGAAAGCAGTCGTGTACGAGTGGGATTTCGCGTTTACATTGCGGAAGTAGGGCATGGGGCGCTTGCGGTTGAGCTTCAAGGTGCGAGAAGCGAACGTCCATTGCGTCTCCGTTTTGATTCGGAGTGGCTGATGTTCGATCATAAGATGGTTGAAGTTTTTCCCACGAGGATTGAGACACAGAAGTGGTATTCCGTTGAGCTCGATATCGATTCCAAAGCGGGTGAGTATTCTTGTTCCGTGGATGGAAAAGTCGTGCAGGAAGCAATTCCGTTCGCCGAGCAGGTTGGTGAGCTTCAGCGATTAGTGCTTCGAACAGGTCCTTGGCGTATGGATGTCCGCTCGGTGTTGGTCGATGGCTACGCAGGCAATCCGGGTATTGATCAAGAGGATTTGCCCGGGGCGGATGTGAGACAGGCGAGAAGTCGTTATCTGATCGATGACCTGACGATCGCTCCTTATTGAAGGCGTGGGAGACTGATTGGTAGCTCAGTGCTTTAGCCTTCATCTCATTTCTGTTTTTTATGAATTGTAGGGCGGGTCGCTGACCCGCCTAGTTTGCGAAAAAGGAGTCGCCTCCTCCTTCGCGTAAAGCTTCGGCGGGATGCTGTCAGCGAGACGACCTACAATAAGGGCTCAGGCTAAAGCTAAAGCTCTGAGCACCTATTCCATGATGTTCGGATTGTCCCGGTAGGCGAATGGTTTTGGGTCGAGGGCTTCTACGAGGGTGTCCTTGAGGGCTTGGGCGCAGAAGAAATTTCCTCGGGGATTGTAGTGACCCATGAAGAATTTCTTTAAGTATGGTCGTAGTTCGATTTTGTAGTTCTCGGCGTGATCGCTGACGTGCGAGTCGAAAAGATCGATGACCGGGTTCTTTCGCTTCTTTATGAAATCGACGAAGGGCTGATCCCATCGGCTTCCGCTATCAATTGCCTCGGCGATTCGATCGGCGGGATAGGATAGGACGTAGATGATTTTCTTGCCGTGCAATTTGCCATACGCATCGATCTTTTCGATGAGTTTCGAAGTAGAAAAGAGGGCGGCTTCTTGATGCAGCGCATCGGCGGCTTTTTCGAGAGTCGGGTAGTCGTCGGCTCGCGTTCGGATGCCGTGAGTGGTGGCGAGGTCGAGTAGGTCGCTGTAGTCTTTTCTTGGGTTCGCAGATTCTGCGTTGAGGTGAGCGACTTCGATGCCGAGAGCGAAGTCATCCTTGAAACGGTTGTGGACCCAGTCGTAGTCGCAGAGTCGATACAGGCTTTCTTCTGTTGGGCAAGGATTGGGCATTTCCTTGAAAGTCCCTTTGGTAGGGTTGACGACTAGGTGAGGAAGAGGCGGTTCGGTGAAACGTTCGTGTTTGTTGACGCGGATATTTCGCCAGGAGTCTAAGTTGCGAAAATGGTCGTCATCGTAGATGTTGAAGATGATGACGTCGGCGGGCGTCTGCTTTTCTTCTTTGAGCATGCGCAGGTAGGCTTGGTAAACGGACCATCCGCCGATGCCGAAGTTGCGGATCGGCTCCTGGAGGTGGGCTGCGAGGACTTCTTGCCAGGTCTCGCCGTCGCTTACTTGGTGGCACTGAGTAAAGCTATCGCCGTAGGTGTTGATTCGGCAAGGGAGGTCGGCGTAGTGGATTCGTTGGCGTGGTCCGTCGTTTGGTTCGTAGGTGTATTTTGAGATTGAATCGTCGACTCCGTCTTTGAAGTAGCCGTCGGGGAGAAGCCAGCCGAATTCGGAGCTGTATCGGGCAAATGGGAACGCGCCGTCTTCGAGCCAAGCTCTAATGTCTTCGCGTGTGTAGAGTATGGAGCGGAGGTAGCTTTCGATTGTAACAGTCGATTCTCTACGCTGTCCTTTGAGGGTGTTAAGGATTGGTAGACTCGCAGACGCCGCGAGCGACTGCTTTATGAAGGTCCGGCGTGATTTCATTTCTTTATATTCGTTTCGTTCGGTGGTGTTCGTGAAAGAAAAAACGCCCTGACAATAAAGTGCAGGGCGTTTGTTGGTGGGGTAATTGAAAATCTATTACTAGAAATTAAAGCGCGTGCCTACTCTTAGGTTCGATCCGTAGAATTCTGCTCTGCGGATGCGGCCTGACTTACGACCGTAGGTGCGTTCCTTGTTGTCTTCCATTACGTTTTGCCAATTCACGTAGATAGTGAAGTTGTCGTTAAGCTTATAGCTCGCTTGGAGGTCTACGTATTTACGATCTTCGTCCCATTGGTCTTCGTCGGAATTTCCGTCGAGTTCGTTGAGGGCTTCGGATTGCCAGTTGTAGGCTGCGCGAGCGGAGAAGTTGTACTTCTGGTAGTAGAAAGCCAGATTGATGATCTCCGCAGGTTGCTTGAAGAACGGGAGGTCTTCGTCTTCGCGATCGAAAACCTTAACGTCAGATGAGATGAATGTCGCATTGGCGTCGATCCCGAATCCATCAAGGAAATTGCTCGATGTGAAGAAGGTTGTGAACGGCAATTGAGCGTTGAACTCGATGCCGCTGATTGAAGCGGAATCCGCATTCAGCGTTTTCGTGCGAGAGAGACCTTCAAAGGCGACATCGTTATAAATAACATCACGTTCGAAGGAGCTGAATTGATAGATTGGATTGTCGATCTCCTTTTGGAAGAGACCAGCAGTAAGGACGCCGCCTGATTGCAAGTAGTATTCGTAGGTTAGATCGAAATTCAGTGCTTCGAAGGGCGTGAGTTCTGGGTTTCCGATTTCCAGTTCTCCGATATTCGGGAATGCCGGATCGATGGGGTCGCTTTCTGGATCCCAATCATCATTGATGTCGAGGCTGGCAATGGGGGATGCGTCTTCGTATTTCGGACGTCCAACGGTACCAGTGAAGGCGGCACGGATTACTGAGTTCTCGTCCAGATCGTAGCGGAATTGGAGATTCGGCAGGATATTGTCGTAGTCGAAAGAACTCATGTTTTCGACTATTTCGAAGCTGTCGTCATCGCGGAAGCGTTGATACTCAAATGCTCGTAGATCGGCATCTGTTTGCTCGTAGCGGAGTCCGTAGGTCATCGAGAGTTGCTCGTTCCACTGAACGGTTCCCATTGCGTAAATTGCTAGGATGTCTTCTTGGACGTCGTAGTCGTCTTCGCGAGAGTTGTCGGCAGAGGCTTCAGCATCGACTTCGAAATCACCGCGATTGGAGTTTAGGTAGTTGATTGCGGTGTCAGCGTTTAGGCTCGATGGATACATGTAGCGTCCGTCGAAGATGGAGAAGCCAGCACCTGGAGGAGCGATGTCTAAGATGGTGAAGTCATCATCGCCTCCAACAGTACGGAGCGAGTTGTCATCAACGAAGCGATCGCGGCTGGTTAGTTTGATACCGGTCTTGAATGTGCCGGGATGACCGCCGAAGACGCTGTCCAAGTCCCATTCGAAATCTAGTCGCGGACTCCAGGTATTTTCCTGAACGAGCGAGTCGCCTTCGCGGAAGCGACGCAATTCGAATTGGTCAAGTTGGTTGGTAGAGAACCCTTGATCGTTGTATTGTGGATAGAAGTTCGAGGTTCTGAATTGGAATGGGTGTCCTTCGTTGAAAGGATCACTTTCATTGCCAGTGCGGAACTGGGCAGATTTGATGATAGGAACGTCTTCTTCGGAGAAGGAGTAGGTGATGTCGCCAGAAACCGTGAGATTGTCGGTACGTTTTTTCATGCCAGCAGTGACGTTGAGAAGCGTCTGGTCTATTTCGCGTTGGAAATCGCGTTGCTCGAAGCGCATGCGGGTTACTTCGATCAAATCATCGGATACGAAAATCGGATCTCTACGCCCTGCGATGATGAATTCCTGTTGGCGTTCTTCTTCTTCGAATTTGTTATATATGCCGCGGATGTAGATTTCGGTGTCATCGTCTGGGCGGAATTCGATGTTGTAGTTGACGCCCATGCGAGTGCGTTCGCCTTCTGCGGGTTGAATCTCGTAGTCTTCTAAGAACAATGTGCCATCGTCGGCGTCGTTCCAGCTGCCTTGGACTTCGTGGGACACGAAAGGACGGTTGGAGTAATTGGCGGAAAGAGCTATTCCGACTGTACCGTCGTTGAAGGTGTCTCCCCAGGTAATGTCGGTGTCTACGATGGTGGATTTAGCTATATTGTTTTCGCCGAGTTCAAACTTGCCCATGGTGAAACTTTCGGGGCGGCTGAATGCGCTGGCGCTTTTGATGTTGATCGTGCCGCCGAGAGCGTTTCCATCCATGTCGGGAGTGACTGACTTGATGACTTCGATTTGGGAAATTTGTCCTGAACCAACTACGTCGAGAGGCATCGAGCGACCTGAACGACCGCCGACACTGGGAGCGGCGAGGGTTGATCCGTCGAGCGTGACGTTATTGTAGGATGGCTCGATTCCGCGAATAGTGACGAAGCGACCTTCGCCGGCATCGACGTCAAGATTGACGCCCGGTACGCGAGCCAAGGCTTCCGCAACGTTGCGGTCGGGGAGACTGCCAACGGAGTCGGCGGAGATGACGTCACGGATATTGTTTGCCGCACGTTTTTGCTGGAGCGCGAGTTGTCGACCTTCGCGATAGCCTTCTACTTTAAAGGACTCGAGTTCGTAGACTGAAGACCTGAGCATGAATTCTGCGTTTGCGTCTCCGGTTGCCGGTACGCTTACGGATTGGATGCCCGTGTCGTAAGCGAGCGAGTGAGCGCGAACAGTGTATTTTCCTGCTGGCAAATTCGTAATGCGGTAGCGACCTTCGGCGTCTGTGACTGCTTTCTGGTCTTGGCCTTCGATGCGGATTTCAACGCCCGGCATGTAGCCTCCGTTGGTATCGTCGCGGACGCGACCTTCGATGTCGCCCGCATGCAAATTAAAGCTGCTAGCGATCAGAAGCGTAGCGGGAAGGGCGAGCTTTCCGATTCGCTTAGTAAATCTCTCCATCGTGGAAAAAATGGCTGTCGAGCCATTGTTTGGCGCGGAATTTCCTATAGCGCCTTGGGGGGTGGTGTTTTTGTTCATATAAAAACAGGTTGTTCGTTTAAGAGGTAGTAGTTGTTTGAGAAAATTAGTGGGATCAGGTGAGCGCTTCTAAAATGAGAAGGTCTGTTTCGCTTTGAGGTAAATCTAAGCAATGGGGTTGGTTTGTCAGCTCTTTGGTCGTTCTGGGGTTGTTTGAAAACGTAGTCGCCGAGGCATGTTGCATTAACACCCCAATTGAAGATTTTGTATTTTTAAAGGTGACATATGTCACATGTCAATTTTAACTTCGCACAAATTCAACTTCTCTCCCCGTGGTTGATCGATGAATGCTCCACGTCTGTATTTTGACCAGGCGCATCTCGCATGGGAGAGGAAGGTATTTCTTATAAGAGGTTCGTAAACTATGACAATTGAATCGAGTAATCAATCTCCTGGTGTTCGACAAACGAAGCGTTTTTCGGGCGTGGTCGTTCCGTTGATCACGCCGGTGACGGCAGATGGTCGGGGCGACGAAGCGGGCCTATTGAAAATCGTCGATCGAATCGCCGAGGCGGGGACAGAGCTGTTCGTCTTTGGTACGACTGGCGAGTCTAGTTCGATTCCAAATGAAGAGAAGGCTCGATTGACTGCGATTATTTGCGATTCCTATGCGGGAAAGATGGATCTTTACGCGGGCATAGCTAGCAATTGTTTTGAAGATTCGGTTGAGCTAGCGAAACGATTTGCCGACATGGGCGTGACCGTGGCAGTGGCTAACCTGCCGAGTTATTATGCCTTGGACGATACGCAGATACTACGGTATTTCGAGGCATTGGCGGATGCGATTCCTTTGCCGCTGATTATTTACAATATTCCGGCCACGACGAAGATGTCCATTCCGTTGGATATCGTAGATCAATTGAGCGAGCATGATAACATCGTTGGGTTGAAGGATTCCGAACGCGATGAGGATCGTTTGGAAAATGCGATTTTGCGCTATAAAGATAGGGCTGATTTTTCACATTTTATCGGTTGGGCAGCTCAATCTAAAAAAGCATTGCTTTGGGGATCGGATGGTTTGGTGCCGAGTTCCGGGAACCTGGTTCCTGGAATGTATCGAGAATTATATGACTTGTCTTTGAAGAGAGATGGAGTCGCTGCCCAAAGGTTGCAGGATCTTACGGACGATATTTCCCTGATCTACCAAAAAGACCGTGCATTGGGTTCGGCCTTGGCGGCATTAAAAGTGCTGATGAACGAATTGGGTCTTTGCGAAAAGGAAATGTGGCCTCCACTCGTGGCGATTGAGGGCGAGGAAGAAGCGGAGTTAAGAGTTCGGATAGCTAAGGCTTTGGGTATTTGATAACGCGTAATGCAGCATTAATATTGGCTTATTCGATGATTATCCCAAAAATCACTACGAGTGAACCTCTATTGAATTGGCGAGATTCTCAACGGGGGACGTTCTTTCGGGCTACCTTGCAGGCGATTCTTTGTCTGGTAGGTTCTGTTGCGGCGAATTCGAGGCCGCCCAATATTATCTTCATAATGGCGGACGATCTTGGATACGGGGACCTTGGCTGCTATGGATCCAAGTATATCGCAACGCCACACATCGATGCCCTCGCGGGTCAAGGAACGCGATACACTCATTTCTATGCAGGAGCGCCGGTTTGCGCTCCATCGCGCTGCGTATTGATGACGGGGCTCCATTCGGGACATGGACGGATTCGGGGGAATAGTCCGGATGTCGGCGGGGAAGAAGAACTGTTTGGCG
>JBNMOQ010000004.1:0-64853 GCA_051275055.1 Candidatus Pelagisphaera sp.
TTCTTTGTCTGGTAGGTTCTGTTGCGGCGAATTCGAGGCCGCCCAATATTATCTTTATAATGGCAGACGATCTTGGATACGGAGATCTGGGCTGCTATGGATCGGAATTCATCGCTACGCCGCACATAGACGAACTGGCGAGGCAAGGGACGCGTTATACTCAGTTCTATGCAGGAGCGCCGGTTTGCGCTCCATCGCGCTGCGTATTGATGACGGGGCTCCATTCGGGACATGGACGGATTCGGGGGAATAGTCCGGATGTCGGCGGGGAAGAAGAACTGTTTGGCGAGGGCGGGATGCGCTTGTCGCTGACGGGTGAGGAATTAACGGTTGCCGAAGCTTTGCGAAGACAAGGTTACGAGACGGGTGCAGCGGGGAAATGGGGGATCGGGGAACCTCAGTCGAAAGGCACCCCGGTGCAAATGGGCTTCGATTCCTGGTTGGGTTATTTGAATCAAAATCACGCATCGTATTACTACACGGATTTCCTGTGGGAGAATGACTCGAAGGTGTCCATAGCGGGTAATAAGGACGGGAAGCGAACGGTATACAGCAACGACCTTTTTCGCGATTATGCTATGGACTTCATTCGGGAGAATCGTGAGCAGCCCTTTTTTCTCTATCTACCGATTACGATCCCTCACGAGTTGATGGAGGTGCCGGCATTGGGTGATTATGCGAGTCGGGATTGGTCGAATAACGCGAAGATCTATGCGGCGATGGCGACGCGGCTCGATGGTTACGTCGGAGAGATCATGGATGAATTGGACCGTTGGAATTTGGCGGAGGATACGCTCTTGATTTTTACCTCGGACAACGGACCGGTGAATAAGGAACGCAGCGAGGAATTGCACTCGGCGGGCAGCTTGCGGGGGCGGAAGGGTTCGGTCTACGAAGGGGGCTTGCGGGTTCCTATGATCGCTCGCTGGCCAGGAGTAGTTGCAGAGGGGGAGACGAACGAAACGCCTTGGATGTTCGCAGATGTTTTTCCGACTCTGTTGGAGGTGGCGGGAGAGCCGATTGGCGATGGATTGGATGGGATGAGTTTGTTTCCGACCCTGAAGGGCGATGCGCAGGATATGTCGAAACGGCCCTTGTATTGGGAATTTCCGCGCGATCGATTGTGGCAGGCGGCACGGAGCGGTCCTTGGAAAGCGATTCGGTTTGGAATGGATCAGCCAACGGCGCTTTATAATTTGAAAAAGGATCCGAGCGAAACGCGGGACGTTGCAGGCAATCACCCGAAAATAGTGACTGAGGTTGAGGGGTTTTTCGACAAGCAGCACAAACCCTCGCCGCATTGGCCGGTCAATTGAGATCAATGCCCAGAAAGGCGGCTCGCTTGCGCCGGATGAGGCTGGCATCGCTTACTGGCAAACGCGCTACGGAGATGTTACAGAATTGATTAACGAATTATGAAAAATCGGACTTTGGCAAACGCGGTCGCAAACGTGACCCTCTCAATGCGGCGCTTCGCTTGGAAAATGATGGCGCCATCGAGGCTCGCTCTGTTCCTGCTGCTCGCTGGATGGCTCGCTCCCGCCGCTTCTCAAGCTGAATCCGATGGTCTATTTCCGATCGAGATCGATGAGGATGCGGGCGAATTTTGCTTGATTGTCGTCCCGGATACGCAGCGTTATGCGGCTTATTTTCCGCAAATATTCCGGAAACAATTTCAATGGATTCGAGATGCTCATGAGTCATTGAATGTTAAATACGTAATTCATGTCGGCGATGTAGTTGAGGAGGGCGAAGAGTCCGAATGGCGTGTCGCGGACGATGCGTTTTCATTGATCGATGGGGTGGTGCCGTATATGGTTGTACCGGGAAATCACGATCTAGATCGGGACGTTTTTGACGAAAATCTTCGAGCGACTTCCGAATACAATGCGGTTTTTTCTCCCAAACGCTTCGCGGGTCGTCGTTGGTACGGCGGGAGTGATGGGGTGAAAAACGATAATAGCTTCGGTTACTTCGAAGCCGGTGGTCAGGAGTTCATGGTGCTCGGCCTTGAGTATGGTCCGACTGACAAAACCTTGGCTTGGGCGAATTCACTCGTGAGCAATCATGATCAGAAAGTCATACTCGTGACCCATTGCTACATGTATGATGACGATACGAGAGTGGGAGAAGGGGATGAGTGGAACCCGCATAAGAAGGGCGCCGAGTGGAACGACGGCGAGCAAATCTGGGAAAAGCTGGTGTACGGGAGAGATGATATTGTAATGGTTTTGTCGGGGCACGTTAAAGGAGACGGGACAGGGCTCTTGGTTTCGGATAACGAAGAAGGCAAGCCGGTCCTGCAGATGCTCGCGAATTACCAGTTTCTTTCGCATGGCGGGGAAGGGTGGTTACGGATTTTGAAATTCGTTCCAGCTGCCAAGCGCTTGGATGTGTTTACCTACTCGCCTTGGCTCGACGCGTTTCGAGATGAAACGGATCAACGATTTTCCGTCGAGGTTCCTTGGATGTTCGAATAAATGATGGTGTATTAATCTACAGAAACTAATTCCAACCTATTGTTCTCGCATAGCGGGAACACCTATTTGTTCCGAAGGAACAACAAGCGAAGCGTTGTTTAAAAACAATCTGGATGAGACTGTCTTTAATATCTGAGTATGGCCTTGTATCCTCATTCTTCTAGAGACTGCTCCCACGATACGAATTCCCTGTTAATTTAAGAAATCTTCAGATCGGAGTCGTCACCCTTTTCTCGAAACTTGATCCGCCAACGATTGAATCATTTCCTTACACGCTTTCTGCGCTTCAGCGAAACCGTCTGGCGTCAAATTATCTCCCTTCAGGTAATCTAGCAATATCGCCTCCGCCTCCATAAACGGATCGCAGAGCTGAGCCACTTCGCTCGCGATCTCGTGCGGAATCGAGGTTACGCCATTGCAATCGCCATGCAGTAAATCGCCAGGATTCACTGCGAGACCACCTACTTCAATGGGTACTTGAATGGTCGGCGTATGACAATAACCGTGAGCGCAAGTGGTACCGCTCGTGAAGGCAGGGAAATCGATAGCCCGTACTTGGTCTAGATCTCGGCCTGTTCCGGTGGTAATAAGTCCGGCCGCTCCAAATCGCTTGTAGGTCGTGCACATAAGTTCGCCAAAGGTTGCCGCTACTACCGGAACGTCTAGGTCCTGAAAAACGACCACTGACGGCAAATCGTACAACTCGAAGGACTCCACCTGTCCCTTCAAGCTTCCATAAGCTTCCGACCCTGCGGGCGCGGCCGAACGGAACGTAGCCGTCGATGCGTATCCAACCATCGGGGGCATCTCTGGGAAACAAGCCTGAATACTCTCGTCCGTATATCCCGTATTGCGGGGGCGGATATCGAAGAGTTCGATGACATTGCACACCGTAGGCGTGTCGTGTTTTTTAAGGAGATCGTAGTCTTGTTGGGATAATTGAGGTATATTCATATTATTATATGTGAAAATGGTCTAACCCCCTTTGACGCTGTTTTCGGCGACTCGCGTGACATTGGTTAAGCGGCTGTTTTTCTGAGTTCATCGGAAGCGAAATTCATCACTGGAGCATTCCTTCTTGTTGAGGGTGCGGCTAGTATCGGGTTTTAGAAGGCTGGTCGTTCCTTTCAAAACGATTCGATCCCGGTAAAAGCAGGCTAAGTTATTGCTTTGCATTGTAGAATAGATATGACATATGTCATTTGATTAAACCTATTTTGCAATGAATACTCGCATAATCTCCATCCTTTTTTTGATGCAATGGATTAATGGCCCGCTGTGGTCGGCTAATCCTCCTCCTATTCAGGAGATAAAAGATGAACCGGTCGTTTATCTCGGTACCGAGGAGAGCGATAAGCGATGGCATCACGGCGGTTTTCGTTCGGCTGTCGGGGTGCACAAGATACAGACCTATCGGGCTACGCGGAATCAGCCTCTCGAGGGGGACAACGTAGGCTGGACGTACAATCATGCTCCGATGCTGGCGTATTGGGAAGGTCGGTTTTGGATGAACTACGTTTCGAATCGAGTAGAGGAACATGGTACTCCCGGTAAAACGGGATTCGCATCATCGGTTGACGGGTATCATTGGGAGCCGCCGACGGTCGGGTTTCCTGTAGTGACGCTGCCGGAGATCAAGCCTCAGCCTCGTTACTTTGGAGGTCGTGAATTGCCGGTGATTCCCGAAGGGAGTGAATCTGTAATGCACCAACGCATGGGCTTTTACGTGGCCCCCAATGGGATGTTGCTGACGTCTGGGTCTTACAGCTATTGTCCCAATGTTCGTTTCGGCCCGAATCGGGGGCAGGGGCTTGGACGGGTAGTCCGCGAAGTGTATCCAGATGGTGAGCTCGGGCCGATTTATTTTATCCGATACAATCGCCATGCGGGTTGGAATGAGGGGAATACGCCTTTCCCTTTTTATAAGACGACTGACGATTCGCAGTTACTTGAAGCTTGCGAGGCGCTGCTCGCGGATAAACGAATGACCTTGCAATGGTGGGAGGACGATCGTGGCGATGATGGATTTTTTACATTGGAAATCCCGGCGGATTATGCGATTTCAGATTTAACGTTTGGTCCTATTCCTGAGGAAGATGTGAACTACATCGAACCCAAGGCTTTGAGTTTTTTCGAGCGAGCTGATGGAGTGACAGTGGGGGTCTTTAAGAGTGGCTTGGCAGCGCTCAGTCCGGACGATGGTCAGACCTGGATTCGGGGACGTCATTTCTTTCCGGAGTCTGCGGCCAAAATATGGGGACAGCAAACCGAGGATGGCCATTTTGCTTTGGTTTATGATCATAGTGCGACGAAGCGAAATCGATTTCCATTAGTGGCAGTGTCTGGGGATGACGGATACGCGTTTGATAATATTCTGAATATCCACGCGGAAGTGCCTCCGATGCGATTTCGAGGAGTTAATAAGGCTTTGGGTCCGCAGTACATTCGCGGGATTGCACTGGGCAATGGAGATGCGCCTGGCGATCATATGTGGCTGACCTACAGCAGCAATAAGGAGGATCTCTGGGTCGCTCGAGCGCGTATTCCACTTTCAGGTTCGGTTGACGAACATCTCAATGAAAACTTCGAGAATTACAAAGAAGTTGCGGATATGGAATTGTGGAATCTGTATTTGCCGCAATGGGCGCCAACTTCCTTGGTAAGCGATCCTTGGGAAGCCGATAATCAGGTCCTTCAGATTGTCGATGAGGAGCCTTATGATTATGCCAAAGTCGAGCACGTGATTCCTTCCAGCAAGCGAGTGCGGATTTCCTTTCGCGTAATGCAAAAGCAATACGGGCTCAACGGGCTTGAGTTTGAAGCGCAGACCGCTCGTGGAGTACGGCCGATGCGTCTGTGGTGGTTTCCGAATCAGGTTGGCTTTGATCGGGCAGGAACTGAAGTGGAGCGTGCGTCGATCAAACTAGGGCAATGGCATCGAATCGAAATGGAATTGGACTGCGAAGAGGAGAGCTATTCGGTATCTATAGACGGTCAAGTGATCCATGCTGATTTGGATCTCGAGGAGAATCCCGAATCGATCGAAAAACTCGTATTCAGAACCGGACCCTGGCGAATGGACGTAAGGCAGTTCATTCTGGACAACGGCGAACCAGGTGCCCCTGGCGTATGGGACGGTGACCATCCCGGTGCTGATACCAAAGTGAATGCCAGCATCTATCTCATCGATGATCTGAAGACGGAAAGTTTCTAGATCGCTAGCGATTTCAATTACTTGTCATGGGTATCTTGATACGATTCTAATAATGTTATTCTCATCTGTTCGAATCGTTAAGCGAATATTCGCTCTGTCGCTTTTTGCGTTTCTTCATGTTGGTTGGGGTCACGAGGTGAACGTGATAGAGAGCCCCGCTCAAGGATCGGTCGCTCTCGCGTCCGCGATCTTAAATAAGCACCCTTACTTGCTTAATCCTGAACAAAGGGAGCGATTGAAACAGCAGGTTGGAGAAGCGGAGGAGGTTTTGGCAACCGATCTTCCTGATGGCGCTTTCGAGGAAATGCTGGAATCGGTCGACAGCAAATTAGTGATCGATCTCGAAGAAAATCCCGATTGGAATGACGCCTCAAACGCATTTATAGAGGATGTGAAATTAGATAGCCCGGGCCGAACTCAATCGGTGACCGCACGGCGTCTTTCTCCGATCGACAATAGCGATTCGTACTTTCTAAGGATCCGTTCGATAAAGGCCCAATGATCCCTAAAGGATACCACGCCATATCCCAATTTGGGTTATCTCAATTGTATTTGGACCCAATTTAGATTCGAAAATCTTGTTTCAGCCAGAATAGAACTCCACAAGCCAACCAGTTGCAGGCGTTGGGCCAACTTTTCGAAAAATATGAATTAATCAGCTTCTTGTGGATGAACTACGCAAGGTTAGAGTATTTCCGCAGGCTGATCATCTTGGCAGGAGTTCCGATTCGGAGATTTCCAACGGCCGAAAGATAATGGAATTATAGAGGAAGGTTGTCTTATCGCGTAAAAGTACCCCGATTCGTCCGAACATTTCGACGCCATGCCCGCCGCCGAGCGCTGTTTTCAAGTAGGGAGAGACGTCGTCCGATCTCTTTTTCGGGAGGCAGTGCCTGATTTGTGGATAGGAGCAAGGGCTCCACTGTTTTTGCCAATTTGAACAATTTGGTAGTGGTTGCTGAGCTCTCAATGGGAGAGAGCGATTGAGTTTGCTTGATATCGGTTCGCTTTCCTATGATGCTCTTCGTCCTAGCAATGGAATCAAAGCAACCAGTTCGTTTCATTACCCATGAGGCTCTTTCTAAGCGTAAAGCAAAAGAGAGAAGGGAATCTGCGTCAGCGATTGCGAGCGGAAAATCGACGCGGAAAGAAATCCAGCTACGCAATGCTCCTTATAGCGAATCGGATATTCGAGTTTCCAAACTTTTCGGCGCTTGATGGAAGGCGAACCCAGGCCAGTTGAAGATTTCAATGAAGTCTTTGCTGCTTTCGGAGATTCGGATGAGCCGATATTGTTGGTGGGTGGGCATGCGGTAAATGTCTGGGCATTGAATTACTATGGACGGGTCCGGTCTGAGATAGTGCTCCACGAACCATTAACGAGTTCGGATATGGATATCTATGCGACTCGAAATGCGTTGGTTTGGCTGCATTCGGAGCTCGGGGGCAAGCTCTATTCTGGTGATCCGAGGGAGGTCGTTCTCGGCGCTATCGAACTGAAAGTCGGCAAAAATGATCTACTGATTGAAGCTCTTCGAAGTGTGAAGGGAGTTGAAGACAAGGAACTTGAAGATAGGGCGTCACTCTTTGTTGCGGGCCATGAAATATTGGTTCCGCTGCCGCATGTAATGCTGAAAGCCAAATTAGCAAATGCGGTCGAGTTGGATCAGCAAGATCGTCAAGACGTGAAGCACGTACGCCTGTTAGCGATCGTTCTTCGTGAATACCTTATTGATCTTGCTCGGGCAGCGACCGAAGAAAATGAACGTGAGTCGCTTAGGATCGTGAGGGAAGCGGTCGAAGTTGCGAATTCCGCCAACTCGAAGAAGTTCGAGGAAGATTATGGCATTCGGTTCGGTGAATATATTCCGCTGGAGCGCTTGGAGAATTCGACCGCAAGACTAGCTTCTTTCGCTCGAATCGAATACAAGAAACGATTTGAATAGCCGAGGAAGGGTACGCTCTAGCGCAATTCAACCTCGGTGTTTCATATGACAATGGCGAAGGCGTCCTACAGGATGACGCTAAAGCTCATATGTGGCTCAATCTAGCCGCTGCCAATGGTATCGACGTAGGCAGCAAAGCCCGAGATCTCGTCGCCAAAGAAATGACCTCCGAGCAAATCGCCGAAGCCCAGAAGATGGCGCGGGAGTGGATGGAGAAGCATGAGAAGGATTAGTGAGGCCCTTTTAGCACGGGTTGAAAAGGCCCGTTCTCTTTATAGGAAATTACGCGAGCAATGGTCGAAGGAGTTAAGGTTTCGCGAATAGGTGGGAGGCTTTCTTTTTTAGTTTCTCTCCAGGTACAAAAAACCTTACCGCGGTCTTATTATTTATACTCAAGAATTATGAATACACGCACTCAATTATCTGATTAAAACCTAGAACTCCAACGTCAGCACAACACGCCTACTATTTGCAATGTGTTAGAATTTTTTAACTTCCGTCCAAGGAATACTACTCTGCCGGATCCCAAATAGTTGCTGCTATGTGGTGGAGGTGCTGTTTAGTAGAATAATAGTAAAGAGCGACCATCTTGCCGTCCGAACGACAGAACAATCTGGGATAACCTAGATCATTGGTTTCACCGTCCACGGAACCGAAGTCGTCGCGTAAGACGAAGGGAGTCGTCCAATTCTTTCCACCATCAGAACTGTAGGCGGCCATCATGTTCCCAACCGCACGGTCTCCGAACACCGCGCACAGCCGTCCATCTTGCGTTGCCGTAACCGCTGGTGGATTTCCATTGCCAGCTCCTGCGTCTCCCACTTTGGCAGAGAATTGCCAGCTTCTCCCTTGGTCCTTGGAGCTATAGGCATCGACCCAGTTCTCGGTACCTTGACCGTAGTCGGAACGTCGCCGCATGCATGATACCAGGGAGCCGTCAGGCATTTTAAACGTCTGCGGCATTACTGCTCGAGCTGTATCGGTGATGGGCACTATCCAGCTGACAAACTCAAAGGATTTTCCACCGTCGATAGTTCGAGCGCAGAAAATCTTATCCGATCCAAACTGATCTTTTTTTCGGGCGGAAACCATTAAGAGCGCTTCGTGTTTCCCCAGGACCACATAGTCGGTGCGTGGAGTGAGTTCCTCGAATCCGCTTTCTTTGAGTTCAGGCCATTCGCGTAAGTTCCCAAAACTATGAGGCCCTTTCCACGATTGTCCGCCATCCATCGTGTAGAAAAAATGTCCAGTGGGATCATAGGCTCCATGGTAAGCAATGCCGACCATTCTTAAGGCGAATCCAGGATCAGAGAAATCAATCGGTTTTCCGAGAAACTTCGTTTGTGGGACCCTCCCAAAATCGCCGACATAGTTAGGAGGATTGTAGGCATCCCAATGGTTTCCGCCATCGGTGGATCTAGCCACCCAGCTTAGCTGAGTTTCTTCCGGGCCGATATTGTGACCGTCGTTCAAATGATAATCACCCCGCGTGAATCCAACCAGAATATCATCGCCTTCAAACTGCCAGGCCCCGTTGTTGGCGGGCCATCCGGCAAATTTACCATCCTCCTGGTAGACGATGATATGTTTCATATTGGGTTTTCCGAAAACAGTTACGCTCAGGAAAAGGGCGAACAAAAGGGCTAGGGGGGTTGGGTATGTTTTCATATCGATTGGGTCTTCAACTTGTCGTAGAAAGGGCATGCTGTCCAGCACCTGTTACGCAGAGTTTGTTTCAGTCGCGGAGACATGGCTGTGTAAATGTACATTACGAGGGCCGAAAGCGGTTTGTAGATGGGAGTTTCAGTTGATTCGATTAAAATTACGGAGTAGAGTAAATGCATGATTCGGCTTTTACAAATAGGAATGGACTGTAGTTTGGACGCTCTTCCAGGTTGTACAATTCTTCCGATCCGTCGTATTAGCGAATGTATCGGAAACACTCGAACGAACCGTGTGCTTATTTTGTCTATACGTAAAAAATGGAATGAGCAGCGTTGCCATCTTCTCATCCTGCCGTGCGGATGAGCAGGCGTACAAATTCGACGTTCGCGAGCGTAGGATGGTTGGTGTGGTTGATAGAAAATTCCATTGTTTCGATTCGATTCGCAGGGTGGGATTGATGGGAAATTGCTTGGACTGGACGCCCGTTCGCCAACGAAGAACCGTCTTTTTAGATCTTCATTTCCTGTATGTTTCTGATTTGTATTCCCCTCTATTTCTACTTTGTGATGATGGGTATTTATTTCACTAAAATTGGATCGTTCATTTGCAGGACAATATTCATTTCGCCTTTTTCGTATACTACAACGCCTTAAAATGAGTGCCATTTATGTGTGACATGATTGGCTTCTTGGTCTTACTTTTGAGTATCGCAAGCAAGCTGGGTTGTCCGATCTCTCGCATTTGGAAACGCGGCGATATCTCTACAATCATCAGGCTACATTATGTCTACAAAATCATACAAAACCGGGGTCATTGGTTACGGCTGGGCGGCAACCGCGCATATAGACGCTATCAACGGAACCAAGCAGGGAACCGTCACGGCAGTTTATTCTTCGCGAAAACTGGACGCTGCTGAGCTCAAGGCGGCTCACGGCTCCGACATAAAGCCCTATCAAAGCGTGAACGCCATGCTGGCGGACCCGAACGTGGATACGGTTTCCATCACCTCCTATCCCAATCAGCACAAAGACCATGCCATCGCAGCGGCGAAAGCAGGCAAGAACCTGATCATCGAGAAACCACTAGCTCTGTCACTCGCGGATTGCCAAGCGATTAAGGAAGCTGTGGACGAGGCCGGAGTAAAAGCCTGCGTTTGTTTTGAGGTACGTTTCATTAGCCAATTTCAAAGCACAAAAAAGATAATCGAGGAAGGCCTGTTGGGAGATATCCACTACGGTGAAATCGATTACTATCACGGTATCGGTCCCTGGTATGGGCAGTATCGCTGGAATACCACAAAGGAAAACGGTGGGAGCAGTCTGCTTTCGGCCGGATGTCATGCTCTCGATGCATTGCTTCATTGCATGGGAGGTGACGTGACTGCGGTCTCATCGATGGCCACCCAATCGACTCATGAAGTATTTTCGAAATACGAGTATCCGACCACTTCGGTTACGCTGATTAAATTCGCCAGCGGCAAGGTCGGGAAGGTCGCTTCGGTTATTGACTGCTTCCAGCCTTATTATTTCCACACCCACCTCGTGGGCAGCGAAGGAAGCCTCTTAGATAACAAGCTCTACTCCAGTAAGCTTCACCTGAGGGACAAAAAATGGACGGAACTCCCTATGGCCATGACTGATTCTGGAGATGTGGCAGACCATCCTTACCAAGAGCAGTTTCAAACATTCTTTGACGCTCTGGATAAAGGTGAGGATATGCCGCTGACCTCGCTCAATGAGTCCATAAAAAGCTTTGAGGTGATTTTTGCAGCGGACAAATCTGCGGCAGAAGGTCGCTCTGTTACAATTGAAGAAATACGGGCTGATGGTTGATCGCAAATCAGCGCTGGCGGTCTTTGCCCATCCCGACGACATCGAGTTTGTCGCTGCTGGAACCCTTTTGCTACTCAAGGAAAAAGGCTGGGATATTCATTACATGAATCTGTCGGGTGGCGACTTGGGAAGCCTGCTACATAGTCGCGAGGAGACACGAGCAATTCGTATACAGGAAGGGCGTGACGCTGCCGCAATCCTGTCGGCAACTTTTTACGACCCCATTAGCAATGACCTGGAAATACTCTACGAACTGGAGACCATCAGGAAAATTGGAGCGATCATACGGCAGGCGAATCCGAGCATCATTCTTACCCACTCGCTAAGTGATTACATGGTGGACCATGAGAATACGGCCCGGCTTACGGTCTCGGCCGCTTTCTTCAAAGCCATGACCAACTACACGACGAATCCTCCTCAACCGACTGTTTCAACAAACGTGACCCTCTACCACGCCATGCCCCACGGCCTGCAAACCCCCATGCGCCAGAAAGTGCGGGCAGGTCTATACGTTGATACAACCTTGGTCCATGCCGCCAAACGAAAAGCGCTGGCCGCACACAAAAGCCAAATGGATTTCCTGGATGCCACCCAAGGCATGGATTCATACTTGGTGGCAATGGACGAGCTTTCCAGAGGTGTTGGAGAACTGTCGCAGAAATTTGAATATGCCGAAGGATGGCGACGCCACTTGCATTTGGGCTTCAGTGCCAAGGAACAGGATCCGCTTAAGGACGTTTTGGGCGATCTGTGTATGATCGATGAAATCTATGAACGCAATTTGCAAAATCCCCAATAGCCATGCCCCGAAAACTTAGTCGAATTGCCCCGGATTGGTGGGACTACACCACACTCGATTCCGACCTCATTAACGATGCAGCGGGCCTTGATGCAAAAGACTTGGAAGAGCTTTCGCGACCGGGGTTCACTGTTAAATTCTACGATACGCTGGAAGACTTTTACCTGGCGGAGGCTCTTGAATACATTCAGCCCTGGAAGCAAGCCACAGCTGATAATCCCGTCGGTATCTGCGGCCCAATCGGACCCACCGAGCAACTGCCGCTTGTGGCGCGCCTCGTCAACGATCTTGGGATATCGCTCAAACACGCGCACTTCTGGGGTATGGATGAGTGGTATGACCCTGAAACCGGAAAGGAAGTCCCGATCTCCCATCCACTTTCATTCGAAAAAGTCGACCGTGAGATCTGTTTCAACCAGATCGCTACAGAGCTAGCCATGCCTGAGGAAAACCTTCATTTCCCCAAAGGCGATATACGAACGTATTCAGATAGCTGGCACGCAGGTGCTCGCTGCGCCGTAATGCAGGGCGGGCAGGGGGAAGTAAAGCACTGGGCCTTCAACGATCCTCTGAGGCGAGAAGGCGAATGGAGTGACGAGCCCCCAACCCCGGAAGTCTACCGAAAGCTGGGAACGCGCGTTGTGGAGCTCCATCCCATCACTCTTTCCCAAAACGCCCGGACATCCGGTGGTGGAAACATCACCATGGTGCCACAAAAAGCGATAACGGTAGGCCCCGTTGAAACTTGGCTCTCGGAAAAGGTTTCTATCTGGCATGCAGGCGCTCACGATAACCCCCTCGGGCAGCGCCTTTCGGCACTCATGATATCCAAAAAGATCGCGGATTCCTCGGTCCCCATTTCCTTGCTTGCCGATCACCCCAATGTGCAATTTAATTACTTCAGAGGCGGTTTAGGTTTGTGCGACGTGGAAATGCATTAATTCGAACGACTAAACTGCAGCGAAACTTAAAACCTAAGCAATGAAATCAAACCGTCGCGCATTCTTAAAAACGTCAGCCACCTTCCTTGCCGCAGCTCCAGCCTTTGTGCGGGGAGGCAATCTCAATTCGAAACTTCAGATCGCCTCGATTGGCGCGAACGGTAAGGGCTATTCGGACATATCCAAAATGGCGGATCACAAGGGTGCTATTCATGTGGCCTTTTGCGACGTTGATCTCGCGCGAACCGAAAAGGCCCTCGAAATTCAGCCGGAAGCGCTGGTCTTTCAGGACTACCGGGAAATGCTCGATCAGCTCGGAGACAAGATCGATGCCGTCACAGTTTCTACTCCGGATCATATGCACGCCTACATTGCGCTGGATGCGATGCGCCGCGGCAAACACGTCTATTGTCAAAAGCCTCTTACCCACAGTGTATGGGAGGCACGTCAAATGGCTCTTCAGGCCGCAAAATCAAACGTTATTACGCGTATGGGAAATCAAATACATTCGCATACCGTTTATCGAACCGCTGTTCGCGCCATACAGTCGGGAAAGATCGGCAAAGTTAAGCGCGTCCATTCGTGGGTAGAAGCAGTAGGTCACGGTCGATCGGGTTATTTGAATCCTCCAAAAGTTTCGGCTGCGATTCCGAAATCTCTTGATTGGAATCTTTGGTTGGGAGTCGCTCCCAAGCGACCTTACGGAGGCGACCGTATTTATCATCCGTGGGGATGGCGAGACTGGCAGGACTTTGGTAGCGGGGCGCTCGGCGATTTTGGATGTCACATTCTCGATCCCGTATTCACCGCATTAAATATGCAGGGAGCTCCGGTCGAAATTAAAGCGACACACACGGGAATGAACGACGAGGTATGGCCGGCGCAATCGACCGTATACTACCTCTTTCCGGGAACGGAATATACCGAAAAGGACATGTTGCGCATTACCTGGTACAATGGTGGCCTGCGTCCATCCCAGGTTGGTTCCCATGTACCGGATACAACGGAGCTACCGAAAAGCGGCTCATTAATCATCGGGGAAGTGGGAACCTTAGTGTTGCCCCATTTTAAGGAGCCACGCTTCTATCCGCAGGAAAACTATCCGGCCGGAAGTATCGCGGTCGCCAAAGATCTGAATCATTACCACGGCTTCGTGGACGGTTGCCTCTCTGGGAGTCAGCCAAGCGACGGTTTCGATTATGGTGGTCCATTGACCGAGGCCGTCCAGCTTGGAAATATTGCGCTTCGATTCAAAGATAAAACCCTGAAATGGGATACCAACAGTCTGACGTTTACCAACCTCGATGCGGCTAACGAGTTTGTATCGCGAAAGTATCGCAAGGGTTGGAAAATAGAGCCAGTCAGCTGACTCATATGGAAGGAGAATCTCTGGTAATAAGCGCAGTCGGTCTTGGGATGCAAATGAAGCCTTGAGTCATTCTAAAAAAATATGACTGTCAGATATGCTTCGTATTGTGAGGCTGGAAAAAGAATGATCTCGTTGATGCCTCTCATGTTACTTTCCCCATTCGAACTGTTTTGAGCGACCTTATCCTGGAGTTAAGAGGGGTAAGTAAGCGTTACCCCGGCGTGTTGGCTCTAGCGGGCTGCAATTTCGACCTACGTCGCGGGGAGGTGCATGCCATCGTTGGGGAAAACGGGGCCGGCAAATCGACTTTGATTAAGATTGCGACGGGGGTTCAGCAACCGACCGACGGTGAAATTCGCTATGAGGGGGAGAGGATGGTCTGGCGCAATCCGCAGGAGGCGATCCGGCGAGGGGTCGCCGCGGTTTATCAGGATCCGGCGACCTTTCCGGATTTGAGTGTGGCCGAAAACATTTTCATGAACCACCAGCCGCACGGCGCGGTTTCGCGGCGTATTTGCTGGAGGGAACTGCATGAGCGCACGCGCGACTTGTTGCAGTCGCTCAATTCGGGGATCGATCCACGCGCGAGCCTCGGTCGCTTGTCGGCGGCAGAGCGGCAGTTGGTCGAAATCGCCAAGGCGTTATCGGTCAATGCGAAGGTGTTGATCCTGGATGAACCGACTTCGACCTTGAGTCGATCCGAGTCGGAGGAGTTGTTTCGTATCATCAGCGACCTTCGGGCTAAGGGGGTAGCCATCGTATTTATTTCTCATCGCTTGGATGACATTTTCAGCATCGCGAATCGGGTGACTGCCTTGCGCGACGGCGTTCATGTCGGCACCGAGGACATTGGTAATATCGATCACGACAAGTTAGTCCAAATGATGGTGGGACGGGAGGTGAAAAACCTTTTTCCCAAGATTGAAACGACTCCGGGCGAGGAGATGCTGCGAGTGGAGTGTTGCAGTCGGAAGGGCGAGTTCGAGCAGGTTTCTTTTCGCCTGCGCGAGGGAGAAATTCTGGGATTGTACGGTTTGATCGGAGCGGGTCGTACGGAATTGGCTAAATGTATTTTCGGTATGACCAGAGCGGACTCTGGTCGGCTTTTTCTAAAGGGCCAGGAAGTGGCTCTGAAGGATCCCCGCGCCGCCATCTCGGCTGGCATCGCGTATATCCCTGAAGACCGGGATGAGGAAGGCATCATACTGGACATGGACATTCGGGAGAATATCACGCTGCCACTGCTTAAATCGTGCAGCCGGATGGGGTGGTTGAATGATGAGCGCGAAACGCAAACGGCTGCCAAGTACGCCAAGGCATTGGCGGTTAAATCGTCTGGTCTGGACCAGAAAGTCGGCGGACTGTCTGGGGGCAATAAGCAAAAAGTGTCGCTGGCGAAGTGGTTGGCCTCGCATTGCAAGGTCTTGATTCTGGATGAGCCGACCAAGGGAATCGATGTCGCGGCCAAGGCGGCCGTTCACCAACTGATCAGCGAATTCGCAAGTAAAGGATATGGAATCCTTATGATTTCGTCCGATTTGCCGGAGATACTCGGCATGGCGGACCGCGTCCTGGTCATGCATGAAGGTGTGGTCAAGGGGGAGTTTGATCGCGAAGGATTAACGGAAGAAAAAGTTTTGTCGGAGGCGCTCAGTGGATAATAAAACGTCATTGGAATCCGACGACGGGTTCTTTCAACGGTTGATGCGGGCTCGCGAGGTCGGCATCGCTGTATTGCTCGCTCTTCTTGTCGTTGTCATGTCGATACGTAATCCGGCATTTATCGAACTCGGCAATTTATTGGATATCGGGATGGATAGCTCCGTACTGGTAATGGTGTCGATCGGTATGATGCTGGTGATTTTGACTGGCTGTATCGATATTTCTGTGGGATCGATCATGGCGCTTTCAGGCATGGTGGTGGCCTTGGTGTTGATGAATTTTCCGTGGATCCCGACACCGGTGGCTATTTTGATGGGGGCGGGAATTGGCGCCCTGGCGGGGGCGGTCAATGGGGGATTGGTTGTCCTGGGCAAGGTTTCGCCGGTGATTGCTACGCTGGGAACGATGAGCGTTTTCAGGGGCCTGACTTTCATGCTTTGCTACGCCTTTAACGAGGGACGTTCAGTCAGCGCCGACAAGCTTCCGTTTGCGTTCAAGGAGTTTACGCGGGTCGAGCATTTTTCGATTCCGAATCTGCTGTGGATCGCCGCCGCTTTGTTTGTGGGCTTCTACTATTTCCTGAATCACACCATGACTGGTCGCAAGATCTACGCCTTGGGCAGCAATCGCGATGCGGCTCGGATGGTGGGAATCGATGTCGATCGAATGACCTTTCTCGTGTACCTCTTGTCGGGAGCTCTAGCGGGCGCTGGCGGGGTGCTGTGGGCTTCTCGGTATTCGGCGGCGGAGAGTTCTGCGGCAATGGGATTCGAATTTCTCGCTATAACGGCGGTGGTTCTAGGCGGCGTTAAGATAACGGGAGGCGCCGGATCGATTCGGGGAGTGCTCCTGGGAGCGCTGCTCATTGGCGTCATCGCGAACGCGCTGAATCTGGCGCGAGTTTCGCCATTTTGGAAACTCGCTATGAATGGAGGCATCATTCTCGCTGCGGTGATTGTTGACAAAGCTCTGTCGCTCCGGACCGAGGCCGGTCGGGGTGAAGCAGTCACGGTGATGACGGGCCGTCCATTGATCCGATGGGAGCATGTCCTCTTGGCCTTGTTCATCATCTTTAACGGATATATGGCGATCACGACTCCGTATTATCTGGATCCCGCGAACTTGTTGGACATGACGATGGTATTTTCGGAGAAGGCGATACTGGCCTTGATCGTCGCTTACCTGATTATTACCGGAAATCTGGATTTGTCGGTGGGTTCGATCATGGCGCTTTCGGCTGTGGCCATGGCGGTCCTATTCGACCATGGGGTGAATGTGTGGATCGCGGCTGCGGTAGGCATTGGTGTGGGTGGGTTGTGCGGTTTCGTCAATGGCGTCATTGTCGCGCGACTACGAATTTCTTCGATTATTGTCACCCTGGCCACGTTTTCACTGTTCCGAGGGATTGCGTCCGTAATGCTGGGAGACCGAGCGGTCAGTGGTTTCCCCGGATCGTTTGCATATCTGGGCTCGGGATATATTGGCGACTCGATGGTTCCGTTTTCGCTGGTTTTCTTTTTGGCGTTGGCCGTGGTGATGGGCGTGGTTCTGTGGAAGACACGATTTGGCCGCGCCGTGTACGCCATCGGGCGAAATGAGCGTACTTGTTTTGCTTCGGGCATCCCAGTCGCGCGTACAAAGGTTTTACTCTTTACCCTGTCTGGGATATTCGCGGGGGTAGCCGCTATGTTTCTCGCTTCGCGCATCAATAATGTTCGCCCCAATATTGCGACGGGATTTGAACTGGAAATCATCACTATCGTTATTCTTGGGGGCGTTATGATAACGGGTGGGATCGGCAATATCTGGGGCGTGATTCTGTCGCTCTTTCTTGTCGGCACGATTCGATATGGACTTGGGCTTCATAATATTAATGCCCAGTATATGCTTTTGGTTATTGGTGGGTTGTTGATCTTTTCGGTATTGATCAACAATCTGACGACTTACTTGACTTGTCGGCGGGAGCTCCTGCGTGAGAGTCGAATGAAATTGGAAAAGGATTCCTAACTTCGTAGTATAATGAAGATAAATCTATCCATCATAGATGACCAAAAGGTTGCATTCAAAATTGCTAGGAATTTAAATGACACTACAAGTGGCATTGCTAAAAAGAGATATTTTTGCCCACGAATCGCACGAATATTCACTAATCAAAATAAGCATGGAGAATTTTTATTCGTGAATATTCGTGGGTAGCGAAGTTTTTTGAAACCTTGAACAAATTATGAAGAAAGATACAATAGTAAGTTTGATTCTAGTCGCCTATTTGGCGGTCCTCGGCGGTTGCGCAAAGGGAGGGGATGAGTCGGATGAGGAGAAGAGCGTTCGCTTGGCGCTGGTGGTTAAGAATATTGGCAATCCGTTCTTCGATGCGGTGCATAAAGGCTGGAAGGAAGCGTGTGCCGAGCTGAATGTGGAATCCATTTATCGAGGGCCTGAGCAACCCACCCCGGAAGGGCAGATTGAAATAATGGAATCTCTGATAGCCCAGCGTGTCGATGGAATCACTTATGTGGCTAATGATCCCCTTTCGGTGGTAAATGTATCCAAGAAAGCAATGCGTCGAGGAATTGCCGTTGTCGGGTGGGAATCCGGTGTCGTGCCGGAGAGTCGACACGTTTCAACGGAACCGGTGGCGGCCAGTCGGATCGGTGCCGAGCAAGTGCAGATCATGGCGGAGCTCATAGGCTCTCAGGGGGATATTGCGATTCTCAGTTCTGCCGCCACGATGGATAATCAGAATACCTGGATCAGGTATATGAAAGAGGAATTGAAGAAGCCCGCTTATGCGGATATGAATTTGGTCGCGGTCGTTTACGGGGATGACGTGCGGGAGAAAAGCTACAACGAAGCCTTGGGTCTATTTAAATCCTATCCTCGCTTGCGGGGTATCATCAGCCCGACGTCAGTGGGCTTGGCGGCCACAGCGCGCGCGGTTTCGGATCAGAAGAAGATTGGTCAGATAGAGGTGACCGGATTGGGACTGCCCAGTGAATTGGCTGAATATGTGGATACCGGGGCCTGTAAAGTCTTTGGGCTGTGGAACCCGATCGATCTGGGTTATCTGAATGCCTATGTGACTTACCGCATTTCGCAAAAGGAAATTACCGGCAAGCCGGGCGATGAATTCGATGCAGGACGTTTGGGGCATTATGTCATCGAAGCGCAAGAGGGCGTCGAAAACGGACTGATCTACCTCGGTTCGCTCTTTCGTTTCGATAAAGATAATATCGAAACCTACAAGACGGTTTTCTAGGAGACTCGGTTATCGTTTAAGTTCGACACAAGAAAACCTTTTGTCCCCGCGAAGAGCGGGGACACCTATTTGCCTCGAAGAGGCAACAAGAGAACGAAGTGAGCGTTGTTAAGAAAAAATGATTCGGTTGAGGGTTGTTTTACATCGCTCCTTGCTCGCTTCGCTCTCTCGTCACTAGTGTCCTCGCTAACACTCGGCCAATAGGTATCCTCTTTGAGGATAATAGGTTTTATGGAGTTGGTGTTGAGTCCCTACAGATATCTGTGTAAATCTGCGTAATCTGTGGGCAAAAAATCTTTGGTTGTTCCCCACTGAGCGGGGATGCTCTAGTTCCACCTGTGTGAAAATTAGGATTTGATCAGAAAGTGCATATTTGAGATCAATACCTCTATTCCGTTTCTAGGAAATTTCGTTTATTGTTGTTAAGCCTCTTAACGCATAAACGAAAATGAAAGCAGGAATATTTTCAATCGGACTGGATACATACTGGCCGCAGTTTGACGGGCTCCTGGATAATTTAAATGGCTACCATGCAGCGCCCTTCGAGAGTAGCGCGACGCAGGCAGCAAGCCGTAAAAAAATCTCGATTCGTTGACGGAAATGCGAAGCTGCCTGCAGATGCGTTGAGATTATTTTTTCATTCCTTTCGGTACCTCCCCATCTCCCCGCTTAAGCAGCCAACTCAGATTAAATCGAGCGACTTTCGACTTTCCTTCACTTTCGAAATTCAGGTAGATCGAACCCTCGCTGGGCGTTCCGTGGCGGCTGGCATTGAGGGAAGAGTAGGCGCTTGACCCGTCGAAAACCAGTCGCTTCACCGGCCAAGTTTTTCCGCCGTCAAAACTCGCCCAGACCGTGGCGCGCTCGCTGTTAGCTTCGTTCTCTCCTAGGGAGAAATCGGATCTAAAAATGACTTATTCGAAGTCGGTCAGGTTCCACCGGGTCTGGTAGATGGCGCTGGTGTGGTCGTGTTTGTTAGCGGGGTTCCAGTCCGGTTTCTGGTAGTAGAAGGTCAGGATCTCGCCAGGAGTGGTTTCGATCGACACGGGATAGCCTAGATCATGATTTGGGGCGTCGTCGCGCAGGGTGATCTCAGCGGCGTGGTTCCAGGTGATCCCGTCTTCGCTGATCATGGCCCGTTGCCCGAAGGGCGGGGCGCGGCGCCCGTAAGAGCAGAGGAGGCGACCGTCACTCAATACAAGCAGGTGCGGCGGAAAGCCCATCATGGGCGTGGGAATGGGGTCGGACCACGTGGAGCCATCGTCATCGGAGTAGACCTGCCACATAAAGAGGTTCTTCTTACGATCATCGTAGGGGCGGGCGGTTGCCCGCATCATGACGACGATGCGCCCACTGGCAATTTGAGCCACGTGAGGTTCGCCAAACCTGAGATTCGGTGCAGAGGGTGATTCGACGGTGCGCACGTGCTGCCACTCACTCCGAGAGTTCTTCGCCCGATAGATGCGCACCGAGTCGCCTTCTTCGCGGTAAGCGGCTACGATTAATGATCCGTCCGCGAGGGTGATGCCCCCGTGGATACTGTCGGGTCCCCAGCCAATGTGATTCCACGATTCACCGTGATCGGTGGAAGCGTAGAGGTGGCTGCCGTTTTCCTCGGCGGCGGCGAGGTAGTCGGGCTGGATGACTTCATCCATCCAGCGCTTTAGCATGGGCCGCGGGTAAGCTTCCGGTCCGAGTGCATCGTAGGTCTCGGGTTTCCAAAACACGGAGCGGACGTGCAGGAGAAGCTCGCCATCGGGGGCCATGGTGAGACCGCCTTCGCGGTCGTCTAGCACGGTGTCCACCGCGTCGTAAGGTTCGCTCTAAGTGCGACCATTGTCGGGTGAGCGCATGGTCGTGACGGCTCCGTTGGGGCTCATGTGTTGTTCGGTCCGAATAAAACTGAGCACGAGATCGCCGCTGGTCGCGCGGGCAATCGCCGGCCAAGCCGAATACACCGCGGGGTCGTGATAGAGGATACGATGCTCCGATTCGGCGGGGCTGGTTGCAGCGAGGGCGACGAGCAGAGTGAGGATGGCAAGGCGACGAATCATGGGGTGGAGATTAAGTAAGTTCGACCGACACGGATTGGTCGGTTTGGAGAGCGGTTAGGGAGACGATTGACCCTTCGATCCGGGCGGTGACGGGGCCGTCCGGTCCGTAGAATGTCCAGCCCGTCGGTGTCTGGCTCCAACGGGACTCACCGCCAAAGTCAGCGGCGGCACCGGTGGCGAAGAGAGTGAGTAGGCGGCAACGATTGTTGGTCGTCATGGCTTCGATGTAACTTTCGTTGCGGGCATCCAGTAGGGTGCCGGTGCGGTCACGATCGTAGGGGGCTGCGTAGGCGTGCTGGTGCCGCTCAATTTTTAGGTCGCCGTCCGCGAGATTGACGATCCGGCCGATGGCCGCGGCGTCACCTCGGCTTACGACGAATGAGCCGGATTCGTCGGGCTCGGCTTGATTGATCGTGTGCCAGCGCAGGGAGATCGATTCGTTCTGCTCGAGCTCGGCGTCATCGAGAACGAGAATGTATCCCGGCCAGAGATGCAGGACGGTGCGCTTGAAGTGCTTCACGCCTGAGTAGGCTGGCGCAAGTTCCATGCTCCAAGCGGTGCCTTGGCCGGGCTCGTGCCACCAGTGCTCGAGCTTACCAGAAATTTCTTTACTGAGGATGGCTTCGCCGCGTTGGCGGATGGGGAAGCGTTGTTCGCGGCCGCCGAAGGTGATGGTATTGTGACCCTGCACCGAAGCGTTGTAATATTTCCATCGGGTCGCGCCTTCGAAGAAGTCTTCGGGATAGCCGGAGGGCGAGCCCAGGTCGACGATCAGGCGTTCGCCTAGCGTGTTGAAACCGACCACGCCGACGTCGTTGTGTTCGTGATTTTCCTCGCGACCACTTTTGCTAAAAACGATGCAGTCGGTCTTCGGTTTATCCCATGAAGTCCGACTAACGATCATGCCACCGTGGGCCTTGAAGGCGATGGCGAGCGGTTCCCGGCCGGTGGGGGGCAACGGTTTCACCCGGGCATCGTAGAAGAGCAGGTTTATTGGGTGGGAATGCTTTTCGGAGCGTGTCCGAAGAAAGAAGTCCTGCAAAACCGGATCTTGGTTGGCTGCAGCCACGGCCGCGACGTAGCCGGTCATAACATCGCGCTCAGTCCACGAGTCACCGAAGGAAATAAGCTTCTTGTCGTCCAAGGTCCCGTGCATCACCCAGCGGCACATCTCCGGGAAAGGCCACTCGCCTAGGCGGTCAACTTTACCTCCGGTCGCGAAACGCATGGCGTTGAAATAGCCGACGGGGAGGCGGTTGGCTCCGGCGTAAGCGACGGACTCGTTGAATTCTCCATCGGGGCCGTAGGTTTCGAGGTAGGCGTCGAATCTTTCGGTCGCGATATCGATGATGAACTGGGCCTTGGGATGGTGCTCTTTTAGCGCCATCGCGGCAACCGCCGCGCCGCCGGCGATAACCGTGACCCAATTATTCAGGTCTTCCATCCACCACGCTTTCTGTTCAACTGATGTAAGGAAAGGTTGGATACCGCGCTGGTCGATGCCGTCGCGAATCGCGGCGCGTTCGCTTTCGGTGAGGGAATCGTAGAGCCAGTCGTAAGCGATGGCGCAGTCTTGGGAAAGCATGCCGGTGCGCAGATCGGCGGGATGGCCGAAGCGGATGTGGGCTTGGTCGATCCAGTCGGGCCATTGGTTGGGATCGAGAAAGGCGTGGAGTTGGCTTTTGGCTGCCTTGAGGTAAACCGCTTTGCCCGTGACGAGATGGGCGAGGGCGAAGCGATTCATTCGCGCTCCCGCGTGATAGCAGATGTAGTAGTCGGGGTTCTTGTCGCGGACCATGGACATTGGCCGATCGGGCACGATGGAGTCGACTTGGAGGTCCGGCAGTTTGGCCTCGGCGTCGGCCTGGACGATGAGTTCGTTCCACGCGTCACCGAGAAATCCGCTGGCTTTGATGGCGCGCCGAAAATCATCAACCGACTGCAGCCCGGGCGAGCTCTTTGCTGCGAGGAACAGGCGCGGATGCGCGGGTGGAGCACCGGTGGATGAGGCAGCTCGCAGATGGGGTAACAAACTCCAAGCGGCGGCGACGGTGGCGGATTGGCGGAGAAACTGGCGGCGGGGTAAAAGCATGGGAATTTACGAATTATGATTTTGGATTTGTTGATAGGTAGTCCCAGTTAATTAAGTATAACGTGGGTTTTTGTGATCTCGCCTGGGTTGGCACTCCATGCTTCGAGGGCTACGGGTTCATCTTCAAGAGAGACTGTTGTGGAGGTTGATAGGAAATGAATATGTCTCTTCGTTCGGTGCAATTGTTCCGGTTTGGTTCGGGGTGTAGTTGATAGATTGATTTTGCGCTATCAAGTTAGAAATTCCGTGGATTGGCGTGGGTCACAAGGCTCCATTGGTACCGTTGGTCGATTTCTATGGCTGGCAACCGTTGATTTCGCGAAAATGACCTGTTGTATCTGCATATTTGTTGAAGAATGCTTGGGGCCGACCGTCACGATACAGTCTCGCTGGGATCTTGGATCCGGCGGTTTATTCGGCGTAGAATACGGGTGCTTCGTCTGGCGGGATGGGGTCGACACCGTCCCAGCGATTCGATCAGATTAGCTCCGCTACGAGGTCATACTGACCAGGAGAATAAACAAACACGATACGACTTTGATTTTCATGTGGGGACGGGGTATAGGTTATTCGTGCGCAATTCCAGGGTCTAATGGATATCGAAAAAATCCTTCATCCGGCTGTGTTGATAGGAAATTGCTCCGCCATCTTCGCTCCGCTACGTCAATTGTTCCGATTTGATTCGGAGGGGAGGTTAAGGGTTTATTTCTCGGTATCAGGTTAGGCATTCCGTGGAATATTAGGACTGCAAGGCTTTACTCTGGCCCAGTTCAAGGGTGTTGTTTAGCGGCTAGGGCTTTTGCAGACGATGGATCGCTTGCCCACACAACTCCGATATACTTGAAGCGTCCGAATCTTCGTTTTTGGAATCAGGACGAGGTTCCGTCGCTAATTGACCAGCAGCTCGATAGTCTGGTTGAGGTCGATAAATTGGCTGTTACAGCGTCTCGACCGGATTTAATAGACCGTGAAGAGGGAACAGGTAGCTTGATCTAGCGTTTGATTGGCAAAATTCCCAAAGGCGATCCGATTTGATCGGGTTGCCTTTTTTTGTTCGTGGGCAAGCGCGTTTGGCGACCGGTTTTATGAATCAAGATTCTAGTTGCGTGGGATTTTGAATACAACAATATTGGCGAATAATCACCGGTCTTGTTTTTCGAACCCTGGAATTGGAATTGAGCGTTTTAAGCCTCTAGATGAAGCGTAGTTCACGTCATGCTTATTAAATAGTTTCTTAGGCATCTGTGATTAGGAAATTCAATCGATTGGTGTCTGCTTTCGTTGTAGTTTCTATATTTTTAGTCCTATTTTGGAGTTTTGAGCGCTAGAGGGTTCCGCTTTTCATTGCCTTTACTGCGTAATCGCATGCTCTAGCCGTCAATGCCATAAAGGTTAGCGAAGGGCTCATGTAGGAGGCTGAGGGCATGCAAGAGCCATCGGTGACAAATAGATTGGGTATGTCGTGACTCTGATTGTATTGGTTCAGTACAGACGTTTCGGGATCGAGTCCCATTCTGGCGGTTCCCATAAAGTGGGTGGAATCTCCCATTATATGCGATCCCTCACTTACGTTGATATCGCTTAAACCCGCAACTTTTAGTATCGCGGTGATTTGCTCTTTCATATCTTTCCTCATCTTCATCTCGTTCTCCTTGAATTCAGCCGAAATATTCAATACAGGAAGGCCCCATTGGTCTTTCTTTTCGGGGTGCAGTTCCACCTTGTTCGCGTAGTAGGGTAGGCATTCTCCATAGGCGTAGAGACTCATTTTCCATGGGCCGGGTTTGCTTAGCTTTTCCTTGAATTCTTTTCCTATTCCAATTTGGTTTGGGTCAATTCCTGCTCTACTGGCTCCTCCGTAGACTCCATAACCTCTTAGGAAATCCATTTCCTGGCGATAGACATTTCTAAAATTAGGGATGACTAAGGATCCTGGACGAAATCCTCTGTAGTAGCTATCTTCATACCCTTTCAGAATGCCTGATCCTCCAACGTTTTTATGGTGATCCATTAGGTAGTGCCCAAGCGTGCCGCTTGAATTGGAAAGACCGTTTGGGAACTTCGATGTCCTGGATTGCAGTAATATGCTGGTGGAAGCCAGTGTAGAGGCGCATAGAAAAATCACTCTAGCGTAGTAGACGGATCGTTCTTTTGTAATGCTATTGATCGTTCTGACGCCGACGGCTCTTCCCTTTTCGTCGTCATAAATGATCGATTCGACGATTACGTTCGATTTGAGCGTCAGCTTTCCGGTTTCGTATGCTGCGGGTAAGGTAGAGCTATTGCTGCTGAAATAGGCCCCATAGGGGCATCCTGCATGACACATATCTCGTGATTGGCATTCGGATCTCCCTTTGAATTGGCCAGGCTTGATTTTAGTGAGATGAGCGAATCGATTAGGGATCAGTTTCCGGTTTTCGTAATGGTTCTCGATTCTGTCTTTGATGACTTTTTCGGCCGTATTCATCTCGAATGCCGGAAGGAATTTTCCATCGGGGTAATGGTCGATGTTTTCCTTGGTTCCGCAAACGCCTATGAATGTTTCAACATAGTCATACCAAGGCGCAATGTCCTTGTATCTAATTGGCCAGTCCGTTCCATTCCCATCCTTTTGGTTCGCGCCAAATTCGAGGTCGCTCATACGGTAGGCCCCTCGTCCCCATATCAAACTTCTCCCTCCTGTTTGGTAGCCCCTAAACCATCGAGCGGGTTTATCGATTGGGGTTTCGACGGGATGGTCTTTATCGCTCGCAAAAAAATCCATGCTAGAAGCATCGAAGTTATATTTGAGGCGTTGGATGGAGTACTCCTCTTTAATTTCTCGGGTGTCGTAGCCCCGGTATTTATAATCCCATGGGGCTTTAAATGCGTTAGGATAATCTTCTTTATGCTTAACATCCCTTCCTCGTTCGATGACGAGGGTTCTGTATCCGTTTTCCGTAAATTCCTTGGCTGCCCATCCACCTGTCATTCCGGAGCCGATCACTAGGGTATCGTATGTGTTTTTATCGTCCATAATAATTACATTCTATTGCCAATTCTAATTCTATCGCCTTCTTTGAACTCGATAGAACCCTTGTAGGGGCCAGGGATTGGCGTATAGTTTAGGTTCTGTTTGATACCTTGTTCCGTTGAAAAATAGATGGTGATCACCAGGCTTTTAAAGGTGTAGTAGAAGGGAATGCGTTCTCCGTATGATTTCCCCATCGTTTCTCGGTCTACTTTTTCCAAATAGGAATACCGTTCGGATTCGTTGAGCTTGAGGAAATTGTTTCCAGTCGTCGACAGGCACTCTGTATCGAATTGAGCCAAGCCAGCCAGAAATTGTCGTTTGACCTCATCCTCGAAAACGTCCTTCAACAGCAAGTCCATGAAGCTATCCACTTTGAGTTCCGAGGCGGATGGGGATGTTGTCTGGGGAATAATGATGTCTGCGATTGCCTTTACCAAATCATTTTGTTCGGCGTCGAAAACCAGTAGGTTCCTGCCGTTGAAGACCTCTTTTTGGCAACCGTTCAATACCGTAGCTATTGCCGGAGCGAATAGGGCTGACTTCAGTATCCATGATAGCTTCTCAACTGCTTCTCGTCTTTTCATTGATTTATATCGGATTTGTATGGGCCTCTCGTCGGGATTGCTGCTCTGCAGAATCAGTTCTGCGATGCGCGTTCGAGGTTGAGCGGTCGAGATGTACTAGCAAGCATCGGCAATATCCTGAGACTGTAAGGCTTTTTTTTGCTAGGAAATTCAATTGTTCCGATTCGATTCGCGGGGTAAGTTGATGGGATGATTAGCTTGGATTGCCGGAACTGAGGATGGCTGCAAGTGAAAGGGGTTGAATTCTTTTTGCCGCATGAGCTACCAACGGTCAAGCGAACTGCGATCGTTGATCAGTTGTTGGAAGTGAAGCCGCTCAAAAAGACGATTAAAGTACCTCAATGAGCGAGCCGCGTTACGGACAAGGCGGTCCTTATTCCATCCTATGCAAGACACTAGGAAGGGACTCAATCTCTGGTCGATTTTCCCATTGCTCGAAGAAGAGAGTCCGGGCGACTTTTCGTTAGCTTGCGAAGACTTGAACGATGCGCTTGTCCTGGCTGATGTTCTGCGCAGAGTTATCAATAAGGAAATCTGGAATTTGCAGTGGGAAATGGCAAGCACGGCCAAACACATGAAAGACCTCGGAGTCCAACTGATCGTCCATGGAGCCGACATCGTATTCTACAAAAAAGCGTACGAAGAATTGTTAGAAGCGTATCGCGACTCGGAATGAATCGCGTTTGTTTGATCGGTGATCACTCACATGAGCTAGCGAAATCAAAGCCGAGATGACATTCGTTCCATTTCTTTTGCACGGATAAGTGATCATCATTTAGGCGAGTTGAATGCAGTTACAGTGTGCTGTAAACGGAAGGGTTAACTGATGTTGGCTTTTGAGTTTTCTTTATAATCATAGTTTATATGCACGACTCGTTGGGGGAAGGGGATTTCGATTCCTTCTGCATCGAACTTATCTTTGATGTCTCGGGTTAGGGAGTTCTTGAGATCGAGGAATTGCTCGCGGACACACCAGGCGCCGATCATGAAGTTTAGCGAGGAGTCTCCGAAGCCTTGGAAAATAATGACAGGGGATGGGTCGTCGAGCGAGAAGGGGTTCTTGTCCGCCACCTCCTTGAGTGCGCGGATAACTTGATCGGTCTTTGTGCGGTAGGCGACGCCGACGTTTATGTCGACGCGACGTACTGGAAATTTGGTGATGGTTGCGACTTCCGTCTTGATCATCGTTTCGTTGGGGATGCGGATGAATTGGTTGTCGAACTGCCTTAGCTTAACGGAGAGTAGGTCGATAGACAGTACTATACCAGTGGTACTGCCGACTCGAATGACATCGCCAACGGCGAATGGTTTTTCGCCATAGAGAAAAATACCGCTGATGATGTTCGACAGACTCGTTTGCGAAGCGAATCCGATCGCTACGGACATGATGCCTGCGGCGCCGAGGAGCGCGCCTAGATTGAAGCCGAATTCGAGTAGTATCGTGATGAATACGGCGATAAGGCTGACGTAAAGCAACAGCTTTTGGATTAGGATACCTGCATGTTCTCCAAGGCGCTTTCTGGAGATTTTTCCGATGATTCGCGATAGGATAAAGCAGGCGGGGATTCCGATGAGAATGAGAATTCCGACGCGTAGGGCGATATCCCAGTTGCCGCGACCGACAATGGTTTCGACGGCCTCTACGGTTTCCTCAATGACTGTGGTGGTTGCGATGAGCGGTTTCATTCGTTGTCGAGACCTAAGGGTCGAAAGATGAGCTTGTCCAGTAGGGTTTGGCGATGGAAGGGCTTGTTGGCTTCGCGAACGATTTGCCCGTTTTTCAGAAATTCGGGCGAAGCGGATTCGTAGCTTAATTCAGATCCGTGCTCGTCGCCTTGAAAGTTTACTTCGACGGAGTTGGTTCCGAGGCGTTCTAGTGTTTGGTAGAGGCTAAGGTGCTCGGTTAGTATCCGAATCTTATCTACGGGGAGCGAATCTTCCGAACGATTGTGGATTTTGAAGAGGCATGCCGCTCGCAACGGTTCGTCGTCGAGATCTTCCAGAGCTCTGCGAGCCCGGCTTTTGATTGCGTAGCAAAGCTGTCCTTCGAAGAGGGTGCCATACCAGGTATTTGAAAGTCGCGTTGGAGTCACCGTATCGAGCGTGTAGAGGGTATCGTCCTGGGCGACCGAGATTTCTAGCCAGATGGGGATGTTTACGTAGAGTTCGACGGAGGTTTTTGGAGGAAGGATTACTGGTATTTTCGTTTTTACTACGAGCGGCTTGTCTGGGAAAGATGGCCAGAAGCGGATTTCGTTCGCTCTCTTGTTGAGGGCCCAGCGTTTCCAATCGAGCCCTAGCGGCACTGAAGAAATCGTACGGGCCTGCTGCTCGGGTCTGGCTTCGTCGCTTTCGTCTCTGGCCAGCATCCAGTCACCTGATACGCGTTGTGCGTATACGGTGAGATTTTCCGCGCTCCAGACGGCGGCTTCGTTTTCGCGTAGGGGAATCGATAGCCAATGCGTGTCGGAGGTCTTGTTGATGATTTGTGCGGGCGATCTCATTTGCCTATCCAGCCTTTCCGCTTGAAGTACCAGAGCAGGCTTATCGTGCAAAGGGCGCAGACGCTTAGAAATGTAGGGTATGAGTAGGGCCAGCTTAGCTCGGGCATGAATTCGAAATTCATTCCGTAGAGGCCGGCGAGAAAGGTGATTGGCATGAATAGGCTGGCCATGATGGTTAAGGCTTTCATGACTTCATTCATCCGGTTGGACACGATCGAGATGTAGAGATCCTGCAAGCTGTTGGCCATTTCTCGACAGCTTTCCACCAGATCGATGATTTGAACGGCGTGATCCTGGACATCGCGCATGTAGGTTCTCACTTTTTTGTCGGCGGGGGATGCGTCATCTATTAGTTTACTGGCGATTTCCCGCATCGGCCACATAGCTCGTCTCAACCCATAGAGCTCACGCTTTATGTAGTATATGCTTTGCTGGATGCTGGGTTTAGGATCGCTCATGGCTTGTTCTTCTAGGGTGTTTAGGGCTTCTCCATAGCGCTCCAAAATGGGAAACACATTATCGACTACCGCATCGATCAAGGCATAGGCGAGGTACCAAATTGAATATCGACGGAAACGCGAGTCCGATTTTTGGATACGGTCGCGTATTGGGTTCCACACATCTCCTGGTTTTTCTTGAAAGGTTACGATCAGGTTTTTTAAGACGATGAGGCTGACTTGTTCGCTGAGGAGAGCGTCTCGCTCGATGCGTACCATTTGGACGACGATTAGGCAGTGATTTTCATATACCTCAAGCTTGGGGCGTTGGTGCGTATTGAAAATGTCTTCGGCAGCGAGGGTATGAAACTCATGGACTTTCCGCAGCTCGTTGATGACGTAAGGGTGAAGTCCTTCGATATTGATCCAGCGGCGCTCGGCCCATTCGGGAATGGGGTGGGCGAGCAATTCGCCGACGTTGGAAAACTCGGTTTTCTCAAAACCGGTTTTTCCGTAATCGATGCATTGCATCGGAATTGAATTCTCCTCCGGTACTTGATCGACTCCGGCGGCGTGTTCGATCCCAGGGGCGGTAGCCAAGCTTCGTTGAACGATGCTTTTTTTAGGGAACAGTTTTCCAAGCGGCGTGGAAACCAACTTGGTGAGAGATGAGAGGGCGTTGCCGATTTCCTTTGGTAGCAGGGAGTTTTGTTCGGGCGGTATCTTCGTCATTATCCTATTCGGGTTGGGACTATCTTTCTCTTTGTCGCTTGCATTAGTCGGTAGTATTTTTACGATTCTTGGTAAAGACAAGCGTGCAGGCTATCCCGGTCATGAATCCAACCAATGTCGCACACAGAAGCAGAAACGCTCTCGGCATGGATACCACGAAGAATAGTATGCGTGTGTCCACGCTTTCTGTGTTCTGGAAAAACACGACGATGGAGAGTATTGCAATTGCCGCAACGGTGGTGAATTTGATTTTCGTTGAGAGGTTCATGATATCATGAGGATTCGCTATATATGATTAATTACGGTTCTCTTATCATTTTCACCTCAAGAGGTTTGAGCGTATCTAGATGAATGTCTCGTTGTGGGAAGGCGATCGTAATAGCAGCTTCGGCGAAGAGCTCGTCGATACGGAAACGTAGGTCGGAGGTTACTTTTCGCAAGTCTAGGGGCATCGAAACTGAGGACCAGAAAAGGAGATTGAAGGTGAGCGCATTGTCGCCGAAGTCTTCGAAGAGTACTATGGGTTCTTTCGAATTCAATACTTTGTGATGTTCTCTAGCTGCTTGCAATAGTAGCTTTTCTACTGCTCTGGTAGGCGAACCGTATGAAACGCCAATAGTGAGAACGCCGCGTAGGTCGCTGTCGAAGAGGGTCCAATTGACGACTTGCTGCTCTAGAAAATGACTGTTTGGTACGAGGACATCCACTCCATCTCCGCGTCGAATACGAGTGCAGCGGTTTCCGATGTCGGCGACTTTCCCCTGGGATTCACCAAGGTCGACGATATCGCCAATGCGGATCGGTTTTTCCGCCATTAGGATGAGGCCGGAGATGAGATTGTTGAATAGATTTTGAGCGCCGAAACCCACGCCGATGGCGACAGCGCTGCCCAGCACAGTGAAGATGGTGATGGGGATACCGGCGATGGGCAGCGCGATGAAGGCGACGATAACGATAAAGGTCAGCGAAATGATTCGCTGCAACGCGTGCGTCGTGTTTTCGTTGAGATTGCCAATCTTACTTACCTTTTTGCCGATGGAGCTGGCAATGCGTTTGCTGATCAATATCCCGATGACGAAGAGAATGAGCGCGATGAAGACTTGGTTGAACGCTATCGAATTGTCTCCGCTTTTATAGAGTTCGAAATGCCAAACGAGATTCAGCCAATTAAGGGATTTTTCCCATATTTCAACTAGATTCCTTGAACTCATATTTCATCTATTGTGTTCAAAAGTCCACTATGTCCAGATTCGTAGCCAGATCAACATGGGCTTGTCGGTGAGGGCTGTCTTTCGCAATGCTAAGTTGTTTCCGGTAGAGAGTTAGCTGTCTTGGCGGAATCACGGCGATGTGACAAACCGGTTCGCCTGGCTTGACGGCGGGCATTGTGGTGGTGCTGATGACAATACCGGAAGTGATGCTACTGAGGATGTTCTGCTCGGCTCCGAGTATGCCATAGTTGGTGGCGATCGGCTGGCCTTCGGCTACGAAATCTCCGGGGCTTACGTGGAATTTAAGTATTCCGCCGACGGCAGCTCTAAGCCAGGCTGATTTACGAATATAAGCCTGGTATGGAGGTTTTCGAATCTCGCCTTCTAGCATGCCACGGTCGATGAGAACGTTTTTGATACCCTGTAGTCCGATCTTCATGACAGAGGGTTCGATTTTCCAGGGTTCGCCCGCTTCGAGGAGAATGGTGGGGCACCCTCGTTTGGTGGACTCGCGTCGAAAGGAGCCGATGGGTCCCTTGCCATCGGCGATTAATGCGCAGCCAAAGGCGGTTGCGAGACGGCGTGTTTCGGGATTGGAAAGATCGGCTCTGACGTTCGGATAGTTCGTGCGCTGGAAAGCGGCGGTATGCAGATCGATACCGTAGTCGCATTTGTCGACCAATTCGGTCATCAAGGTGTTGGCAATGCGGCTTGCAAGACTGCCGGTGGGCGATCCGGGGAAGAAGCGGTTGAGGTCGCGACGGTCGGGAAGGTAGCGTTCGTGCGATTCGAATCCGAATACGTTTACGACGGGAGCGAGGACGAGGGTACCCTTCTTTAGTTTAATCTGTTCGCCGAAGAGGAAGTCGTGGATGATGCCGGTTCCGTTTATCTCGTCACCATGAATGGCGGCTGTAATGAAAATGTGTGGGCCGCTCCTCTTGGATCGCATGACACGGAGCGGCATACGAATCTTGTCGCCGGTATAGGTTTCGGATATTTCTAGGTGTATGTCTTTGGATTCACCGCGAGCAACTGATTGCCCTCCGATTTGGAAGCGTGAACTGCTCATTCTGATGATTGGGGTTTGGTGTTGGTCGCGGCGATTTTCTTTTTCTTGCGTCGTTTCCGCTTCGCGAGTTGTGGCAGGTAGCTTTGCAAAGTAGTTTTATTTCCATAGCATAGAAGGACATCTCCTACCATGATTTCGCGGGTTCCCTTGGGATTGGCGATGTGGTCGTTGCCGCGCACTATTCGGAGAATGACGATATCGTGTTCGCGCAAACCGCATTCAGTAACGGTTTTTCCAGCGATTGGGGAGGTTTTTTCAACGGTGAATTCAGTAATGGAATAGCCCTTGGTCAACGATAGCCTTTCACGGATATCGAAGTTTCCAAATCGGACTTGCTCTTCGAGGTAAGCGATAATCTCGCCAGCGATGTCGATGCCTGTAGCGCCTTCTATCCCTTCAAGACCAGGGGAGGAGTTGACTTCCATTATGACAGGACCGTCTTTGCCTTCGAGCATATCGACGCCTGCTACGTGAAGGTTGAGAATCTGGGCGGCTTTGACAGCGGTGCGTTCGTATTCGGGATCCAACTCGACGAGTTGGGCGCTGCCGCCTCGGTGGACGTTGCTGCGGAATTCTTGGCCGGCAGCGGTGCGGCGCATTGCAGCGACAACGCGGTCGCCGATAACGAACGCTCGTATATCGCGTCCTTTTGATTCTGATACGAATTTTTGAACAAGCACGTTCTGTTGGATGCTACTGAGCGTCTCGATGATAGCCTCGGCCACTTTGTTAGTCTCGGCGAGAATGACGCCAATTCCTTGGGTTCCAGAAATCAGCTTGATGACAACAGGCGCTCCGCCCATGGCTTCGATGGCGTGGAGGATATCCTTTGGATTGCGGACAAAGGCTGTTTCCGCAATGCCGATATTGTGTGTACTGAGCTCCTGCATGGAGGCAAGCTTGTCGCGCGAGGCCATGATGGAGTCGGCTGTATTCAAACAATAAGCTCCTATTTGTTCGAATTGGCGGACTACTGCGGTTCCGAAGAACGTGACTGAATTTCCGATACGTGGTATCACGGCATCGTAGTGCGAAATCGGTTTGCCCCGAAAAGTGAGGTCGGGTTGACCCGCTTCTAGGTAGAGACCGAACTGAAGCGTATCCAGGACTTTGACACTGTGTCCTCGTGCGATGGCGGCTTCTTTTAGTCGGCGCGTGCTGTAGAGTTTTGGACCGCGTGAGAGGATTGCTAGTTTTAATGGTTTCATGATTTTATCGAATTTGGAAGTTGATCTTCCGGTTTAACGATTCGCGGTTTTTTGTTGGACCTCGAAAGGTGGGTTTGAGATGAGTCTACGAGAAAGAGTCCTTCTAGGGCCTTGCGGCCAAGGAGCATGCGACAGGACATGTTCTTGCGATTGACGAGGCTGAGTTCGATGATTCTTGTGATTGAACCAATCTTGATTTTCGTTTTGAGGAAGTACCGTTCGCGCTGTTCGCCATTGCTTGATCGGACATGGGTTTGGTGAGCGATTGGGGCGATGATCGTTTGGGTGATGTCGCGGTTCTTGCGATGAAGGACTATGTCGAATTGGACCTTGTTGCCGGGCAATTCGAGGATGTTCTTAACATCAATAGCTGAGCGGCGAGCTCCGGTGTCTGCTTTCGCTGTGATATGGCGTATTCCCCATTCCGGCAAATCGATCGATTCCTTCCAGCCAATTGTAGTGAGTTTATTATGAGGCATTCTTTGAGGCGTGTTTGAGAAATGGTGATAGAATATTTGATGGAGCTTTAGGAGGGTTCATGGGAAGAGCCCGCGTATGCGTTTTGCTTCAGCGACTCGTTGTATTCCGAGTGTGAGGGCGGCTTCTCGTCGCGAGCAGCCGTATTTTTCAACCTGGGTTTCAAGCTCGGCCTTGGAGCGATCGAGGAGTTTGCATAGTCGTTGGAGCACTTCTTCCCTTGTCCAGAAAGTGCTTTGCAAGTCCTGCACCCATTCGAAGTAGGAGACGATCACTCCGCCGCTGTTGCAGATGATATCGGGGATGACGGTTATGTCGGGATTGTCGGCGAGGATCGCGTCCGCTCCGTTGGTAGTGGGGCCGTTTGCCCCTTCAGCTAGGATGAGGCAATTCAGTTTTCCTGCGTTGTCTTCATTGATGACGCGTTCCATGGCGCAGGGAGCGAGAATGTCGCAATGCAGCTCAAGCAGCTCTTCATTGGATATGCGATCGCCCCCAGGCCACCCTTCGAGTGAGCGGTTCTTTCCGAGGTATCTGGTGGCCCCATCGATTTCGATTCCCTTGGCGTTGAAGTACCCGCCACTGACGTCGCTGATGGCGATGACGCGTATTCCAAAGTTGTTGAAAGCTCTGGCGGCTTCGGAACCGACGTTTCCGAAGCCTTGTACAACTGCTGTGGCTTCTGTCGGGTTGATGCCAATGTCATCGAGGTAGGATTTAGCGAAGTAGGCGACGCCGTAACCGGTAGCTTCTTTGCGTCCCTCTGAACCACCGAGGGAAATGGGTTTGCCGGTTACGATAGCTGGAACGCTATTGCCGGCGTAGCTGGAATAGGTATCCATCATCCAAGCCATAACTTGCTCGTCGGTGCCGACATCGGGAGCCATGATGTCCACGTTCGGCCCGACAAAGGGGATCATCTCCTGCATGTATCGCCGGGAAAGGTGTTCGAGTTCGTTGGCGCTTAGCGAATTCGGATCGACGCTGATGCCGCCTTTCGCTCCACCGTAGGGAAGACCGGCGAGAGCGCATTTCCAGCTCATCCACATAGCGAGGGCGGCGACTTCGCCGAGATCGACCTTCGGGTGAAATCGAAGACCTCCTTTGGTGGGACCCATCGATAGGTGATGCTGGACTCGAAATCCTTCGAAAACTACTACGTTGCCGTTGTCGAGCTCGATCGGGCAGGAAACCGCCATGCAGCGCTTAGGCATCTTGACGCGTTCGCGGAGGGACGTATCCATTTCTAGAATATCGGCCGCGCGATCGAATTGGCGGCAGGCCATGTCGAAGACTTTGGAGTCGTAGATACTTGATTTCATTTCCGAATTTTTCTTAGGGCGTAGGTTAGGAGAGCTAGTAAGAAAAGATGCCTGTCTCGGAAGTTTCGCTTTGGAGAGAATTGTTTGTGGGTGAGTCTCGATGTTGTGTGAAGCGACTTTTCATACTTGAAGTGTCTTAACCAGATTCTATGCCACTTATGGCTCGTGTTGTTTAAAATATTGATAAGTATGTGTTTACGTTTTAAACGAAGACTTCGCCGGTTTGACTTGAGCTAAGCAAACTCCCTACAGTGGAAAGATAGTTATCTGTGCGATAGGGGAGGTAGTTTCTCGAAATAGCGGCTAGAGGGGAATTCCCGACGGCAAGATGGAGCGAGTTGCGAGGGTCGTTGCTACTGGGATTTAGATTGCGACCGTATTCCAGACTGACTTGCCCAACGACTGTATTGTAACGCAGTCCGACACCGATGCTGCTTAGCCTATAGGTTCGCTAAGCTGTCCCGAATCCAATGCTGCATCTTGACCAGCTCGGCTTGAAGTTGGAGGAGTGTATCTATATTTTCAGGGCTGTCTATGAAATCGCTAAGGATTTCTGGATCGTTGAGTGCGTTTTTCATAGGCTGCTTTTACTTTGAATTGAGATTAGATTGCATTCGTGGAAGGAGTTAGGTTTTTTCCAGAATGTCGATCATGGCGATGACTCCGACAAGTTTGCCGGCGTTGTCAGTAGCGAGGGCTTTGCTGGCGTTGCTACGGGTCATGAGCGTCAGCGCTTCGCGGAGGGTGGCGTCTTGGTCGATTTGAGGGAGTTGAATCTTGGGTAGGGTATCTATGGATTGGCTGCGATCGAGATCACTGGTCAACAACTGCATGTAGAGAGTTTCTTTGCGTAAGGAACCGAGGGGGATGCCGGATGGATCGAGGATTGGGAGGTAGTTCTTGGAGTTGGCTTTGAAGAGTGTCATGGCTTCTTCGATACTGGAACTTGAAGCGATGGTAAAGAGCGACTGGCTCATGGACTCGCTCACAGAGCTTTCGAGTCGGTGTTCGGGTAGGCGGTTGAGAAGATCGTCTAGTTCGTCGCTGGTTAGGTAGGTGCTGGCGCTTTGCTTTAGGAAGTTGGAAAATGCGGCGTCCGATTGTACCATTTGTTCGAATACGGAGCTGCGAATGGTGACGAGGGTGGTGGGTTCGAGAGCGATAGCATGAAAGAGGTAGGAACTTTTTTCGAGTAGGGCCCGTTCGCCGAAGTGCTGGTTTGCGTGGATCACGTTGATGCGTTCGCCATCATCGCGTAGCTCGATGGAACCGGATTTGACGATGTAGAAGGAGAAAGCCGGGTCTCCTTTTTGATAAAGGGTGTCGCCCGCTTCGAGGTGAGTTTCCGAGACCTCGGTGGAGTAGCGTGGATTGAGGAGGTTGATGTCGCGGGGGAAGAAGAGCTCAAGCGTCCAGTCGAACAGGACGCGGAGTTTGCGTTCGAGCCCAGGGAGTTTGAGGAGATAGATGGAGCGCCAGAGCCACCAAGCGAACAGTCCGGAAAAGCGCAGGCCTTTGATTTCGGCGACAGCGCTGTGATGACCGATGGACGCGAGTTCTCCGATCGCTTTGAAAGCAAAGGTTTTAGTGGGCAGATCTGCTAGTCTTCGCGCGATGTTTCGCCCCATAAGCTCGCCTTGTCTCTGGGCGAATTGAGCGGTGGGTGGACTCGGGGAACCGTCGGATTGAGGGACCGAAGCGCAATCTCCGGCGGCCCAGAGCCAGGGTTTGCCGTCGACGGAGCAGTCGGATTGGACGACGAGCCGTCCTTGTTCGACGGGAAGCCCGTTGACGGTATTCAAGGATTGGATGATGGGATGGGGAGCGTTGCCTACGGTGCAGATTACGGTATTGGATTCGATGGAGGATCCATCGTCAAGGTAGACGCGATTGGCAGTGACTGCTTTGGCTCGTCGTTCGAGACGAATTTCGATGCCGCGTTTGCGTAGTTGGGTTTCGGTATACCGTCCGAGCGATTTGTGGAGCGTGGGGAGAAGGTGGTCGCGACTGTGGATAAGCGAGAATCGGAAATCCTCCCAGCGAAGATTCTTGTATTGTCGGCTTATGGCTTTGGCGAGGTCGATGAGCTGGCCAGCAGTCTCGACACCAGAGTAGCCGCCGCCGACGATGACGAAGGAGAGCAGGCGCTTGCGGGTATCGAGATCGAAGGCGAGGTTGGCCTCTTCCAAGCGACCTATGAAATGGGCTCGGATACGCATCGCATCGCCGACGTTTTGCAGGAGCAGAGCGTGTTCCAGCATGCCGGGGATACGGCTGAGGTCGATTTTGGCTCCCACGCAAACGGCGAGTTGACGGAAGCGAAGATCGAGGGAGCCGACGAAGTTGCCCGCGTTGAGAGTGAGCGTTTTCTCGTCGATATCGAGTGCAGCGACCTCGGCTTTGAAGACTTTGGCTTTTCGGCAGAGACTTCGTATCGGGTTGACGACGTGGCGAGGGGAGAGTGTGGCTCCGGCGACTTCGGGCAGCATCGGCTGAAAGACCATATGGTTCTCGTCGGATACGATAGCGATGGTGGCATTTTGGCGGATGCGGCGAAGCTCGCGCTCCAGCGTTCGAGCAGCGTAGACCCCGGCGAAGCCGCCGCCAAGTATCACTATGTCAAAAGTATCTGGGTACGATTTGGGCATGATTGAATTTTATAATTTTTGTTCTACTTACGTTGTCGAGAGCTTTACGATCAGGAGAGGAAGACGCGTTGCTCTGGCTACGTTCTCGACTGTGCTACCGAGAAGGGTTGCGGCGAGGGCGCCTTTCCCTTTACTTCCCATGACGATCATAGTCGCGTTTCTCTTCTTAGCAGTTTCTAGAATGGCCTGCGACGCCTTCTGATTAGAGATAATGGCTGTTTCTAGTTTGACGTCTCCTAAATCCGAATTGGCGGCAAAGGATTCCACTTGTTCACGTTCTTGCTCTTTAAGATCAACGACGTGATTCGATCCGAGCACTACTTGATTGCCGAATGGAGTTTCGATTACTCGCGCCAGAATGAGTATTGAGGCTTCGTGTTTTGCTGAGATTCTGGCGGCGACTTGAAGGGCGGCCTTCGAGTGCTCGGATTTGTCGACGGCGACTAGAATCCGCTGATCATTGTATTCGCTTTCGCTTGGCGCCAAGAATACGGAACAGGGCGATTTGCGAGCCAGCTGAATAGGAAGAACTTGATGGGGTACCTCTCTATTTGATTTACCGCATATGATGAGATTCGTCTTATGTTTCGATGCCTGCGATAGAATGTTGGCGAATGGCTCTCCTAGAACCACGACATACTCGATTTCGAATGTCTTTGAGTCCCATGCGAAAGAAGCCGCACTGTTGCGAAGAAGCTGTTCTGCATCTGAATTGGAAAGCGTGCTTTCGTCGGTTAACGTGTGAAGGAAAACGAGTTTGGCGGAGTCGAAGCTTCTCGCGATGTTGGAGGCGTGCGCTAAGATCCGACGGTCTTTGCTAGAGAGGTTGAGGCAGATTAGAAGTATAGCGAATGGTTGCATTTGAAAGGGTCTATGCTGGCTGGAAACAGAAGCTAGCCGATTGTGAGTATATTGGAATGCAAAGTCGCTATTCCTAGAAAGGATATGAAACCGGTGCTATCGGTAATGGCGGTGTGGACGATGGAATATGATTGAGCGGGATCGAGCCCGAGGCGTTTTATGGTGACGGATGTTTGCTGCCGGCGGCCATTTCGAAATCGATGTATCTCGAAGTCCATTTTAGGCGAAGTCTTCCCAGCAACGTGTTACGAATATATTGCCTCGAAGCTCTGTGTTGATTTTGTTCATTTCATCCAGGCTCAGATCGTTTGTCTGATTGCCTTCCAGGTCGATTCCAAGAAAGCATATTTCCGAGAATTTGGAGTTTTCGCTGATCATTTCTCCTAGCGATCCGACGCGGGGCTTGACGATCACTTGCGCATCGATGCGATCTTGCTTTAGCTGTTCTGTCATATTCGCCGCCGCGTTCTCCGCGCCTGATTCGTCCTCGATAGCGAGAAAGACGCGCAAAGCGTGTTTCTTCCAAACGGAATTGGTGCTGATCAGATGCGCGATGGTTGCCATTAGTTTCCCGTTTTGCTTTGATCCCCACCAAATATCGATATTCGCGTCCAGGCGACCTTCGAATTCGGGTTCTGCTTCGACAAAGAATACCAGGTTTTTCTTAGACGCGAGAATTCTCCTAACAGTATTTTTGTAGATGGATTGTTTATGTTCGTCCTCGCTCCAGCCAAGGAGGACTGTATTCGGAAATATGGGATTGACCCCTGTGGCTTGCACTAGAGTTGTGATGCCGTCTTCAAAGGTTTCCGCAGTCACAACTTGAGACATTGCAGTTAGCTTATTTTCATCGATGAACGTATCAATGCCATCTTGGGCTCCTTGGCACCGACTTTGCATCTGCTCCCACGGGCCAACAATTATATGGCATATGAAAAGATAGCCACGTTTGGACTCCATCCATTCCGCGAATTGAACGAGACGTTTTCTTGTATTTGGATTTCCAGAGAGGACGAGAATGACGGGTCTCCAATTTCTCGTATGGCGAGCTGAGTGTTGGAATCGGACTAGCGCCCAGCGTGTCATCGAGAACCATAAACCGCTGCGCATGTCGCCCCAAGCCGTTTTGTAACGTTTTTGCTGCAAGTAAATATAGAGCCCTAACATAAATGTTGTGGCAGCGATCGTGGCTATCGAGCTGAGCAGAAACATAACGCCGATACAGCCGATTGCTCCCGTTAGCGAGACGATCCAGTGGACTCTGAACGTAGGTCGGTAAGAGGGGTTGGATACGATTCTCTCAATGAAGGATACGAAGTTGAGCATCCCGTAGGTTGCGAGGAAGAACATGGAAATGATCGGGGCAATCGCGTTGAGATCGCCAATGAGAACGCAGAGCATCGCGATGATAAAGCTAACGACGAGCGCGACGCGTGGCTCTTTCTTCGCCCCGCTAAGACGTGCGAGGAAACGCGGGGCGACGCCATCCGAAGCGAGCGCCTGCAGAGTTCGCGGTGCAGCGAGCAAACTGGCCAGGGCGGAGGAAAGGACAGCTGCCCAGAGTCCTGCGTAGATGAGGTTGGGGATTCTCGCGACCGACTTCATAACGAGCGGATCATTTAGAAGCTGCTCTCGGCTGGCTTGTGCGGAGAGCCAGTACATTTGGCCCGCGTAGACGAGGAAGGTTACAACGACCGCGAGCAGGGTTCCGAGTGGGATGCTTCGGGTAGGGTTTTTCAAGTCACCCGACATACTGGCGCCCGACATGACGCCCGTTACCGCAGGAAAGAATATGGCGAACAATGTCCAGAAAGGGAGTTTATTGGCGCCCTGAAGTGGCGTCAGGTTTTGAGAAAGGTTGTCAGTCGATTCGTGTCCTAGGAAAAAGGATATAAGAGAAGCGAGTAGAATCCCGAAGATCAAATATTGAGCTTTGATCGCGATGGCCGAGCCGACGAGGGTGACGAGCAGGATCGCGGTGATGACTCCAAAGGCAATGTATTGAACATTTATTTCTGGAAAAAAGGGAGTCAGCGATTCAGCGAAACCGATCGAGTAAAACGCGACCGAAACTGCTTGAGCAAGAAATAGAGGTACCCCGATGCTACCGCCGACTTCCAGTCCGAGACTGCGCGAAATCATAAAGTAGGCTCCGCCTGCTCCGACTTTGGTATTGGTTGCCACGGCGGATAGAGAGAAGGAAGTGAGCAGTGTAATCGCGTTAGCGATACACAATATGATCAGGGCTTGGTAGAGCCCCGCCTGCCCAACGACCCATCCCGTCCGCATGAACATAATCACACCGAGAATAGTTAGAACGTTTGGGACGAATACGCCGCCGAATGTGCCGAACTTGGTAGATTGAGATTCTTTATCTGAGGTGGATTTCACGTATTAGCGATTCAGGTTTCTGTATCCGAAAAATAGGTAATTGGATTGGTTTTTAGGATTCAGTAATGCAGGCGGGGAATGGATCCCTAAAATGAGTATCTTCATCGGGATGACTCCAGTTGGAAGGGAGTGGCTCTGGGTCAAGATGCTATGAGCATTTTGGAGAGTAGGGTCGCTATTCCTAAAAAAGACATGAAACCGGCGATGTCCGTAACGGTTGTGAGCACAATTGATGAGGATTGGGCTGGATCGAGTCCGAAGCGTTTCAGGAGGATAGGGACGAGGGCTCCGGAAGTGCCGGCAATGGTCATGGAGATGATCATGGAGAGAGCCATTACGAGGGCGAGGCCGAAACTTTGGCTCCAAACGTAGATACCCGCAGAGCAGGTAATGGCGATTCCGATACCGTTCATGAGTCCGGCGCCGCATTCCTTCATCATGACGCGTAGCCAATGGCTCATGGAAATCTCCTTAAGCGTTAGGCCGCGCATGGTGACGGCGAGAGCTTGGGCTCCGGTGTTTCCGGATTGTCCGGCAGCGATGGGGAGAAGGATGGCCAGAGCGGTGAACTCGGAAATCGTGTCTTCGAAGAGTCCAACCACGGCGGCGGCGAGGAAAGCAGTCAGCAAGTTGACCTGGAGCCAGGGCTGGCGTTTTCGCACGGCGAAGAAACTGCTGGATAGCGCTCGTTCGTCGGCGCTCGCTCCCACCATCGTTTGCATATTGGATGCAAGGTTCTCGCGGATGGCGTCGATCAAGGCGGCGCCTTCGATTACGCCGAGAAGGTGTTGGTCTAGATCCACGACTGGGACGTGAGCGATGCGGCCTTTTTCAATCAGTTTGGCGATATCGTCCCGCGTGTCGAAGGCTTGTGCAATCGCTTTGATCGGGTTGGATAGTTGTGAAAGCGGTTCGTCTCCTTCAGCGACAGCGAGTCGTTGGATGTCTACTTCAGAGATAAGCTGCTTGTCTGTATTTGTTAAATACAAATGATTGAGAGCTCCGATCTTTTGACTCCTTAGCAGACTGAGCGCTTCGTTGGCGGTGGTCGTTTCGCAGAAGGCGAAGACTCTCGTCTTCATGAGGCTTCCGGCAGTATTCTGCGGGTATTCGAGCAGCGAGCGGAGCTCTTTAGCCACGGACTTGTTCAATTGCGAGAGATAGAATTCGCGTTTTTCGCTGTCGATCCGGCTTAGGATTCCGGTAACGGTCCTTATCTCAAGGGTGTTGAGTAGTTCGAGCGCCGTTGAGTCGTTGAGTCGAGTCAATAGAATGTCGATGAAGGGAGTTGCTAGTTTCTCGAAGATTCGAGCTAAAGTCAGTGCGGACTGGCCACTTAACGCATCGAGCGCTTCGTCTGACTCCATCGTTTCGATGCACCGCGCGGCATCCGCAGGGTAGTCGAGCATGAATGTCCGGGTGAGCGATAGCACCGGATCTAGCGAGAGTTCGGAATTTGTAGCCATCATGTCGATACTTATGGTCTGGATTTAGGGAAGTATTCGCCGATCAGCGAGGTAGCGAGAGCCCAGAGAGTATGCAGGTACTCCTCGATTAGGGTAGGAGCGAGTTGATAGCCCGTTTCTATATGGTCTGGTCTTGAGAGATGCGTTTGAGCTTTTCTTAGGTCGGTGTGACTCAAGGTGCCGACAAAGCGCTTCTTGGCATTTAATACAGGGAGGAGATCGCTATTCTGCCAAAGAGTCGCTTCGCTCGCATGCTGGAGGAGCGTTCTGGCCGCTATCGCGCCGGGAACATCGTTCATGAGGCTGATGATTGGCAGCGAGGGCTGGGCGTTTAATAGGGAGATGGTGGCAAGGCTGCCTTTTAGGTGACCTTCGCGGTCGACGACGAAGATCGTTCCGTGTGCGGGTAGATCGGATACGTTACGAATTGCGTTGAGCGACTCCTTTACAGTTGAGTCGCTACAGATAGTCGCTGATTGGGGATTCATCCATGCTCCGATGAGCCCTTCGTCGTAGCGGAGGAGAGACTTGCACGATTTATTTTGGTCTTTAGGCAGACCGTTTAGGATCTCTTCTTTGAAGTTGGTATCAGTAATGCGAAGAATTACAGCAATTTTTTGAGCATGGAGTCGCGAAAGAATGGGGGTTGCTAGAGCGGAACCAAGCCTTTCCGCAATTCGTGCGGCGTAGATAGGGAGCATTCGCTCGATGGCGAGCGATGCGTATTCGGCGGGAATTTGAGATAGGAAAGTTGAGACATCAATTGGGGAGAATTGTTCAAGCGTTTTGGCAGCCGCGTCGGGGCGGGAACGCAAGAATGCGAGGCTGAGAGATATATGTGATTCAGACATTGGAGCTCCCTTCCGTTTTTTCACTGTCGGTTTCGTCCCCAGAGAGAATTCCGCTTGGCATTTCCTGAAAGATCTTGGCGGGAACGATGGTTTGGCCTTCTTGAGTATCGAGGATGATGGAGGTCTGGGTGAGCTCGAGTATCTCTCCCTCTACGTCGCCGACTCTAATTCGTTCGCCTACGCTGCAGTGCCTGCGAATGCGTTGTACGCCGATGATATTGGCGACAAGCGTTCTAGCCCCCAGTCCGAAAGCTAGGGAAGCTCCGGCGAGCAGTATCCCTAGAGTGACTACGAAGACTTCGGTAAGGAAATGAAGGTCGACGCCGATTTGCTCGATGCCGATGACGGCGAAGCTGAAAATGATGATCGCTTTGGAGACGCGGCCTAGGCCAGTAGCACGGCCTGCTCCATGATTGGTGACGGCAGTGGAGACGGCTGATTTGGCGAAGTTTCCCACGAAGATGCCAATGAAGACGATGAAGAGGCCGGATATGAGGTTCGGTAGGAATGCGACGATCCCGTCGAGCCATTCCGTTACCAGCGTCCATCCGAGCAGGTTCGCGCTTGCGGCGAAGAAGAGAGCAAGAACGGTCCAGTAAATGAGCTCTCCGATTATTTTAGCATAAGATGATCGAATGCTGAGGCGGTTGGCATTTTTAAGCTTTGGGATGCGAATGATCAGCGAATTGAGGCCACGGATAAGCTTGTTGCTGGCGGCTTTCAGAAGGTAGGCGATCAGCCATCCGACGATTAGTAGCAGCACGGCTCCTATAATGTGAGGAGCGTATTCGGCGAATCGATGCAGAGCTTCCTGAAAACTTTCCTCGAAGCTCGATTTCCATTCAAAAGGTGTTTCGTTTTCTTCGTTCATAGTGTATCCGGGATTTGGGGGTTGAAATAGGGCTACTTGAAATTAGTGCTTGGCTTCGTCAATGAAGGGTTCGCATTCGATTGCGTTTGCATCTTCGAGATCCGAGGTCCAGCGAATAGGGCAAAACAGAGATAGTTTGCGGCGTTGGCGTTTACCTTCTTCTGCGGGGAGCGATTCTACAAATACTTTCCAGAGGATGTGTTCGGCTTCGGGGAAAGGCCCTTCCGCAATTTGGTCCTCGAAAAGGCGATTCAGAATAGAGCTCTCGCTAGTCGCTGGGGCGAGGCAACGGACGATTAGAGCCTCGTCTATAGAGTTTTGGTGGTCGCGAAGGTATTGCTCAGCGGGTTGATTGAGCGAGGAGAGAGTGACCTCGACTTTATGTATTTCGGGTTGGGGCGTTTCTGGAAATGCAAGGTTGAGAAGGATTTGGATATTGAAAAGCGGCTCATGGCAGCGAAGGTCCGGATATTCCTCCCACTGCCGTTCGGTCGTTATTTCCTCTGAGAGATTTTGCCTTTTCCCTTCCGAAAGCAGCGAGCCGAGAATCGTCTCGAGCAAGGCCGCTGCGGCTTCGTCGGGTTCGAGGTCTTGCAGGGCCATTAGGGCGTAGTCTTGAAGTTGATCTTCCGGGAGTTCGTTGGTTCCGTCGAATTCCAGATTCTCAAGCAATTGACGGTATTGCGATTGAGACCAGCTTTCGGGGAGGCTGTTAATGGTCTCGACGGCGTCTATGGAGAGTTCGAATTTTGGTTTCATGATGCGTTGTTTAAGTTTTGGAATCAGGTTGCGGTAGGAGTTCGATGCGGAGTGTCAGGTATTTTCGGATACCTCACTTGCGGGGAGCTCGTCTTCAACGACCTTCCGGATTTTGATTTTTGTGATCTGGTTTGCTTCCCGCTCCAGGACCTTGAACATGATGTCGCTTATTTCGAAAATCTCCTCGGCATCGGGGATACGCTGCGCTTCGGCTATAAGATAGCCGGCGATGGTGGTGGCATCGGTGTCGGAGAGGTTCAGCTCGAGATCCCGATTAAAGTCTCGGATAGTAAGATCTCCCGCGACATTGTAAGAGCCGTCTTTGCAGTGAGTGATACGTTCGCGAGTCGGCTCGTCGTACTCGTCGTCTATCTCACCGACGACTTCTTCGATGATATCCTCAAGGGTGATAAGTCCGGTAACCGAGCCGAATTCGTCGACCACCATTGCTATGTGTTTCTTATGTTCTTGGAATGCCTTGAGCTGATTCTTCAGCGTGATGGTTTCGGGTACGAACCAGGGGTCTCGGAGCAGCGATTTTATATCTAGTTCGATGCTCGCGTCCTTTTGGCTTTGGAGGGCTTTGAAGAGGTCCTTGGCGTGTAAGATCCCCATAATGCGGTCTGGAGCGCCTTCCCAAACGGGGATGCGAGAATGGAGACTTTCGGCGACGAATCGGCAGATCTCCGCTGGATCCTCGTGGATCGAAATTGAAACCATGTCGCTGCGATGTATCATGATCTGATCGACTTCGATGTCGCCAAGATTGAATATGCCGCTAAGCATGTCTTTGTCGTCCGTGAGAACGTCTCCATCGTGATGATACATTTCGACGGTGCCTCGCAATACCTCCACTCCCGTCATATCGTCCTTTGGCGCGCTCGAGATAATGGCGATGGTGCGATTCACGATGACTTGAATACCCATAGTGAAGGGAGCGAGAGTTGTCGTGATACGGGATAGGATCGGAGCTACAGCGAGTGCTACTTGTTCGGCGTGGCGGACAGCGTAGGTTTTGGGTAATACTTCTGCGAATATGAGAACGAGAATAGTCATCACGATCGTCGCGTAGATGACGCCAGTTGGACCGAAGAGGCGGATCGCCAAAGCCGTAGCGATAGCGCTGGCGGCGATATTGACGACGTTGTTGCCGAGCAGAATGGCACTGATGAGCTGTTCCTTGTTTTCGTGGAGTTTGCTTACAATGCCGGCTCTGCGGTTGCCCTCCATCTTGAGTTTGTGGATTTTCGCTCGACTGATGCTGGTGAGTCCTGTTTCCGAACCAGAGAAAAAGCCGGATACGAGAATGAGGACGAAGACCGAGAGGAGAGGCAGGAAGATCGAGAGATTCTGCATGCTATGGTTTTAGGACGGTTTGTTTCCCGAGATGGAGGATCAGGTTTCCGTCCATGTAGTACTCGATATAGTTGGCGGTTGTTTCCACCCAGTCCGTGTATTCGTTGGGAGCTTTGCCTTGGTTTGCTGGGGAAATTAGCTTTTCCTGGCCGTTGAACCACTTTCTGTATCCCGACTGGTAGGACATAGAGTTTTTGAGTACTATTTCCTTTTCCTTATGATCAGGATTTAGGAGTAGGTAGATGCGACCGTCATTGTTGACTTTCACGTCTTTTACGATCTCAGCATCGATGTTTATGGCAACATAGTGGCCGAAGCTCGGTTGGCCGTCGAGAGTAGGGATAGTTTGCGACGGGTCATTGCCTATCACGAGCGGTAACGTGGAAAAAACGACTAGTAGAGCGAGCGCTCTGCTTAAGGTTGAGATGTAGGTTTTCAATTTCATTTTGCGTTGTCTTGGGTATTGCAATTTTCGTGCCAGGTCCTAGTGTTTTTTTAATTAAGCGTTGTATGTTAGAAGTTTAGGAAACATCCGCTTTCTCTCGGAAGCTTTCCGGAGGGAAGCCAACTCTCAGATGTGGTAGCTTATCTTCCCTTTAGTCATGCCTTCTAGGGCGTTCTATTTTCTAGCGAGAATTTCGTTGTTAGCTATAGCCTTTGTGAGGGTGAATAGCATGTCTTTCATCTTGTAGTTGTCCAAATTCGTGCCGTATCGATGTACGAGACGTTGGGCGAGCGATCCTTCGGCTAATAGTTGTTGGATAGAGTCGAATCCGTATTCGAAGGGTTGGTATTCGATGATTTCATCGAACAGGGCCTTCCAAAAACTTTGGGCGCTTATAGGAAGATTTCCAAAGCCGAATGCAGCAGGGATTTCGACAAGCTCGATAGGGCAATCGAAGCCTCTTTTGCAGATGAGTCGGAGCTGCTCTTTTCTTTCTCTGGCGCTCGATCTAGCGGTGGCATCGGTGGTGATCCCGGTTTGTCGTCGCAGAAGAAGTTTCAGAGCGCTTAGGATGAATGCGATAATGGCGAGATCCATCGTGGGAGCTTCTTGAGTTCCCATAATCCTAACTTCGATTCGTTTTTCGTTGGACAGTGATGCAATTGCGCGGCAATTGATCTTCTCGATCTCCTCGGAGGGAAAGTCGCCAAGGCTCTGGGAGGTGAATTCCGAAATTGGGTCCAGGACGGTTTTTCGGTATTCTTCGAGGGATGTGATGGGTTCAGATACGTAGTCGCCCACGATGATGGGGATCTGCTTGGCTCTGTTTGGCTGGTTGAAGGTCCGTGTATCCAGGCATTCCTGCCAGTCACCATTCAGATAGGGACTGCTTGCGGAGAGGGCGGGTATCAGTGGTAGAAGAAGCGCAATAGCGTTGTGAAGGAAGACGAATTCACTCTCGCTGTCGTAGCCGATTCTTAGGGTGGTGGTTTGCGTGTTTATCCATGTGTGGCGATGGTAATCTAGCTGAGAGACTAGTTTGCGGAGGGGGTTTCTGGATCCTGTCGCGTAGAGTTCTCCTTCGCTATCTGGATCGAGAAAAGGATGCGTCCCGCCGGATAGAAGGAGAGCTCCATACTTTTCGAGCTCCTTGTTGGTCGCTTGTATCGAATCGGCAAATGCCGCTTCCAGTTTGTAGAAATTGCCTTGCGGTGTCAGCGTAGAAAATCGGAGCGAGTGCTGAGTAAGTGTATTCGAAATGCTGATGCTCTTGTCTACCCCTTTGGGGTGATGGTTCAATCCACGTAGAACAGCGCTGGCGATGCTTCGAGGGCGAAGCGTTCGGTGGTCGGCGATGATGTACTCAAGACTGACTTCGACCGAGTCAAGGAGAGCGAAATTGAATGGAAGGTCGTCCAAGTGACTTCTGGCTGGGGTGATTAGAGTCTGGTGTGGTATTGACACAATTTGCGGCGGCTCCTTTTCGGATGGCCACCGCATTAGCCCGTTTGGGCAATGTCAGACTATAGAGCTGACGTCTTTGTACTGTGTCTCCTTCTCGTCGAATCGGATGAATCGGCACCATGGCGGTGCTCGCTGTACCTTTTTGCGAATCTGGACTTTTGAAAAAGTCGATGTAGATTGCATAGGCACTTTAAATGACTTTCCGAATTCAATAATTGAGAGGGACTTTTTTGATTAGGGAGTATTTTGCGACAGTTCCTTAACGGTACACCGCCGCTTGACGACTCCTGGATTCGACGTATCAGTAGTTATGATACTTTAACGTCGATCGCTTTCTTTTCGCTCGGAGCAGTCTTCGGCAGGTGGACTTTAAGGAGTCCGTCCTTGTGCTCGGCTTTCACTTCTGTGGCGTCAATATTTTCTGCCAAAGTGAAGCTGCGTTGGAAGTTGCCGTAGGACCTTTCGATGCGATGGAATCTCTTGTCGTTCACTTCCTTTTCCGCCTTACGTTCGCCGGAGATAACGAGTATGCCGTCTTCGACAGTGACCTTGACATCTTCCTTGCGGACTTGAGGGATTTCGGCAGTGATGACGAACTCCTTTTCGTCCTCGACGATATCGACTAGCGGTTGCCAGTTTTCAGTCGTGGGGGTATGGCCTTCTGTGCCGTTGGCGATCCTTGCGGGTTCGCTTCCGAATGCTCTGGCCAAGCGGTTTTGGAATGAATCGAGTTCCTTGAATGGATCCCAGTTAGTGATTAGTCTCATATTATTATTCATTTATTGTTAACTTAATTTCCGGCTGGAATTCTTCGTCCTCAGTCTCGCTTAGCTATAATGCAATCGCTGTGCCAAGTGTTGATTGTGTTATTTAAGTTATTGTTTATAAGGTGTATAGAAAATACAGAACTTTTAAAGTGCTTCTGATTCTACAATTCCCTGATCAACCACTTTCCTAATGTGGAAAGTTAGTTTTCTATGTATTGCTTCTTGTTGGTATGGAATCAGTGAATGCTGGAGCCCGCCAACGTGAAGGGATTGAATGAGTTTTCTAGGACGCTTCGCTAGTTCACGGCTACTGGATGAGAATGCCGGATGACTGAATGCCGTTGAAGACGAACTGCATGGCAAGGGCGGCAAGTAGGAGGCCCATGAGTCGAGTGCCGACTCTGAGATAGAGCGGATCGATCCACTTGGCTCCACGAACGGAAATATTGAGTATCCAGAATACGGATAAACTCACGACTATAATTGTCGCGTAGAGCACGATGCGGTTAGTCAATGATTCGGCTTGATTGGCTAAAAGTATACTCGTTGATATCGCTCCGGGACCGGCCAGAAGCGGTACCGCGAGCGGGGTGACGGCGATGTCGTCTCTAGCAGCCCCTGCTTCGCTGTCTTCGGGCGATATTTTTTGCGGAGGATCTTTGGCCTGAAGCATCGAAAGAGATATGAGGAAAAGTAGAATGCCGCCTGCGGCCTGAAATGCGTAGATCGAAATGCCGAAGATCTTGAGAAGGAATGAACCTGCGATAGCGAAGAGAAGAAGGACTCCAGCGACTGTGATGCAGGCGAGTTTTGCCATGTGGATACGATCTTGCGTGGTATCTCCCGGGGTCATTGCCAAGAAAAGGGGAACGGCCGAAAAGGGGCCGATCACTACGAAGAGGGAGACGAAAGCGAGAGGAGCGAATTCGAAGAGAGTCATCTTGCTGGCTTGTGTTACGGAGTTGCGATTGCGTTGGACGCGATCTATCTGGCGTCGCGGAAGAAGCGTAGCTCCTGCTTGAGGCTGTGAATCTCTTCGTTGAGCGAGAGGACTAATGAGGCGGAGGCGATGTTGGTCTGTAGAGCGTTTCGAATTGTCTCCGCTTTACGAATACGGTAGATGGTTTCTTCGGGGAAGAATATACCGAAGCGCTGGCAATCGTTGCATGGCTGGATGAGGCCGGCTTTCCAGTATTTTAGAAGCGAGCGCACGGATACGCGGGCGAGTTGGGCGGTTTCTTTGTGGTTGAAGAGCCTTTGCTCTTTTTCTCGATTCGCTGTAGATATATTTACGATGGTGGTTATGGTATTCATGGCAGTTGGTTATTTGGATGCGTAGGTATCTTGTAGCTCTTCCCAAGCTTCGCGTTGGGCGGGGTCGATTTCGGTGGGCAACTTGATTTGCGTTTCGATGAAAAGATGGCCTCTCTCGTCCTTTGAAGAGGGAAGACCTTTGCCTTTGATACGGAAAGTCTTGTTGGCGTGAGTGCCTTGGGGGATTTTTAGACGAATAGCGCCGTCAAGCGTGTGGATTTCTACGCTGGTTCCCAGGATCGCTTCCCATGGGAAGAGGTGGACCTCGCCGTAGAGATCGCTTCCTTTTACTCGAAAGTCGGGATGTTTTGCGAAGCGGGCGTGAAGGTAGAGATCGCCTGCCTCTCCCGATCCGTATCCCGAGTGACCTTGCCTGGACACGCGAAGACGCTGGCCTTCGTGTATGCCTTTGGGAATGCGAACGTTGTAGGTGTGGACTTTTTCACCTCCATTGCCAGAATCTGCTTTTTTGAGAGAGACTTTCCGGCTCGATCCATGGAGGGCTTCTTCCAATGTGATCATGATTTCAGCTTCGATGTCTTGACCGCGCATGGAAAAGTCTCCGGCTGCGGGACCTTGCCGGTTGCCGCCTTCGAATCTTCCGTGAGCCGCGCTGCCGAAAAATTGTTCGAAAAAGTCGCTGAATCCAGTGCCGTCGAATTGGTATTCGGAATTTTGTGACTGTTTTCGCCCTTGACCGCTAGCGCTTGAACGAGCATATCTAGTCTGTTCCCAGCTCTGACCGAGTTCGTCGTATTCCTTGCGTTTTCCCGGGTCGCCTATGATTTCGTAGGCCTCGGCGATTTCCTTGAATTTCTCTTCGGCGGCGTCTTTGCCTTCGCCCAGCACTTTGTCGGGATGGTAGGTGCGAGCGAGACTGCGGTAAGCCTTTTTTATCTCGTCCTGAGTTGATGATTTTTCGACATCTAGAGTTTTATAATAGTCTTTGTACTCCATGCTTTTGATATGGGTATGTTCTCTTTGCGGCGATGGCCAATTGCTCCATCGGCATACGGTGTAACGCAAAATAAGTAGAAGACCTTCGATGCGTCTCCATGTAAGATCCCTCCCAGGCAAAGGCTATCAATCCGATGGTCCGAATTCCTAGGAAAAGGCCGAAGAGAAGGACAGATAGGAGCATCGTTCATGGTTCGTCAACTCCCGTATGTCGAGAGTTGGGCGTTTTTGCTATTCGGTGGATGAATTAGTAGTCTCCATCGAATTCACCCGTAGAAGCGGACGTTTTTTATTTATCGGGTTTATCGGAGATCAGGCACTCGATGGTAAGGAGTAGTCCTGCTGTGGATACTGCGTTTTCCAGGGCGATACGGACGACCTTAGCGGGGTCGATAATACCTGCTTTGATGAGATTCTCATACTTGCCAGTAATCGCGTTGAAGCCGGAATCTTTCTTGAGGTCGCGAACTTTGCCGACGACCACGGATGCGTCGTACCCTGCGTTGTGAGCGATGTAGCGAAGGGGATATTCGGCCGCTTTCTTGACGATGTTGATCCCCGCTTTTTCCTCTTGCGAAGCGCAGTTGGCGACGAGCTCGTCGAGGGTGTCGGCTGCTCTTAGCAGCGCGATACCGCCTCCGGCAACGATACCTTCGTCTAGGGCGGCTCGTACGGCGTGTATGGCATCGTCGGCACGGTCTTTCCGTTCCTTGAGTTCGGCTTCGGTAGCGCCGCCGATATGGAGAATGGCCACGCCTCCGGTTAGCTTAGCAAGGCGCTCCTGCAGTTTTTCTTTATCGTAATCGGATTTCGTATCTTCTATTTGATTACGAATTTGAGCGATGCGCCCTTGGATAGCGTCTTTGGATCCTGCTCCTTCGATAATGGTGGTGGCGTCCTTGGTTACGATGACGCGTTTGGCGCGTCCGAGATCTTCGAGTTTTACGCTTTCGAGTTTTACGCCGAGATCCGCAGTGAGGAACTTGCCTCCTGTTAGCATAGCGAGATCTTCCATGATCTCTTTGCGACGATCGCCGAACCCAGGGGCTTTGACGGCACATGCCTTAATAGAGCCTCGCAGCTTATTGACTACGAGTGTTGCGAGGGCGCCGGATGAGACGTCTTCAGCTACGATAAGGAAGGACCCGCCATCTTTGGCAATGGTTTGTAAAATGGGCAAAAGGTCTGCAATGTTGCTGATCTTCTTTTCGAAAAGGAGGATGTACGGGTTGTCGAGGATCGCTTCTTGGGACTCGCTTTCGGTAGCGAAGTAGGGGCTGAGGTATCCTTTGTCGAACTGCATTCCCTCGACGTGTTCTAGCGTCGTTTCGATGCCCTTGGCTTCTTCGATGGTGACCGAGCCTTCTTCGCCCACCTTCTCGATGGCTTCGGCAATCAATTTGCCAAGGGAATCTTCCCAATTCGCGGATACGGTGGCGACTCTCTGAAGCTGCACGTTGTCCTTGATTTTCGATGACGCTTCGCTGATGGCTTTTGCCATGGCTCGCGCGGCTTTGTCCATGCCTCGCTTGAGGTAGATGGGGTTGGAGCCTGCCGTTACTTGCTTGAGGCCCTCTTCGAACATGGCGTGAGCGAGAACGGTGGCTGTTGTTGTGCCGTCGCCTGCTTTGTCGGCGGTGACGGACGCTGCTTCGCGAACCAGCTTGGCTCCTATGTTTTCGTAAGCATCAGCTAGTTCGATGGCCTTTGCTACTGTGACGCCGTCGTTAGATACTTTTGGCGAACCGTAGTTTTGCCCGATGAGCACGGTGCGGCCTTTTGGGCCAAGAGTGACTCTGACTGCTCTTGCGAGTTTGGATACACCTGTTAGCAGTTTTTTGCGGGCTTTTTCGTCGAATATAAGTTGTTTTGCGCTCATGTATTTGTTTTTAGATATATATTGGTTCTAAATGGGGCTATCTATTGCATACTGCGAGGATGTCGCTTGCTTTAATGATTAGATAGGTTTCGCCTTCGTGCTTGAATTCTGTTCCAGAGTATTTCGAGAGGAGAATGCTATCGCCGGGATCGATTTCGAGGGGGACGCGTTTTCCGTTTTCGTCAAGTTCGCCGGGACCAATTGCGATTACTTTCGCCTCTTGGGATTTCTCTTGAGCGGAGTCTGGAATATAGATTCCATCTACCGTTTGCTCGTTTTTATCTATGCGTTGAACGAGGACGTTTTCGCCCAAAGGCTTGATGCTTATTTTTGATAGTACTGATGTCATTATGATTGAGTTGCGTATTCGAAATATATGGAGAATTGACGGTTTCTCAGGAATTTGGTCTTCGTCTCGATCTGCGTCATTTTCTTTGGTTAACTAATGATGGTCTGTGGAAGCTGAGTGATTCGATTGATATGATAAAGAAGGGGGAGAGTTAGGATCCGCCGTTGGAGGGAGGATTGTTTTCAGAGTCTCGCGTGCGGATTTTTGACTTTCCATCGGACTTCCCGCCGATGTATGGGTGGCGGTTGTCGCCACCTTCGCACTGGTCCCAATCATCGCTGTCGAAGTATTCGTGATCGATTTTCCATAAGTTTTCCCACCACAGCTTGAGTCGTTGGCGAAGTGTTGATTTGCGTTGGCATTGCTTCGATTCTTGATCGTCGATTCGTTTTATCTTGGACGATTCTAGCGTAGGGGAAACGAGAACGTCCGATACGGAATCTTCGCTTTGGGGTCGCTTTCCCTTAGGATAGGAATGAGAGGGAATCGCATCACCCATGGACGGCTCCTTAGAGACGAAGTGCTTCCAGCAAAAAACGAGTTTGCGAATTTTTGCTTTTAAGGGGCTCTCGATCGCGTGTGCGGGATTGCCGCTGCTTGGCTTTGCTTTCATTGGCATCCGCTAATGCTTGAGATGCGCCAATGATATTGGACTAATTGATAAGTGTTTGCTTATCAATAAGATGAAATATCAAGATTTTTTTTAGTCTCCGACAAGAGGTCCTTGGCGGATAGCGGCTATCCATAGCTGGATACTTTGTTATCCAGTAGCTCCTACCGGGGGGGGGCCGTTCGCCGAGGTTTGTGAACCGATTTTGGTTCTCAGATGGTCATTCTTCACTGGGATGCATACCGTATTTTCGAAGCTTTTCTCGCATGGTGATGCGGGAGACTCCGAGCCAGCGGGCGGCTTTGGCTTGGTTGCCTCCGCTTTGCTCGATGGCTAAGCTATAGATAGCTCGTTCCATGCGGTCGTTTATCCAGTCGAGAGCATCGGTAGCCTCGCCGCTACGCGCGGCTTCGATGGCTTGGCTGGCGATGGATTTGAAGTTGTCTTCGGTGGAGGCTGGGGGCGAGTTATCCGGTTGGGGATTGCTGGAACTCTTCCGTTTGGTTATCGCATGTTGTATCGAACTTACGGATATTGCGTAACCTTCACGTTCAAGGAGCGCTTTTCGTAAAGCGTTTTCCAGCTCCCGCACATTCCCTGGCCAGTCTTGGTCTTTGAGAAAGGCGAGGGCTTCCGTCTCGATTTCGGTGGAATTGAGGGCGTATTCTTTGATGTATTTGCTGAGCAGGTGCTCGGCTATCGCTGGGATGTCTTCCTTCCGTTCGCGAAGGGGGGGGATATTGATGACGATTCCGTTTAGGCGATAGTATAGATCTTCCCTGAAAGTTTCGTTGGTAATAGCGGTCTCAAGATCGACGTGGGTGGCGGCGATAATACGCGCGTCGAAGTGAATGGTTTCCTTGCCGCCGATGCGCTGGATGGTTTTCTCTTGGAGAGCGCGGAGGAGCTTGACCTGAGTTCTGGGGCGAAGATCTCCGATTTCGTCGAGGAAAAGGGTGCCGCCGTTGGCTTGTTCGAAGCGGCCTATGCGACGCTGGTCGGCTCCGGTAAAGGAACCTTTTTCGTGGCCGAAGAGTTCGCTTTCTAGAAGATTTTCGGGAATGGCGGCGCAATTTACGGCGATAAAGGGTTGCTCGGATCGATCGGAGTAATTGTAGAGCGCGCGGGCGACGAGTTCTTTGCCCGTGCCGGTCTCTCCTTGGATAAGCACAGTGACGTTTTTGGCGGCGAAGCGACCTATGTCTTTGTAGACTTGCTGCATGGCGCGTGAATTCCCGATGATCGCTTCTCCGTCGCCGGTCGTTTCGTTGCCAAGGGTTACGGTGCCTGCTGCCAGTCTATAGCTCTCGACGGCGCGGTTCATTACGGCGAGAAGCTCGGGAATCTCGTAGGGCTTGAGCAAATACTCGAAGGCTCCTTTTTGCATTGCCTTGATCGCTGTCTCAGCGCTGCCATGGGCGGTGATCATGATGATGGGCAACTTGGGTCGCAGATGGCGGAGGGTCTGAATGAGTTCCATTCCACCGAGGCCAGGCATGCGTAAATCGGTGATGACGGTTTCGATAGCCTCGTTTTTGGCTTGTTCGAGACCGTCGCGTCCGTTGCTGGCGAATTCGGGCTCGAAGCCTTCGTCGGGAAGTATGACACCCAGGGCGTCTGTGATGGACTGGTCGTCGTCGATGATGAGCACTCGGGATCTTTTCATATCAATGTCTATTCAGATCTTGGGAGGATCAGCCTAAATGTAGTTCCTTCGCCGAGACGCGAATCGAAGAGAAGATCTCCTTTATTCGCTTGGGCAATTCGCTTGGCGATGGATAGTCCCAAGCCTGTTCCCTTCGGTTTGGTGGTAAAGAATGGATTGAAGAGGTTTTTCGCCACATTTTCAGGCATTCCGGCTCCTTGGTCGATGACGTATATCGCAGTTTCTCCCGCTCCTCCTTGGAGGTTGTCATTGGCGATTTCGGACGTTTCCAATAGGATTGAATCTTCTTTCTCCGAGGCATCAGCAGCGTTCTGTATTAGATTTATCAATATTTGCTTTATCTGCTCTGTATCTCCCGTAGCCATGGCGCCTTCACTTGGAGAAATCTTTAGATGCAGGGATCGTTCCTCCAGCTCGGTTTGGAGTAGATCGCTAACTTGCTCAAGAAGGGGCATGACCTCGAAAGGCTTCAATTCTGGCCTGGGCGGACGCGCGAATAGAAGAAACTCTTTGACGATTTTCTCGAGTCGATTGATCTCGTTTGAGATAGCCTTAATCTGATCATGGGCGTCAGAGGTAGGTTCTATTCTTTTGTCTAAGGCGAAGAGGCGGGCCTTGATAGCAGTGAGTGGATTGCGGATTTCGTGAGCCACGCCTGAAGCCAGTGTGCCCAGGGAAGCGAGTCGTTCCTGTTTCTGGTGAGAGATCTTCGAGCGCGCTAAATCCAAGCGGAGATTCGCGACCCTATTTTGCAAGATTATGAAAATGGCAGCGCCGGTCAGAAGAAATGCGAGAACTGCGAGGAGCAGAACGAATTTATAGAGCCGGTTTTGCGTCGCTTTGTATTCGGAAAATATCGACTCTATTTCTTTCGCTCGGCTGTCAGAGATCTGATTTAGCGTAATGATGATCCGCTCGGCTTTTTCTCTAATTAATTGCATTCGCTCCAAGCGGTCTTGGAGCTGATTGTCGTTTTGCGACGTATCCATGAACGAATACGCGGTTTCCAGGTAGTCTTGGAAATCCTGTTTTAGGTCGCGAATGATTCCAAGTTTAGCGTTGTCTGGAAGGATGCTCTCCTCCTTCGCAAGTCCTTCGCTTAGTTCCTTGGCTAGCGTTTCGAATCGGGCTCGATTCGTCTTAGCCTGAGAAGGGCGAAATTCGCGAATAAGCAGTAGGTTATTCAATCGAACAAGCGTGCTGCCCGCCTCGCCTAAAAAGCCGTCTCGCTGGAGAATCTGTTCGGCATGGCGGCTGCTAACCTCGTTTGAAGCAATCCATGCTGAACGCGCAGACCAGAAAATGAGCCCTATGAAAAGTATAGCGATTGTGCTACCTGCTATGAGGTACCTGCGTGGGATCAGTGGCATACGGAAAGAACGATCTCTAGTTTCATATCGAACTATTACGAGCAGATAGTCAGGATCGTAGCTTTCCGTTTAAGATCTCGTGATTTCGCCAAGTGGGTGGGTTCCAGCAGTAGAGATCGGAGAGGGCTTATTAAGTTGGGCTTTCGTTCGCGAAATTCGACGATATCTCAGAATGTTTCACCGAGTGGGAGATGCTCTGGATTTTCCCAAATTGAGGACGGCAGCCTTCTGGAGTTTCGGCAATTCCGTAGTAGTGCACGTCAAATATGTTACCTATTAATTGGAATAGCTACTATTGGGTCGGAGCATCGGATTGGCCTAATTCAGAGATTGAAGTAGCTCCGGGGTTGCATCACCAGGTCATGAACAATTCAGGAGAAGGCGTCTGCGTCTTGGTATTCTCTGCACCATCCGCAAAAAAGGGGGAGAGTTGTTGTCTAGAATATTGCATTTTGACCATTTTGCGGATGCAAAATCCCAGCAGCCGTAGGCTCCTTCCGGTCCCGCGTTCGTCTAACACGCTGACCAATCGCCGCAGAGCAATCAATTGGTGCATCACAAATTGGTGGCGTAGAATTCGTTGTTTACTCTTTGCTCGAAGAGAAACAGTATGGAGTATGTATGAACTATTTAGCCGTATCCTCAAGTAGCTTATAAATAGATACTTACAGTATTAATTGGTGCCCAGTGGGGGTTGACTCACTTCGTTCGGGGCGTTGCCCCAATGCTGCGCATTGCCCATCTCCGTTCGCGCTGCTCTCTCCGTCGAACCCGCCCTGGCGGTTTATCTATCTGAACTTGATTGCACTTAGAGTTATCTATCAGCGCCTTGCTGCCATTTGGAATTCCGGAAAAATGCAGATAGATGCACTGAGATGAAGGGAATCTAACAAATAGTTAGCAAATCTTGATTGAAGGTTGGAGGGATCATGTTGTTTCGATTCAATTTGCGGGTGACTCCCGGTTCATGGACTAGCTTTACGGTGGAACGGTCTTTGATGAGCATAAGTCTAACGGATTCCTTCTTGAACTCGACGCTGTAGCTTGAGTTTTTGAAATACCTTGATCCTCTCTAACTGAGAATCTCGAGTTCGCTTTTCCCGGGACACATCAAAGGCGACTCAGAGAGAATTTGTGAACAAATTCAATGCTGCTATTTTTGGGTCGCACCTCGATGATTTGGATAACTTGGTAGCTGATTCCTATACTATCGACGTTTTTTGCTTTTTCACTTGGGGCGTTGGGGGAATAATCTTCGGTGGCAGGGCTTGGAGGGGTATCCATGTGGGGTCGATCATTGTGATACTGGCGACATCCTCGAGTCCGCGTCGAAAGATCCTGATTTGACTGATGACTCGGTCCACGGATCGCTGGCCTATAAGCGGATGGTTTTGGTAGAAACCGCCGTAAGATTTGGTGCGGCTATCAGCGTCGAGGGGGACGAATCTGCCAGTTTGGCCGAATTCTGTGGTCAGGCGCCAGGCTGCTTCGTCGAAGCTATTCCAATTGCTTGTAGTTTGTAATGCCGAGCCCAGGCGACTACTTTTTCTTTAAGGTCTTTTTGCGGTTGGCGGTGGAAAATTAGAGGCGGAATTATATCGGATGTTTCGAGATGCCTCTGGGCGACTAAATAGCCGGAGGAGAATAAATTCCGATTGTGGGCTTCGTCGTGGTGGGCAACAGCTAGTCCAATGTGTCTGAGGTTGTGTTCGCGCAGCTTTTTCATGGCCATTCGAACGCCGAACATCTGATTGCTTAAAACCGTTTCGAAGGAAAGCTCTGTTGGCAGAATGTTGATTTTAACAACAGAAAATTGCTCCCAATCAAGTTGGATTTCGAGATTTCGATAGTCGAAGGCGCCTAGAATGACTCCTTTTATACCTCGTGTCCTGAGAACGCGATTAAGCGACTTGCTGTTTTTGTAGTCTCGCCCGAACCAAAATAGGTCTAGTTTGTATCCGAGTTCTGCAGCTCGTACTCGGGCTCCTTCGACTAGTTGCTGGTAAACGTGTGATTCGTTGACTGGCGATATGCGATCAAAGCAGAGAGGGCCGGGTCGGGCTGGTAGTCCATTTCTTTGGCCAGTCCTTGAATGCGGTCGCGCGTTTTTTTCGGAAGGCTCGGGTGATTTCCGAGCGCTGGCGATACGGTCGTCTGGTGGACACCTGCTTTGGCAGCGATGTCCTTCATGGGATACGGGGAGCCTTGATGATGAGCGATCTCGCAATCATATTCAAGAATGAGTCACGCTTTTATGAAAATAATTTACTCTTAAATAAGAGTAAAAGTATTTTTAGCAGATTTTCTCCTATAATTGGATTGTCGCGTCTATTCATTGTAACTTTGGGTTTCTCGCTTCGTTTGGTTGATGAGCGGTTGAGAATTACGTGAATACCGAAAGTCGAGCCATTGCCGCATTGAAAGAGCGGTCCTTTCTTCTTGCTAGTTCAACAACGAAGGAAAAAGGATGAACGACGATGAATTTTGGGATCGTGAATATCCAATCGCCCAGTATTTTGGAATCCATACTAGTAGTAGCGGCTTTCGCGCTATCGGCTTGTGCTCCTCAAGTGGGAGAGTTCATCGCGAAGCCTCCGCCTAAACCTGTATCCACCATAAACCTTAGCCTTTTTAACGGTGAGCACATCGGTAGAGGTTTCGGTGATGACAAACCTTGGATTGCTCACGTCCGCGCCATCGACCTCGATCAGGATGGACGTATGGACATCATCGGTTGCGAGGCGAAGGGCGATGAGGTTGTTTGGCTGAGACAACTGGAAACGGGTGAGTTCCAGGAGATTGTCATTGGGAGCGATATGCACGCGCCTGTTCATGTCGAAGCGTACGACCTGGATGCTGACAATGATATCGATGTGCTTGTTTCGTCGATGAGTATCGTTTTTCCGAATAACGACAAAATCGGGAGTTTGATCGTTTTGGAGAACGATGGATCCCAGAATTTCAGACAACGAGTTATATTGGAAAACGTTGAACGCGTAACGGATGCGCGGGCGGGCGACCTCGACGGAGATGGCGATCTTGATCTCGCGGTGGGGCAGTTTGGCTATGACCAAGGCGAGGTTCGCTGGATGCGTAATGATGGCGATTGGAACTATCGTAGTGAAATCCTTCTACGATTATCGGGAGTTATAAATGTGACGATCGACGACTACGATGGCGATGGCTCGTTGGATATCGCCGCTATTTTTTCTCAGCAGTGGGAAGAGATTCACCTCTTTCTCAACGATGGTAAGGGGCACTTTAGTGGGCGACCGATATGGGGTTCGACGAATGAGGATTATGCGGTAAGCGGTATGTCTTCCGCCGATATCAATCTCGACGGCCGTCCTGATCTCGTTTTCTCGAATGGAGACGGTTTCGGGCCCAACCCTGTGCCTGGACCGCGACCATGGCATGGTATCCAGTGGCTAGAGAATATCGGCAGCGGGAATTTTTCGTATCATCGTATTGGCGATTTGGGAGGAGCCTATAGTCCAGTTGCTGCGGATTTCGATAGAGATGGTGATATTGATATTGCTGCTCTTAGCAGCTTCAATGATTGGACTAATCCGCAAGTGAGATCCCTGGTTCTTTTTCAAAACGAAGGAAGTGGGAGGTTCGCGTTGACCACCCTCGCGCATGATCCGATCCAAATGGTATCGATTGATGCGGCTGCATTTGGCGAAGACGAAGATATCTCGATTGTTTCGGGAGGATTCCATGCCTATTGGCCATTCGATCGAATGAGTCGATTTATGATCTGGAGGCAAAACGAGAGCGAATGAAAGCGAAGTTGACTATTATCGCCTCGCTCGCGGTTCTCGTACTTGCTGCATTCTTTGTTAAGACGCGGCAGAATTTCTCTAGAATCTCGGTCGCGATACAAGAGAACTTACCTGATGTTCCCAAAATGGCTACATCCGACGAGCGATTCACGCGTAGAGTTGAAGCTCTCGATGAGAAAGCTCGAAGCGGAAATGATTTGGATGCGTATCGTGAACTAGGTAGACTGTATCATGCTAATGGTTACTTGCACGAAGCTTGGTCGGTTTATCGTGGTCTTATCTCAGCCGATCCCAAAGAGGCGAAATGGTCGCATCTCCTCGCTCGAATTTTTTCGGGATATGGACGGCTCGAGGAGGCGATTCCTCTTTTCGAACGTTCTATTACGTTGAACTCCAAGTACATTCCTTCTCGTATCCACCTTGGCAATTCGTTCTTGAAATTGAACCGTTTGAATGAAGCCGAAAAAACGAACGAAGATGTTCTTGAAATTGAGCCGAAGAATCCGCATGCCCTCGTCGGCCTCGCTCGCATCGATATGGCTCGAGGAGATTGGGAGAATGCGAGAGACCGGCTTGTTGAGGTAACGAAGAATTCCGGATACAAAATTGGGGCCGATCTGCTGGCCGATGTTTACGAAAAACTGGGTGATCAAAACAGCGCTCGGGCGATAATGCACAATAGCCAGTGGGGCAGTTTTAATGACATTGCCGATCCATGGATGGTCGACCTCATGTACGATTGCTACGACGCGTATCAAGTCGCTATTGCGGGAGGTTGGGTTGCCCATGCCGGCGACCGCAAGGCTGGCATCCGACTGCTACGCAGATCGATCGACCTCGATCCAGAAAATGCGATGACGCACTATCAACTTGGCAATTCCTATTTGGCCGACGGCCCTGTTGAACTTGCGAAGAACTCATTTACGAAGTCCATTGAATTTAAGCCTGATTTTGCAGATGCTTGGATCGGTCTGATTCGTATCGAAGAGGGGAAAGGCAATCCGACAGTCGCGGCATCTTTGCTTGAGCGAGCAATTCAAAATTGCCCTGATTCTCCATCGCTGAACATTCGTAAGGGCTCGCAGGTTCTTGGCGAGAATCGTCCGCTGCAAGCAATCGAGTTCTTCAAGAAGGCGATCGAAATGCTTCCTAACGAAGCAGGCGGCTATCTCCAGCTTGCTCGAGTCTATTTAGTTACTGGGCAGGAGGATCGAGCAATTGCTGAAATGAAAAATGCTCTTAACGCTGAGTCATCGAACCCGTTGGCTTTGATGACGCTTGCAAGGTATAGCATAACTAAAGGCCATGAAGGTGACGCGGAGAACTATCTTCGAGGATGCGTTAACAGCCCAAGGATTTCGGAAAGAGAGCTGGAGCCGCTCATTAATGCATTTCGAGCGACTTTCGACCGAAAGCCTACTTTTTGAAAATTGTAATTACATTATAATTACGGTTGATGCTGGCCTTGGTTGAGCGTGTTGAATCTTTGGCAATATTTCTTAGGAACTCGTGAATCATTCTCAGTGCCTAAGGCGAAGTATTGATGTAGGGTATAATATGGAGGGTGTTCGCACGCGAGCTCGGGCTAACGATTTTTTCAATTCGTTGCGTTACTCGAGAAAACTCAATTTTGCCGTTTAGAGAATTAATTAGAATGAACACGCACGCAATCTATAGACTTCGAATCACTTTGCTGTTCGCAATAGGTCTGTTCGCTTGGCCCGCTTGGGGGCAAGGGAATGAAGAGGCGACTCCATTGCCTGAAGGGGGAGTGTCGGTTCTACCAGCTGGACTCCCGGAATCAGGAGGGTTTTGGGCAGGCAGCAATGGTGGCGAGGCTATTGGTCGTAGGGAATTTGTTGATGTTTCTCATTCGTCTTTCGAACGAGCGATTCGCATCCTTGTAGATAGTCCATCGGGCGAATATTGGAATGGAGCGGTGCAAATCTCTTCGACGCAAAGTGTAGCGACGGGAGATGTCCTCTTGGTAAGGCTCTTTATGCGTTCGATCGAATCGGCGGATGAGTCAGGACTTGGTTTAGCTACTGTTTTTCCGCAAGGCCCTGCTCCTGACTACACCAAATATCTTGTTCGTGAGATTACGTCTACAGACGAGTGGGTGGAGTATCTTTTGCCTTTCGAAATGACGGAGTCTCTTCCAAGCGGAGGATTGAGTTTGCAAATCGGGTTTGGAGCTGGGTCGAAGACTCAGATTTTCGAGATAGGAGGTCTCGAAGTAATAAACTATAAGACTCAATACTCATTCGAAGAGCTCCCTCAAACGCTCCCCAGCTACGAGGGACGAGCGTTGGACGCTGAATGGAGAGTGGCTGCTGCGGAGCGGATAGAGGCGAATCGAAAAGGAGACTTGAGTATTTGTGTTTTGGATTCGAGTGGTGGAGTCGCTAGCGGAGCTATTGTGTCTGTTCAGATGTTGCGACATGAATATCACTTTGGATCGGTTATTGCAGCTAGTCGATTGATGGGAACGGGAGCGGACAGTGAGATTTACCGCGAGAAGGTTCTTGAGTACTTCAACCAAAGCGGGACTGAGAATGATTTGAAGTGGGCTCCCTGGGAGGGTGAGTGGGGATCGAATTTTAATCGTAGTCAAACATTGGAGGCTCTGCAGTGGTTGCAGGATCGCGACATTTATACTCGAGGACATGTCATGGTCTGGCCTTCAAAACGAAACCTGCCCAACTTGATTCAGTCTTTCTTGCCTGAAAATGATCCCAGCTCTGCGGATCCTGCGGCTAAGCAAGTCGTGCTCGACCATATCGTTGAAATCGCGGATTTCACTAAGGATCATCTTGATGAATGGGATGTGTTGAACGAACCCTTCGATAATCACTATTTGATGGATGCTTTTGGAAATGAAGTGATGGTCGATTGGTTTGAGGAAGCCAGGAGCGTTTTGCCGGAACATGGGCTGTATTTGAACGACTATTCGATTTTGTCCGGCGGCGGGCGTAATGCGGCGCATCAGCAGCATTTTCAAGATACGGCTCAGTATTTGAAAGATAATGACGCCCCGATTACAGGGCTAGGGATGCAGGGTCACTTTGGATCGTCCCCGACATCAATACCGTTGGTGTATTCGCTTCTCGAACGTTATCATGGAGCGTTCCCGGAGTTAGATATCCGAGTGACTGAATTTGATGTGAGTACGGA